>NZ_JAMPMC010000005.1:0-317996 GCF_028477945.1 Providencia sp. PROV261 | reverse complement strand
TTATGGGCGCGGTCATAGTGGAATGACCGGTGCACATCGGTACAGACCGGAGGCAGATGCGGCGCTTCTTGCATGGCACGTAAGAAGTTCTCGGAGCCGCGTCCAGCGCGTTGGTGTGCTAATAAACCGGCTGCATTGTAGTGACTGGAGTTCACAAAGCCGGCGTCACTGCGGCGTAAATATTCTTGCCCCACGGCATTGTAGCTAAAGCGTAAGGGGGCATGCTGACCCACTTGTAGGGAAGTTAATTCCCCCAATTGACCGAAAGCGTAATGGAGTTCACGTTCACCAAAGCGCGTTTGGGTGAGGGTATGTGTAGCTTCATCCCATTGATGGTGTACCTCACGGCCATTAATGCGTTCGCAGGTTAACTGGCCGTGGGCATTGTATTCGAACTCGACCACCGAATCGGGGTTAGTGGCTTTAACGAGGCGTAAATGGGTATCGTATTCATAGGTGGTGGTGGAGAGGCATTGCGTGTTAATGCCATCGTCGACCCATTCACTTTGTTCAATGATGACTCCCGAGGAGGCATAGCGCCAGCGAAGCTCGTGGTTATCGGGGTAACGAGTGGCAATGCGTCGGCCTAAGCGGTCGTAACGATATTCAAGTACGCGTCCAGTAAAATCGGTTTCTCGAATGATTTGCCCAGCCGCATCACGCTCATAGGTATATGTTTCACCGAGTGAGCTTATCACTTTTTTCAGACGAGTTAATGCGTCATATTCAAAATGAATTTCGCTGCCATCGGGGCGTACCATTGCCATGAGCAAATCAAACGGGCCATACCGATAGCGGGTAGTGCGACCTTCACCGTCGGTGACCGCAACAACGCGGCGCTCGCTGTCATATTCAATGTGTTGATGGGTGCCATCAGGTAATAATACATCGCTGACACTGCCGTTAACGCCGTCATGCTCTTGACTATAACGGTAGCGGGTAGTGTGCTTGAGTGCATCGGTATAAGCTTGTAAGCGACCGAGTTCATCAAACTGATATTCAGTGCTATTTTGGTATGGGTTAGTGCTCTTAATCAGTTGATGTGCGGCGTTGTATTCATATTGCCACTGTGCACCATCGGGAGAAATGGCTTTGAGCAGTTCGCCGTGTTGGCTATATTCGTAAGTTTGTATTTGGCCTTGTGGGTCGATGATGGCTATTAGGTTTCCTTGCGTATCATAGCTTAGCTGCCATTCGTCGCCTGTTGGGGCAATGTAACGAGTGAGTTGTCCATTATCATTATATTCATAACCCACTTTACGTTTATCTGGTAGGTGAATCTGTGCCAGTAACCCATCGACATGGTAGATATAGTGTGTAGTCTCACCAGTATCATTGGTTTCACTGATCTTTTGAAAATCACGCCACTGTGTGCGAGTTTCTCGACCTAAAGGGTCAAGGGTACGCACGACCAATTGATCTTCATTGTAATAATAGCGGTAATGACCTCCTTCACCGTCTATATAAGTGTTAATCTGTAATGTGTCATCATATAAGAAACGATCGCACCAATACCCACTATCTGAATGAGTTTGAATGACCCGTCCTTGTTTATCATAACAAATAGTGAGTTCTGTTTGATCTGTATCTCGCCATGAGGTCATCCAACCTTCAGGTGTATAAGTGTGCCATAAGTGGTTTTGTTGGAAAGCATCACATTCACTTAAATAACCATGATTATCATATTGACACGTAACTAACCGTTGTATTTGCTGAGCATGCTCATAATTGATATGAGTTAGTTGGTTGTGTTGATAATGGAGTCGAACCAAAAAACCATCATCACGTAAAATGTGGCTGAGTTGCTGTTTATCATCGTAATGAAAGTGTAGTGCAATTCCTTGCAAATTAGTGATTTTAACTAATCGACGACAAGATAAAGATAATGTATCAAAGTGATAGATACGTTGACGGCGATTATCTTGTATTTGTAGCCCTGTTTGTTTATTACCCAATAGTAGATAATGTGGAGCTCGTAAGTTTCGGGAGCGCACTTCATCGTTAGGAGCGGTAAAAGTATATAAGCTCCCCTCAGGGTCTTGAAAGTCTATTGTGTTGTCATTGATTAGCAGATACATTGACCAGTTATCTGCCCATTTCTTTCCAAAAATACCATTGGGGGATTGAGTAGAGTAATAGGTTCGCGTTAGTTCGATAGGTAATAGACCCGGAATATTAATGACTGACCATGCTTGAATGAGATCGCCTCTCACTATATCGACGGGGTCACCACAGGTATTTACTTTATCAGTATCGTTTCCTTTTCCATCTTGATTTTTTTGGGTTTTTTTTGTGTCTTCGTTGACTTTAGTTGATGGAGTATCGGAGGTTTTATTTGATGGCGAGTTCGTATTTGGTTTAACTGTTCCGCCAGAAGATGGTGCTTTATTAGCAATATCTGCTACTTCATTAGATGTTTTTCGCGAAGTCTTGCCGATAATCTCAGCCGCTTCTTGAGTGAGCTCTTTCCCCAATTTTTTTCCAGCTTTTTTTACCAAACCAACTGGGGTGAACATCATCAGAAATGCACCGCCTTTTTCTGCATCTGACAATTCTGTAAATCGAATAGCATCAAATGGAGATTCACCAAATTGATCTCGAACTAACTGAGCATGATCTTCCAGTTGCTTTTGCCACTTAGCATTGAATAGTCCAGCAATTTTTGAGCCAAGAACACTCCCTGTAATTTCAATAATTTGAGCTCCAGTATAAGCTAGGTCGAGTACATCAGGTACCACATTCCATGTTTCTTTGAGAGCACCGCTTAATCCTTCAAAAGGAGAGTCAATAGCTGCTGATACTTCGTGACTAGTTTGAGTTGCCCATTTGGTTAAATCTTGTTTTCGTTCTTCAGCCCACTGACGGACATTTTCAGCCTCTTCAGCTGTCAATAAAGAGACTGGATGCCGTGTTGACATTTTTTTTCTGCGGGTGTTTCTGTCTTAACAATGGGATTAGCATTTTCTACAGGGGCAGAGGAAGGTTTTGCTTGGTGTGTAATGACACCTTGAGTATTACCATTTGCAGAAATGTTGGAATGTTTCTTAATTTCGTCCTCTCGGCTGCTAATAAACCCAGATTCAGGGTAACCTTTCTCATCCGAATTTAATTCAGGTAAATTGAGTGAAGGGTTTTGCTGGCGAAAAATTTCATATTCTTCATGTGAATATTTTCCTGTTGAAATTATATTATATGAGCTATCGTCAAATTCGATATAAATAAGGCGTTCGCTAGTGTCATCAAATCTGGCATTACTGTATAACCTCCAATCAGCAACTTTATCTTTGACTTGCTCAAATGGTGGGTATGGCTTAGCTAGTGGGCTCGAACCAATTACGAGCATTGCATCTACATTATCTTGGTGATTAGACATTTATTATCCCTATTTCCCATTCATCCAAAATTTATCGTCATGACGCAATATAGGTTTTTTTCCTACT
Source organism: Providencia sp. PROV261 (assembly GCF_028477945.1). Lineage (NCBI taxonomy): Bacteria > Pseudomonadati > Pseudomonadota > Gammaproteobacteria > Enterobacterales > Morganellaceae > Providencia > Providencia sp. PROV261. The sequence continues at coordinate 314,556 of NZ_JAMPMC010000005.1, read as the reverse complement.
CGAACACTCTTTGAATGCTCGATGGGATAGCATTTGCCGCCGACAGTACCACTTTTCACACCATTAGCTACTCCTGGCGCATCACCTAAAGTGGTTGGAATATAGCTTTGATCGTAAACAACAACGGGATGACCATTGGCTTTGACGGATGGCACGACAGAGGCTGCAGTTTCTAATTTTGCAATAACAGGGTATGGAATTGGCGGTGTTGATGAACCCATAGGCGTTTTACAGACATCAGGGGTTAAGCTAATCACCAACCATTCACCTTGTTGGCGAGCTAAATAATTATCAGCCATGGTTCAACTCCTCTTGAGTTTCAGCAAGACGAACTAATGGGGCATTTGGATCCATTTCAAATCGTGCTTCACATACACGTATAGGTAAATCAGCTTCAAACATTAAGCGATAGGTTAAGGACAGTTGTAATTTCTCAGTATCAATTAACAGCGTATCTAAATTGAGATGTAGAGGGATAAAAAGGCCATTTAACATGCGCAATAAAACAAAAGGCCGATGTCCCGGTAATGTTGTGTTGAGTTCACCACTTGGTGTTAAATTTTTGAGTATTAGTGAAAAATCAGTTTTTGGGTAAGTAATTTGTTGGTCGATTGGTGCACAGTTCCAATAACCAAAATCAAAATCACTGGGGAGATAAGGATGACGTTGGTTTAACCAAGTTTCATCATAGGTTCCAGCAAGCAAGCGCCGAGGCAACCATGCTCGACCAATCGCCCCAAATCCAGCGACAGGATTTTGTTGCAACTCATTATTTAATTGTGACGTCAACCATTCAGTGGTGATTGGATATTCTAATGATTCGATTTGTGGAGCAGGAAGTACAGTGATTTCTTTAGATTGTTGATACCATGGTGTGATAAATCCTTGTCCTAGCGGATTGTATTCATAGGTACTGTGTGCTATCGGTGCGAAATCCTTTTCAGGATGCTCAGCACGTAGCGCCTCAGGAAATAACGCTTCATCGGGAATAGGCTTAGCCAGTTTTTCATTTTCATAGACCTTACATTCACCACCAAATGCATAACGATAATCAATCGGCAATTGCCGTATGGGAGAAGGAGAAGTTAACTTCCATTCACCTGACTTTTCATCGAGTACAAACTGACGAGCCCCAAAACAGCGTAGGGATTTTTCAATTAGTACCTTATTATCTCGGCTTGTCATGGTAAAAGAGACAGTAATGGATTCAGCGGGCGTGTTGTCTGGTGCATACGCTATGCCATTGATTAGTACATCACAATGAGGTTTGAAGGGGGCTAAGTCACTTTCTACGAGAACAGATGAACTGTTTGGTTTACTAATAAATTGATCTTCAAACTCAAAATTTAAATCAGTCAGTAAAGAAGGAACATATTCCCCTTTATTTTCTGTTGGGACCAGAGCGTACCCAACCTTCATAGCAATTACATGGTGCTCAATATCTTCCACATTGAGCATTTTATAATTAAGAACTGAAAAAGGCGTAAGATTACGAAATTCCATTTCTTATCCTCTAGTTTAAGTCCACATCTTTACCGGTAATTTGTACAGGTCCGGATGCTTCAAAATTAAACTTATGTCCATTAATTGTGACATGGCCTGCACTATCCATCCGCAACACGCTGGCTCCACAGCGGAGTTCAATGACATCACCGACATTAATGGATAACTGATTGGTAACATTGATAGTTTTACTTTGCCCAACAGTCTCTGTATTGTCTTTATTAATGCTTTCAGTGCGATTGCCTTTCACCAGCATCGCTTGGTCGTTATCAACCACTTCCATATGGTCATGTAATACATGGGTAGTACGGTCATTGAGCACTTTCGTATTCATGTCCTTTTGGGCATGAATAAACACTTCCTGCTTGCCATCCTCATCTTCAAAACGTAGCTCGTTAAAACCTTTTCCTTTATGGGTTTTCGTACGGAAGGTCGTACGCGTTTTATTTTCAGGAAATTTTATTGGTGGTGCATTACGCCCATCGTAGGTACATCCCGTGATAATGGGGCGGTCAATATCCCCGTTTAAGTAGCTTATCTGCACAATAGTGCCAATACGAGGTACGGCAGAAAAACCGTAGCCATTGCCACTCCATCCCATAGCAACACGCACCCAACAGGAGGCGCCATGATCAGGCTTACCATAGCGATCCCAATGGAAATGGACTTTAACGGCACCATATTCGTTGACGTAAATTTCTTCTCCTGGAGGACCAACTACGGTGGCTAATTCATCACCATCGGCAGTTGGTTTGTAATGATGAGGCGGGCGCCATTCTTCACGGCCAGGTATAAATGTAACGCTATTACTTAGTTGAGTTCCGTCACCACCCCCGTTATCGGCGAGTGGTTGTACGCCATGGTGAGTGACAGTGATGACTTGCCAACTGTCATTCATCAGCGCATTTGGGTGATTTTGTAAGGTGAAAATTTTTCCCGGACGTAAGGCAAAACAGTTAGTCGTGGCATTCCCCATGCGACTACCGCTACGTAATTGCTCAAATCGGACCTTTGTTAAAGGTTCGCCTTCCGCATCTAATTGGAAACGACCATAACTTTCAAACACACTATGTTGCCCACCTTTTTCTAATTTCCCTTTATGCATCAGAGGGTAGGAAGGTCGAACATAATTATTATCTTTTTGGATCGTCTCATCTGAGCATAGATATTCACCGTATTGCCATGTTGAAACGGTGCTATCCGTTATATCGGTATCGGCTTGTGGGTTGTAGGTGAGGTGGATCCCCGCGGTCATTCCCATATGTTCATCGCTATAGAACATCTCTTCATCTTCAAACCAGAAGTTAATCCCTTCTTCAAAGGCTAAGCGACACCAAAAGTCATAAGCGGATTCCCGTTTTTGTGTGGTGTAGGTCCGTACCGGATGTAAAGCTTCACGGTAAAAAAGACAGTCTGATTTGACGTGCGCTTCGTCTAATAAGGTTTTTAAAATGGTGGGGGCGTTTTGGTCTTGGAAAATACGACTGTCTTGGTTGAGGGTCATGATCCACATTTCAGGACGAATATCAAAATGATACCACGTTTTCACTCCATCGGTATTACCTTGAGCAGCCCCTGCAAGAATACCTTTTACGGTACGCACAACTTTACCGTCACGTTTGACGGTAAGTGATGAAACTTGACCAAGATGTTCTTGGAAATCTATCACTGGGAGTAGGCTGACGGCATTAATGCTCAAGCTAAAGAGTGAAGAAAGCCCTTCCGTTAATGAAAAATCGGTAACTTGTAATGTTCCCGGAGGTAATAATCCGATTTCACAGGTAAATACTAATCCACTTGGATCAGGGTTGAGTCCTAGAGCACTGAGAAGTGTGGATTGTGCTTTATCAGCCATCTCACTATAAGCGCCTGTTTCTGAAGATATTGCTCCTTGTAGTCCACCAGTAAACCCACCGCCGGGTGTGAGTGCAGCAGAAACACCATTAAGGCGTGAGGTCATATTAGAGGCTACAGATAACGCTGTTTGCGCCGCATTAATGGCTTGTTGAGTTTTGGCGGACGCTTGAGAAATTAAGGCATCTTTAGCTTGATTGATGACTTCGTCTTGAATCGAGGCTATCGGATCTATAGATGGTTTTTTGGGGTCTTTTGAGAACATAAATAGGCTCCGAATTAACGGGTAGGCGTCATGACATTAAATAGAGAAAGACGAGCCTATGTAGGCTCGTCGAGTGAAGCGATTACGCTTCCAGCGGTGCGCGCCAGTCATCAGCACCAGAAGTGCCTGCTACGGTGTGCTCCCAGTCCACCTTACGGTAAGAGAGTGACACTTCGAGCAGCTGCGTATAATCCGCTTTGGCCGGATCTTGGCAGTGTGGCATTTGGCAATCGATGTTGACGATAGTCGCATCGGTCAGTGTGGTGGTGAAGAAGTGCTCTTGCTTCCCTTCAACAGACGTGCGGTACCATTTCAGTTCCACTTTTGGCAGCATTTCACCGGACGCCAGTGCGTTATACAGCAGTGGTACCGCTTTGTTTAATGCCACAGTAAAACGGAATGGCTTGTGAGCACGTTGGCCTGAAGGCTGACCGGATTGTGGGTCAGTTGGTACGGTCACAATGTGGGAAAACTCTTGTACCAGCATTTGGTCTTCATGACCTTCTACATAGATGTTACCGACCGATTCAGGGGTAAATGCTCCCGCAGTGATGTTGCCCTGCGTTTTTCCTTCGATAGAGATATAACATGGAGTTGGCATAATATGTCCTTTTATTATCCTGAGCTATAATAATAAGTCAGGTGATTAATAACGATGGTTTATTGCAATAAGAGCAATATATTCCTTGCTCAATATCATTAATATCAGCCAATGCGCATGGTGATTTCGGTTAGGAAAAATAATATATGCCGAGGGTGGGGATGTAAATGTATCGGAATAATCCGAACGGCCTAGGATAAGTGACTCAGCGTAAAATAATTGTCATATCGATATTTATTGCTTTCGTTTTGCCATTTTTAGTATTTAAGTAGTATAAAATGTTTTCGTTTTTGTTCGTTATTTTGATGAAAAACGCTTAACTATCGAAAATATTAGAAAAAATCTATGTACATTGAGCGAAAAAACGTTCCAGAAAATTCCTAACGTTTAATTTCTTTAACTCATTGTTTTACAATGATAAAAAATCTTACACTTAGAATGCTTGTTAAGTAGAGGACAAAGTCTGTTAGTTGTAAATTTTAATGCTAAAAAAGTATATCCTATAAAATAATTATTCTGGTTGTTTTAGTTTTTATCTATAATAACAAATAGTTAAATACATTGTTTAATAAGCAAATCTTCAAAGATCATTCCCAGCGTGGAATTTTGTACTCATAGGGCGATTGCCTTAATTAAAAGATATTGATGAATTTTATATTTTATTTTCACACCTTATTTATTACTTAATGAATTTTAAAGCATATGATATGGGAAAATGAATTAGAACAAACTCTAAGCTCTTATCAAAATAGGAATATCTTGATGATGTCTAACTAACTCTGTTTTGCCATAAAACTAATAGCTGACATTAACTGTCACGGTATCGCTGTAATTTCCGGGTTGGTAGTTAGCAGAAGGAACAGTGACATACACGGGGTAGAGCTTAGCGATACCAGAGCCTATATCAGAAACCAAATTAACGAGATTGTTACCCCATATTATCCCATTGGGTCCTGGTGTTGAGCTAAATTGATAAGGTATTTGATCGGTTGTTGTTGGACTTTGCAAGAAACCTGCACCTTGCAAATTATTATTTGAAGGTAGTAAACCAATACTAAAAGGGGTTGTATTTGTACAGGTAACAGAAATATTACCATTAGCTGTGGTGTTGGTTGTCTGGCTTTTGACATTACCGAGATGAATATCGCCGCTGGTGGAAACAATGCATTGCTTATTAACTGTGGTTGTCACAGTAAAAGGAAAAGTGGGGCCAATAATGGAACCGCAACTATTTGGCGTACTGAGCAGACCGATATTTAAAGTTGAGCTAGCAGTCAATGAGGTATAGGTATCAATATAAGTGGCAGGGATCACGGTTGATGGATTGAGCGATAATTGGGCATAAACGGTCACCGAACCTGTTGTTGGCGTTGACCCTTGACCGATATTCAGTTTGATTATGACAGGGCTAGTGTCAGAAATATATTGGCTCCCCCAAATAAGACTATAATTTGCATTTTGATATAACTGATAGCTTATGGGGGCATTTATTCCAATGGGGGACATTTGCCGAGAAACGATTTGGCTAGAGGTACTGGAATTACCTATATTTAAACATAGTGTGGCGCCAAGAAACGTATCGAGTAACTCCTTCGTACAACTATAGTGAATAGTGAGTGAGGTAGTTGCAGTATTATTAGTTAAGGGCATGATGTTGCCGAAATTAAGTGTGTCGATATTTAAAATGGAGCAAGTTAAGCCATAAGCGGGGCGAGGTTGATTGAGAAATATTGCAAAGAAAGTGAATAATAAGCTCAGCGTTTTGTATTTGTTAGTAATGTGAGTAGACATCATTTGATCCTTGTTTGACGGATTTTAATCTAAATAAGGGGATGACTCAGGATGGCAGTGTAATGGGCCAATCTGAGGAATAAGCTCATCGGTTTTTGGATAGGTAAATGTGACAGTACATTCTCCTTTGGGGTAATGGATCAGCAGATGGTTGTCAGTTTTTAAGATATCGAAATAGGCTATGCCATCGTATCCCACTGTCACTAAATTCTCTTTTTGGCCATTTAATGCAACTTGGCTTCCCTCAGGTAATAGCACACCATTTGGGTCAGCGAGGATCACTAATGCAGGGTGCGTTTTAATTAAATCAAATTTAGCGAGAACACCTGAATGATATTTGGGGATAACGTCTATTTGGGTCTGTTTAACTTGAATATTGGCAGGTAGATGAGTTGGATCTAACGTTAGCACATTTCGCTGGTAACTATTAAGTGAAGGAATTAAAAGTAACCCATCATGATTTGTTGTACCGATAACGCTATTTTCTAATCGAATAGGAAGGTTGCCGATACCATTTGTTGATACAATGGCGAAGCTATTCATAATTGGCTTTGAAATAAAAAAGTGATTATTAGCCGCGACGATAGCACCACTTGCACCAATATACTGTGAGTGGGTTTGGTTTAGATTATTAAACCCTGAGCTAAGATGTATTTTATCGGTAAAATAATTAATATCGATTTGGTGATTATTTTCACTATCCTGCTTGCTTGCCGTAATATTCCAGCCTAACCCTCCCTCTGAAGGGGCCGATTGGTTTGCATTTATCTGGTACGTTTGAGCATTCTGATTTTTTTGGCTCGTGATGCGAATGCTTTGCTTATTCCCGAGTAGCATTGTGGCCGCTAGGTATATAATGCTTTCTTTATCATCGGTAAGTTTTTTATTAATACTGGCGCTAATAGATAGCGTATCGTTAATGGGTTTGTACCAATGAGCACCCAAATAACCTATTGTCGGGTCATTATGGGGGCGAAAGCCAAAATAGGACAGACTAAAACTACCAAGATATTCCGAATTATAGCCAAAAACAGCATTACCATTAAACGCCAATGGTGGCGCAGAATAATTTGTTGCAATATCATGATACTGAGGTGTGGTTATGGTGGTTGAGGCGCTGAAATTAATGAGATTATTAGCCCAATGATAACCCGCATAATAGAGCCAACCTGGAGTGCGAGAGTCAGTGCTTATCGCGATAGCGGTTGAAAGTGTTCCTCCTCCTATTTGTGGTATCCAATGACTTTCAATCCCCAAATTGAACAAATCGGTTGCCAATTCGGCATGAGTGCCGGTTGTTAAATAATTATTTTCCCCATAACGAACCGTTGTGCTTATAACGGGCTTGCTAGCATAATCAAATGAGCGAATAGCATAATTTTCACGTATAAAGCCAATTTCAGCTGACCAATCAACAAGCCCCTCACGTAATAATGTTTGGTCATTATAAAATGAAATATTCTGAGTCGTGGCTCTACCTAATGAATCAGTTAACACAATTTGCGCTTTTCCTTCACCACTGACCGTCGGTAAGCTATTTAATGCAAAATGACCGATTGGCACTTCACCTCTATAGCGTTTAATACCATCAATATATAATTCCACGTTTGATGGCACCGTTGCCGAACCATAAAAAGTCGTCAATGGTGCAGTTGGCATATATGGCTGTAAGGAAAAATCAGTAGCTATTTGTAACCCTGCAATCCGTGTGGCGCGTGACCATGTTAAAGCACGAGTGACGGTATCCCCTAAATTCAAAAATAGGTGTTTGTCTTCAAATGAGGAGCGCCAAGCAGTATCTATGCGCGTCAATGAGGAGGATAATTCAGGGTGTCCCAGTGTATTGTGGCTTTGCTGTGTCGTACTCAATAGGCCAAATGGATTAAATAATCGTAATTCAGAAAAACTGCTTAATGAATTGGTGATATTTTTCGCTAGATGCAAATCATAATTTAATAAAGCGCCTTTTGAGGCGTGAGCTTGCACTTGTTCTGACGCTATTAAGTCAATAGTGGTAGCGTTAAGAGTTAATAATGAAAGTGGGGCGTCAATAATCAATCTCTGCTGATCGGCATGATAGCGATAACTAATCTCGGTTAGTTCATGCAAGCCGATAAGGCTTTTATGTTGTGTGGGGAGATTGAAATGTAATTGTTTTAATGTTTCAGCACTTACCCACAGTGTGTCATCTTGATAACCAAAGCGAGCAATACCAAAATGCGTTTGATTAATGATGACCTCAAGATAAAGCTCAGTGCCGGGTAGCGATGAAGTATCATCAATCAAATGTTCAAAGGAAGTAGGGTAAGCATTTAGCTGAGCGGTAACCAAAATAGGATAAAAAGCAGCAAATAGCAGGGAAATTTCTGCTAATAAATGCAGGTAACAAATATTAAATAGGGTAGGTTTGCTGTTCACCATTGATCAAAGCTTTTATTGTATTGTTTGGTTTGGAGCAAACTTCGGGCAGTGTTACTTCCCATTGCATCGTTGAGCGCGGCAATACGTATCCTAACAAGCCGGAATTGATGATCGTATGTTTTCCTTTGCAGTCAATGAAGTGAATATTGGATAGTTGGGCATGGCTATTGCCATTGTTATGTACAATCAGGGTGTTTTTAGATGGATGTTTTATGAGCTGCCATTCTAAGAAAACGGTAGCACTTGGCATATTTAAGGGTTGTACAAAAATAGGCAGTGAATAATGCAAAACAAATTGTAATTTATTGCTGCTATTCTGCCCGGTAGGCAACTCATTTATTGAAAGGCGATAGGCTAGTTCTTCACTCCCCATTATATTGTTGTTCCGGATCACTCTGACTAATTGTTGTTCATTGGGGTTCAGTTTGATCATAGGAGGACTGATAATAATGTCTCTGGTAGCCACTAGCTCATTGCTTGAATTTTTTTGATACCAGAGAAATGTCCTCACTTGCGCTTGTATCGGCTCTTTTCCATTATTACTTAGCCAAATTCCTGCGGAATTCTGTTGGGGATTAAATGTCAGTGTGACAGGTGTGACTTGTAACCCACCTCCATAAAGCTGGCTTGAGTAGAATAACCAGATGAATGAACAGATAAATAATGGTGAAAGTCTGCATGCCATTCGTTTGATCTTCCTTATAGTGATTTTGAAATGACGAAGCCTTAATAATTGACGTTAACAGTGACAACGTCAGAATAGGTATCTGGCGTGAAATTAGTGTTTGTCACTACCGCATAAACTGTAAAATTTTGCACCTCTCCATTGCCCGTTCCGGAAATTCCATTTCCTTGCGTTAACGATGTTGCGGTATTTCCCCAATGACTTCCTGTTGCAGATGATTGTTTGAGCTGATAAGGAATTTTATCGGTGTTGCTTATTGAATTAGTCACTGAAGATAAAGTGCCTGTGCCATCATCCGTACCACTATTCAGCGCCGAAGGTGACAACCCAATGCTAAAAGGAATGTTTTTCGAGCAGGTCACACTCAATGTGGTTTTCGACGATGGATTGCTAGTGTTTAAACTGACGGAGCCTAAGTTGATATCAGAATTAACACTCACTTGGCAGGAGCTGGTTACCGTCATTAAAACTTGAAAAGTGGTTGTTGCTAAGTTTGCTGCATTAAGACTGGATGACATTGAATAGGAGCCAATAGTTAGAAGAAATACGTTCTTCACTGTCGGTATCATAGGAACCTCGTGTAGGGATTATCGTTATATTAATCTTGAATTTTTACTTTCTGACAGCGCAAACGTATAAATTAATTCATCATAAAAAGAATAAAAGCAATATTATTATCTGTTATTTTTTGTTATTGAGATGGTTAATATATGAGGAATGATTTAATTTATTGATAATATTGGTATTTTTTTGGGATGGAAAATAGCTCACTATCTTCGAATAGTCGCGATTGTTATTTTTGTTATCATAAAGTTAATCAATTGTTTAATGTTGTAAGCAAAGTCAAAGCAAGGACTTTTTTATCGTTTTAAGGCGGTTTTTTCGGCGCTTTATCGCCTTTTTATCAAGGTGGGTAGGCAATGAAAAAAAATTTTTAAGCTAGTGAGATAGAAAAGAGCTAAGTGATTACTTTTAAAACAGTTTATATAACCTGATGAAGCTCTATTCAGCGGCATTATTTGAAACTATCCCATTAATTGGAAAACTTTCAGAAAGTATGAAACTAATTGTGATGTTTATCTCATTTTTGAGATTCTATTTTTGCTCATAAATTCAACAAATTGGCTATTAGATCCTATTTGATTTTTGAAATGAAATTTTGAAATGAAAAGAGGAGATAGCTGGATCCATTTTGCAGTTGCTAAGAAATTTTACTTATATCGATTATTGAAAATAGTCAATTTGTTAAAATAAAAATAGATAGTATCAGCTATAAACTATAACTTAATGTTACTAATTGTTACCTAAAAGGGAGTAAAATTTTACCTTTCTGAAAGAAAATTAGTAATCAGATAATGCTTGAATTTTTATGTTTTTATGCAACTAAATCTCTAAATATTGAAACAATAAATTAATAGAAAAATAATGTTTATAACCCGAATAATTTATTTTCTTGATCTCACTATTTGCGACGTTGGAAATGTAGGTTGATCATTTTATTAAAAAAAATAGACGCCAATGACAAATTGCCAAAAGTAAAATTATTGCCCAACCAATAAAGAATAAATGAGGTAAATAATGAATTTCTCTTTAAACATTAATTGATATTGCTATTTCTCAGATAAAAAAATAGCGGTTTTTGAAAAAATAAATTGTATTTTGTTAAGAAAAAATTACCAGTAAAGCGAAAGAGTAAATAATAATCAATATCATTTAATTGATTAATGAAACTTATTAAATATTAAGTGGGATTTATAATGCATCATTTGAATTACAGTATAAAAAACAAACAATTGAGGTTGAGGAATTTTGAATGAATAATATTTACTTTATTGAATTAATTGAAATTTAATGGATAAAATTAAATCTGTTTCTCATTCAATTTGAACGTTTACCTAAAATAGATAAGAGTTTCCCAATAACTTTCTTTGATATAGATCAATATCCTGCTTTGTCTATTATGCTTGGTCTTTTTAGTTGACTTTTAAACAAATATGAGTAGAAAGGTTATCTAAGGTGTTGTAATTTAGGTTATGTCAAACTTATATGTCGTGGTTATTTGAGATATGGAAGTAGAAGATATAGTTATAATGAAGAATTGTTTATGAATCGACGGATTATCGTTCTAATAGGGTAAAAAGAAACATCAGCATCTTGAATAGTTAATTTTGTGGTGCATAATAAATAACGACTAAAATTGATATCGGCAAATTCCTACATTTGATAAAGATTTTAGTTGGTTCATTATTTTTTGTAAGTATTTAGGAAATAGATTTAATTTAAGTTTTAACTTTCACGTATTTTATACTCCTTAATAGGTATTCGCTTAATGAGTGGCATGAATCGGTAATGGAGACTGTCGCCTAGTATATTTTTCTTATTATTAAAAATTAGGTTATAGCGGTACGTTTAAACTTCATGTTTGTCCTATTTGCACACAGATGTAGATAATATTTAAAAGGAAAAAAAATGACCTCAACGACTGATTTTCTGAAGCATATATACGATATTAATCTTTCCTATCTGCTGCTTGCTCAAAAACTTATCTCTCAAGAAAAGGCCTCCGCGATGTTTCGTCTTGGTATTTCTGAATCAATGGCGACTACATTAGCAGATCTTTCCTTGCCTCAATTAGTTAAATTAGCAGAAACAAACCAGCTTATCTGCCAATTTAGATTTGAAAATAGTGACACGATAGAGAAGTTAACACGTGACTCAAGGGTGGATGAATTACAACAAATTCATACAGGTATATTACTTTCAACTCACTTGTTGCAAACGCACAAGGCACATGACAATGAAACAGCGAGAAAATGATGAGTAGCACTACTGAAAAAAGTATTGTTAAAGAAGCTAGCGATATTCGCCTTGCGATGGAACTGATTTCTTTAGGCGCTCGTCTCCAAATGTTAGAAAGTGAGACCCAAATTAGCCGAGGTAGATTAATCCGTTTATATAAAGAGTTAAGAGGATGCCCACCACCAAAGGGTATGCTTCCGTTTTCAACTGATTGGTTTATGACTTGGGAACAAAATATTCACTCTTCCATGTTTTATAACGCTTATCAGTTTTTAATTAACACAGGGCACTGCAAGGGTGTTGATGCCATTGTGAAAGCTTATCGTCTATATTTGGAACAATGCGCACCGCAATCAGAAGAACCATTATTAGCTTTAACACGCGCATGGACACTAGTTCGTTTCGTTGAGAGTGGCATGTTGCAAAGCTCGGTGTGTAGCTGCTGTCATGGCTCATTTATTACTTATGCTCATATACCAGAAAATAGTTTTACTTGCAGTTTATGCCAGCCGCCATCACGGGCAATAAAAAAACGTAAACTTTCCGAACATCTCGCCGATATTACGGTATATCGACAGGATGGCATTACTAAAGCGGTAATGTAATTGGATTGATGTGGTAAACAGATAATAAATTATCTGTCCTTCCTAATATTCCCTTTAACTGCCATCTGTTACATAACTGAGTTGAAGGGAATATTGTGTTAATACTCATCGGATATATCATTGTTACAGGTACAGTCATCGGCGGCTATCTGATGCTTGGTGGCCACTTAGGGGCACTTTACCAACCTGCTGAATTTGTCATTATTCTAGGTGCCGGTTTCGGTGCATTCGTTGTTGGTAACAGTGGTAAGTCGATTATCGCCTTATGCAAAGTGTTACCCCGCGTGTTCCGCCGTTCTTCATACAACAAAGCGATGTCCATGGATTTGATGGCATTGCTATTTCAGTTATTAAATAAATCACGTCAAGAAGGTTTACTGGCGCTTGAAAAAGACATTGAAAACCCTCAAGAGAGTGAAATTTTCTCGCAATATCCCCGTGTATTAAAAGATAAAACAACGCTGATGTTTGTTGTGGATTATTTACGCCTAATGGTAACAAGCAATCTACAAAGTCATGAAATTGAAGCCTTGATGGATGAAGAGCTTGAGACTTTTCGCCAAGAAAGTGAGGTGCCTGCCTCTGGTTTAAATATGGTTGGGGATTCAATGCCGGCTTTTGGTATCGTTGCCGCCGTACTGGGTGTGGTTAACGCATTGGGATCAGCCGATCGCCCTGCGGGTGAACTAGGCGCATTAATTGCGCATGCGATGGTTGGTACTTTCCTTGGTATTTTAGTGGCTTATGGGTTTATTTTACCGCTGGCTGCATTGATTCGTTTACGCACCAATGAACAATTAAAAATGTTGGAATGTATAAAAGTGACATTCCTTTCCGCGTTACAAGGGTATGCCCCTCAAATTGCTGTCGAATTTGGTCGTAAAGTCTTGTACAGCGCTGATCGCCCTTCATTCATGGAACTAGAAGATAAGGTTCGCGAAGTCAAAATTAGTCATCGTTCACAAGCACAGAGCGAGGAGTAATGAGCCAATGAGAGGAAATAACGCCCATATTATTCGAGTCAAAAAGCGCGTTGCAAGCCATCAAAATGGACATGGTGGCTCTTGGAAAATTGCCTATGCAGACTTTATGACGGCGATGATGGCGTTCTTTTTAGTGATGTGGCTAATTTCCATATCTAGCCCACAAGAATTGACACAGATTGCCGAATATTTTCGTACCCCATTAAAAACAGCCATTAATTCAGGCACTAAAAGTGGTGATGCCACCAATCCAATTCCGGGCGGGGGGAAAGATATCGTGTTTCGTGATGGGGATATCTTACCTGAGCCGAATAACAAAATAGAAGATCAATCCAATTATCGGTTTGAAAAACTAAAGCAATCGCTTGAGCAAGCGATTCTAAAAGACCCACGGTTAAATGAACTGAAGCCTCATCTACTGATCGACATGATTGATGATGGCTTACGCATCCAAATTGTTGATAGTGAAAATCGCCCAATGTTTATGGTGGGCTCTGCCTATGTTGAGCCACATATGCGCGACATTTTGCGTGCCATAGCACCTTTACTCAATGATGTTCCAAACAAAATTAGCATATCAGGTCATACCGATGATCTGCCGTATGCGAATGGAGCCAACTATAACAACTGGGAATTATCAGCTGATAGGGCAAATGCTTCGCGTCGTGAACTTATCGCTGGGGGATTAAACCAAGACAAAATTTTACGTGTTGTAGGGATGGCTTCCAGTATTCATCTGGATAAAAACAATGGATTAGCGCCAGTCAATCGCCGTATTAGCATTATTGTATTAAATGAAACTGAGACTGAACAGATCTTGCATGAATACGATGGTGCAACGCCACTGAATGAACTATTGAACAAACCGCAGCAAGACGCTGAGGCATCATCAATAGAGAATGCAGAAAAAAAGGCGGATGGGGCAACTCATTCAGCAGCAGTATTAACGCCTTCAAATTAATTTTCGTTGTGACACTTAAAAACAGACTTACAACGTTAAGTGAAACCTAAGCTAAATTGGATAAGAACCATGGATATTACCGAGTTTTATCAAACGTTTTTCGATGAAGCTGATGAGCTACTTAGGGATATGGAACAACATTTACTTGAGCTCGATCCTTTCGACCCAGATAGCGAACAGTTAAATGCCATTTTCCGTAGTGCCCATTCAATAAAAGGGGGCGCTGCGACCTTTGGTTTCACACAGTTGCAAAACACCACGCATACATTGGAAAACCTGCTCGATAAAGCACGTCACGATGAACTGACTTTAACGCCAGATATTATTGATGTTTTTTTAGACGCTAAAGATGTGATGGCATCACAACTTGAAGCTTATAAAAATGACTCGTTACCTGATGAAGAGGCATTTAAACATATTTGTGAGGTGCTTGGCCGTGTTGAACAAAAAGCAGAAGAAGTGGTCACTGAGGCACTTCCGATCCAAGCACCGACTCCGATTGAGCAGCCGACGGTAACTGAAGCAGCGGCAAGTGATGAATATACCCATTATTTTGTTATCACGCTAAGTCAGCTAAAAGCCAATGAAGTCGATTTATTAGCAGAAGAATTGGCTTTATTTGGCACACTTTATGACACCGAAAAAACGGCAGATAGCTTAAAAGCTTGGCTTGGAACAAATACCGTGATTGACGATATTTGTGGGGTGCTCTGTTTTGTGGTCGATGAATCACAAATTACACATCAAGTGGTTGATGCTCAAACTTGTTTAGCCCATTTACCGCCAGCTGCCAAGTCACCTGCCGAAGATGTTGCTACCACGGCAGTAGCTGAAGCGGCGATGAAACCTAAGGCTCCACAAACAGACGCTGAAGAGACGACGAAATCGAAACCTACGGCAACAGCTCGTAAGGCGCCTCCGGCAAAAGCGAAAGCGGATTCCAGTAGTATTCGTGTTGCCGTGGAAAAAGTGGACCAACTGATTAATTTAGTCGGCGAGCTGGTGATCATTCAATCCATGCTGACACAACATAGCCAGCAGCTTGACCATAACGAATACGGTGACTTATTGAGTTCGATTGTGCAGCTAGAGCGCAACTCGCGAGCGTTGCAAGAGTCTGTTATGTCGATCCGCATGATGCCAATGGATTATGTATTTAGTCGTTTCCCTCGAATGGTGCGAGATATCGCCACTAAGCTTAACAAAAAAATAGAGCTGAAGGTGGAAGGAAGTGCAACAGAGCTTGATAAGAGCTTGATTGAACGGATTGTAGATCCACTTAACCATCTTGTACGTAATAGCCTCGATCATGGTATCGAGAAACCAGAAGTTCGTGTGGCAAATGGTAAACCGGAAACAGGGACTTTGACCTTATCTGCATCACATCAAAGTGGCAACATCTGTATTGAAGTTCGTGACGATGGGGCGGGGCTTAACCGTGAACGCATTTTGGCGAAAGCACGCTCCCAAGGCATGAATGTTCATGATGGCATGAGTAATGAAGAGATAGCCATGTTAATTATGGCGCCTGGTTTTTCTACAGCCGAAGTGGTCACCGATGTTTCTGGACGCGGCGTTGGCATGGATGTGGTGAAACGCAATATTCAAGATATGGGGGGCCGTATTCAGATTGGTTTTACCGAAGGAAAAGGAACCATTATTCGCATTTTGCTGCCTCTCACATTGGCTATCCTCGATGGTATGTCGGTTAAAGTTGCAGAGGATGTTTTTATTGTTCCTTTAAGTGCCATTATCAGTACGTTGCAACCACGCCAAGAAGATATTTATCGCCTTGCTGGTGAGGAAAAAATGTTATTGGTTCGTGGTGAGTATTTGCCATTAGTTGAGTTGCATCAAGTGTTTAGCATCACAGGCGCAGAGCGTGATTTAACCAACAGTATTGTGCTGATTATTCAACATGCCGGACACCGTTTTGCACTGTTGGTTGATAAGTTAATTGGGCAACAGCAGGTCGTTGTTAAAAATATTGAAAGTAATTACCGAAAAATCCCCGGTATTTCCGCCGCCACCATTATGGGGGATGGCTCGGTCGCTCTGATTTTAGATGTTGCCGAGCTACAACAAATGAATAACAGCATTCTGCTCAAAAAGAAGCAGCAAATTGCACAACCCGTTATGCACTAAATAGAGGCTAAACACCATGTCAATGTTGGATGATGATTTAAATAAACTTGATGAAGAAAAAAATGGGGAAGGTTATCTCATTTTTACTTTAGGTGAAGAAGAATATGGCATTGAAATATTAAAAGTACAGGAAATCCGAGGTTACGAACAAGTGACTCGTATTGCCAATACACCAGACTTTATTAAAGGGGTGACCAATTTAAGAGGTGTGATTATCCCTATTATTGACCTGCGTGTGAAATTCTCTCATCAAAATGTCACTTATAACGATAATACCGTCGTTATTGTGGTGAATTTAAAAGATCGTGTTGTTGGAATTGTTGTTGATGGTGTTTCCGATGTATTGGTTTTAAACGAAGAACAAATTGCAGCTCCGCCTGATTTTGCGGTGACATTATCTACTAAGTACCTGACAGGGCTAGGTACAGTCGGTGAAAGAATGCTGATTTTAGTGGATATAGAAAAGCTTTTAACCAGTGATGAGATGGCACTGATTGACAACATGGCCGAGTAATAACTTGGCCTCAAATATTCTATCTACTATGGCTAAAGTTTTTAGCCTTATGACCGATATCCAAATTACAATAACATTATGTTAGTAAAACATCATGCATAGCCGAATTAAAATCGTATCAGGACTTTTGTCCGTCATTGTTATCTTTATTCTGTTGCAATTAATATCCAGCGGTTTGATGTTCAATAAACTTGGGGATAATAGTGACAGTATTAAATATTTGAATTCGCTCCAACGCCAAAGACAAGTATTAACCGAAAGTTGGGTTAATTTATTACAAGCTCGCTCTAATTTAAATCGCTCGGTCAATGCTTTTTTATTGGAAGGGCGTACCTACCAAGATGATGCTTCTGCCGAAGATTTAATTAAAGCGGCAGAGCGTAATTTCAAAGCCGCAGATGCTGCTTATCAGCGATATATCAACCTGATGGCAGAAACGAGCCATGATAAAACGAAATTTGAACAGCTTTTTTCCACCTATGAAACTTATCGGGACGCTCTGATCCAGCTAGGAAAATATGCTCAAAAAGGGCAGTTAGATGAATTCTATGCTCACCGTACATCTGGGTATCAAATTAAATTTGAAGAACAGTTTAATGCTTACTTTGCGGATATTTCGGAAGATTTCCAAAGTGAAGTGAAACGTGCAGAAGCAAATTATCGCGAATCACTTTATATGATTATTGTTTTATCAATCGTATTAGCACTGATTGGCTTCTTTAGTTATCGCTATGTACGCAAAGGCATCATTGAACCATTAAGAGCTTTAATTCAACGAATTACCACTTTTGCTGCGGGTGATTTGACCCCAAGTGTTGATACTAAAGCAACAAATGAAATTGGTGAATTAGCGCGTGGCGTAGAGCATATGCAAAAAGAGCTGATCAACACCGTACGCGGCGTTCGAGATGGTAGTGAGACTATTTATCAAGGCACCAGCGAAATTGCTGCGGGTAATAATGATCTCTCTGCTCGCACTCAACAACAGGTGGCTTGTTTAGAAGAAACCGCGGCAAGTATGAGCGAGTTGACGGCGACGGTTAAGCAAAATACAGAATACGCTCACCAAGCAAGCGAATATGCAAGCCAAGCTTCAGCGATTGCGAAAGAGGGCGGGAAAGTGGTATCCAACGTGGTAAATACCATGCTGAATATTGCAGAAAGCTCGCAAAAAATCTCAGATATCACGGCTGTCATTGATAGTATTGCTTTCCAAACCAACATATTAGCCCTAAATGCGGCGGTTGAAGCTGCTCGCGCTGGGGAGCATGGTCGTGGGTTTGCAGTTGTTGCCGATGAAGTGCGTAATCTGGCACAACGTAGTGCAAATGCTGCCAAAGAGATCAAAGCACTCATCGAAGATTCTGTATCAAGAACGGATACAGGCGCGCGCCAAGCAGAAGATGCAGGTGAGACAATGACTAAAATTGTCGAGTCAGTGACCCGTGTTACCGACATCATGTCGCATATTGCGTTGGCCTCAGATGAACAAAGCAAAGGCATTTCACAAGTCAGCATTGCTGTTGAAGAGATGGATAAAGTCACACAGCAAAACGCGTCATTGGTTGAACAGTCAGCGGTTGCGGCAAATGTCTTGGAAGAACAAGTCGCAAAACTTGCTCAGTTAATCTCTATTTTCCGTTTGCCTGCAATGAAACAAAAAGAGTTACAAACAACTGAGCCTGCGGCAAGAACCATTTCAAATGTCGTGAAGACACCGGATCTAAATAAAATATCATCGAAAAATCATCAAGATGATGACAATTGGGAAACTTTCTAAAGACTCAGCTCAGCTTAGCGCTGCCAAGTTTTACACCTGGCAGCGTTTCTGTGCATCACTGCGATAGTGACTGTAACGCATGGAAATCTTGGCTGGCGTATGTGGGGATAAAATATGTTTGGTAAGAGTATACGGATTTCAGTCAGTTTATATCTGCTTCTCGTGATGTTTTGTGGGATGCAAATTGTGTCGAGCGCACTCTCATTAGGGATAGTGTCAAGTGAGCTCTCCTCTTTAGAGCGTATCGATCTTGGTTCGAAAAAACGTGATTTACTCGAAACAACTTATGAAGATTTGATGCAGGCTCGTAGCACATTGACTCAAATTGTCGTGCATATGAAAGTGGACTCGGATACCGCGAGTATTAATAACGCAAAAGCGGTTTTTGAGCAATTTTTACAACAAGCTGCTGACGACTACGAAAAATTTAAAGCTCAGCCATTATTGAGTGAACACGAAAACATCGCGGTTATTGACGAAAAATATCAAGCGTTTCTAGCTATTTTAAAAGAGTTAAGAGCGTTAATTGATAAAAATGATATTCCTGGTTATGTCGCATTACCTGCACAACAACATCAAGAACAGATGGCCGCAGTTATCGATCAATACCTGAATTTATTGAATACCGATAGCCAAAACTCATTAGATTCCGCCAATTTTTATAACAAAGTGGCATGGTTCATGTTCTTTGCGGTGACTTTTATTATTTTAGCGGTTTCTGGCTTAGCCCATTTTTGGATGAAACGAAAACTCATTTATCCATTGATGAGCATGAGCGATCACTTTATGAAATTGGCGAAAGGTAAGTTGAACCAAGATATTCGAGTGACGACACGTGACGAAATTGGTGAGGTCTTTGAGCAACTAAAATTAATGCAAGAATCACTGGCGACCTCCGTCATTAATTTACGTACCAATACCGACCAAATGTATACCGGTATTCGTGAAATTGCGTTGGGTAATAATAATTTATCATCTCGCACCGAACAGCAAGCTGCGTCGCTAGAAGAAACAGCGGCTAGCATGGAGCAACTCACGGCGACGGTGAAACAAAACGCAGATAACGCACGTCAAGCCAGTGAGCTAGCAATATCAGCATCAAAAACAGCAACAAAAGGCGGCGATATTACCGTTGATGTTATTGATACCATGACGGAAATTTCACATAGCTCGCAAAAAATTAGCGCCATTATTAGCGTAATCGATGGCATTGCTTTCCAAACAAATATTTTGGCTTTAAACGCGGCAGTAGAAGCGGCAAGAGCCGGAGAGCAAGGTCGAGGCTTCTCCGTGGTGGCAGGGGAAGTACGCGCTTTAGCTCAGCGTAGCGCAGAAGCGGCAAAAGAGATCAAAACACTAATTGATGAATCTGTGGGTCGTGTTAATCAAGGATCTCAATTAGTTAATGAGGCCGGACAAACCATGAATGAATTAGTGGCAGCAGTTAATCAGGTCACCGAATTGATGGGCAATATCGCCTCTGCCTCTAATGAGCAAAGTCGTGGTATCGAACAGGTCGCAACCGCAGTGAGCCAAATGGATTTAGTGACGCAACAAAACGCTGCGTTAGTGGAGCAATCTACAAGTGCAACAGCTGCCTTGGAAGATCAGGCAAATAACTTAGTCGATACAGTTGCCTTTTTTGAAGTGTCAGAAACAAAAGCCGCACAGGTTAGCTAGTTATTATTGTTAAGACTAAGCAGCCGATAACCGGCTGCTTCTGGGTTTTTATCAAATAGGACAAAGTACGATGCTTTTTGCACCACAAATAGAACCATTGACCGATGAAGAGTTTGGTCGGGTTTGCCGGTTTATTCATAAAAAATCAGGCATCGTTCTTACCATGAATAAAAAAAGCATGGTGTATAACAGGCTGCTAAAACGACTACGTGATTGTAACGTCAATAATTTTTCTGAATACCTACGTATGCTGGAGCGCGAGCCTTTACACCCAGAGTGGCAAGCATTTGTCAATGCGTTGACGACAAATTTAACCGCCTTCTTCCGAGAGCCTCACCATTTCGTGACATTGGCTGACTTTGTACGCTCTCGTAAAAGTAGCAATATCAATATTTGGTGTGCGGCCTCTTCTACCGGTGAAGAGCCTTACTCCATTGCGATGACATTAAGTGATGTGCTCGGTTCACAAGCGGTGAATGCCAAAGTTATTGCGAGTGATATTGATACGGAAGTGTTAAGTAAAGCAAAACAAGGTGTTTATCGTATCGAGGAGTTAAAAGCCCTCAGCGCGTTGCAACGTCAACGCTATTTTATGAAAGGCGTTGGCGACTTTGAAGGCTATGCGCGAGTGAAACAAACGCTTAGGCAGATGATTGAATTTCGTTATTTAAATCTCAGTGATAGCGATTGGCAGCTTCAACACCGTTTCGATGCAATCTTTTGTCGTAATGTCATGATCTATTTCGATAAAGACACGCAGATCAAATTATTAGAACGATTTGCACCGTTACTCAAACCGGATGGACTGTTATTTATCGGCCATTCAGAAAATTTATCTCAATTATCACAACGATTTGTAATTAAAGGACAAACCGTCTACAGCCTACAACCGGCGAGGAGGGGGTGATGAAAAAAATTAAAGTGCTTTGTGTCGATGACTCAGCACTAATGCGTCAAATCATGCGTGAAATCATTAACAGTCACTCCGATATGATGGTAGTTGACACAGCGCCTGATCCTTATGTAGCTCGTGACTTAATTAAACAACATGAACCCGATGTGTTAACGCTCGATGTTGAAATGCCACGTATGGATGGAATTGATTTTTTAGAGAAATTGATGCGTTTACACCCATTACCTGTCGTGATGGTATCAACATTAACTTCTAAAGGCTCAGAGGTCACATTAAAAGCATTAGAGCTGGGCGCGGTTGATTTTGTTACCAAACCACAGATTGGTATTCGTGAAACGATGATGAGCTATCGAGATGTGATTGGTGAAAAAATTCGTGCTGCCGCCATGTCGAAAATAACACATCGAAACCGTTTTGCGCGCACAGAAAAAGCAACTCCAGAGCCAGCCAATATCGCTAAGCCATTATCTGCTTATGTTTGCCATAGCAGAGTGATTGCCGTGGGCGCTTCGACGGGAGGAACAGAAGCCATCCGTCAATTTTTAGAAATGTTGCCTCGCGAATGTCCGCCAGTCGTGATCACTCAGCACATGCCTGCGGGTTTTACGCGTTCGTTTGCAGAAAGGCTAAACAAGTTATGCTCATTGACGGTAAAAGAAGCGGAGCACAATGAGCCTTTGCAAAAGGGCTATGCCTATATTGCGCCGGGTGACTCTCACATGCTGGTGGTTGATAACGGGCGAGGGTATCAGATTCGTTTGCAACAAACCGAGCCGGTTAATCGCCATCGTCCTTCTGTCGATGTGTTATTTGATTCTGTTGCGAAATGTGTGGGGCGTAAATGTGTTGGCATTCTATTGACCGGAATGGGGATGGATGGGGCCAAAGGTATGCTCAACTTGCGCCAACAAGGTGCGGTGACTTACGCACAAAATGAAAGTAGTTGCGTGGTATTTGGCATGCCACGTGCCGCTATTGAGCTGGATGCCGTGGACGAAATTCAGGATATCGCCAAAATTGCCCCAAGCGTTTTGGCTCGACTTTCATCTGTTTCCGCTTAGCGGTTACAGAATTTACTATTGTATTTTTGAAGGAGTGGTTATGGCCGCTAAAGATCTCAGTTTTTTGGTTGTTGATGATTTTTCCACAATGAGACGTATTGTCCGTAACTTATTAAAAGAACTTGGTTTTAATAAAATAGAAGAAGCAGAAGATGGCGTTGATGCATTAGAAAAAATTCGTGCGGGCCATATCGATTTCGTCGTAGCAGATTGGAACATGCCAAACATGGATGGTTTAGAACTACTGAAAACGATCCGTGGCGACGAAGCGTTGAAGCACATTCCTGTTTTGATGGTAACGGCAGAAGCGAAAAAAGAAAATATCATTGCGGCGGCACAAGCGGGCGCGAGTGGTTATGTCGTGAAGCCATTTACCGCGGCTATATTGGAAGAGAAACTGAATAAAGTCTTTGAAAAAATGGGATTGCAATAAACGAACCTGTAAAAGGAGAGTGTGATGACAGAGCAAATAGTAACGACGAGCAATCCTACAGGTAATGAAGATTTAAAACAGGTCATTACGCGGATTGGCACCTTGATGAGAACGCTACGCGAAAGCATGCGTGAACTCGGTTTAGAAAAGAGTGTTCAGCAGGCGGTGGCTAGCATTCCTGATGGTAAAGATCGTTTGCGTTATATCGCCCAAATGACGGCTCAAGCGGCAGAAAAAACCCTAAACGGTATTGATATAATCAAGCCACTTCAAGTAGAAATGCATGATGAGGCAATCAAACTACAACAGCAATGGGAAGGGGTGAATACGAATCAAATCACACCTGAACTCCATCAATCAACCCATGCTTTTTTGGGGCGTGTGATTAATGACAGCTGTACGACGAAAGCCGAGTTGCTTGAAATTATGATGGCTCAGGATTTTCAAGATTTAACTGGGCAAGTGATTAAAAAAATGATGGAAGTGGTTGAAGAGGCAGAAAAACAGCTGTTGGCACTGCTTATGGAAAATACGCCACCAGAGATGCGAGTGAAGCAACAAAATGACAGTTTGCTAAATGGCCCGCAAATTAACAAGGAAGGTGTCAATGTGATGGCATCACAATCACAAGTTGATGATTTATTAGACGAGCTAGGTTTTTAAATCTTTGTTGAAGTTCCCCCCTTGCCAAAAAGCAGGGGGTCAAGAGCGAATTGCAAATTAATCAGTGTAATAAGGCGGTGATGCTCAGTCATGCTGATAGACATCAATGATTCTCCCCCCAAATGCTTTGGTAAATTGTTGAATAAACGCATTACTCATATCCCAGCTATGAAAGCTAAAACCAAGCTCGCCAAATGCCCAGGTTGGGTCATAATGCCAGTCGCCAATTGGCGCACGATAATCACAATTAACACATGACAAATCATGCGGATTACCTTCATACCATGCAGTTACAGCATCGCTCCAATCTTCACTTTGGTTGCTTTGTTCGTTTTTACAAACAGGGCAGTAGATACCAAGACCATTTCCACCTGCATGAAATACGGTACGTTGAGTGGTAATGGTGAGATAGTTTTTTAATATATGTTCCGGTAACTGAGTGGGCACAATTTTGTCATCAATAATATAGAGGATAGGCTGTTTATACTCAGGGGTGGGGCGATATATCACCTCATCATCTTCTATGAGTTGGTAATCAGGGTCGATAATCCCTTGTTGCTTGAGCCAGTTCAGCATGCGTTCCGCTTCTTTTTCTGCATTCTCTGCTGAAACATCTGGGGCGACGAGATGACAACTATCCATATATTTATGACCTTTAAGCTAAAGAGTGGGTAGGTAGCTTACCCTTTGAAATTACCTAACAAAATAGGATTTAGTGTATTTATTTCTGACTCATTCTCAGGGAAAAATAACCTATCTTTTCCCCTACCGCCACCTCGGCGTGGTGTTATTACTAGGCGTTACGTAACGGTTCGCAAAACGGATGTCATCTTACTCAATTGGCAAATAACCCTTGTGAACTTCGTCTATTTTCTTGCATTGATTTTTTTACACTCTGTCATGCTATAGCACAAACTTCTAATCTGCTGACGAGCAAGGAAACGGCGTGTCCGATGAAAGTGATGTAGAAAAAACAGAAGAACCCACGCCCCATAAAAAACAGAAGGCGAAAGATGATGGGCAGATAGTTCGCTCAAAAGAACTCAGTTCACTCATGATGATGTTAGCAGGGGTCAGTCTCCTGTGGCTCAGTGGTGGGCATCTTGCTGATGAACTACGGCAAATTTTTCGTCAAGGTTTTATTTTCGATGGGCATTACATACAAAACACCTTGTTAATGGTGAGCTACTTTGGGCGCATGGTGGGCGAAGCACTATTTGCTTTATTACCTGTTATTGGTGGATTGGCGTTAGTTGGGATCTCTGCATCGTCGCTGGTTGGAGGGTTATTATTTAATAGCAAATTAATTAAATTTGATTTGAAAAAACTTAATCCTATCAGTGGATTAAAACGAATTTTTTCGATGAATGCGCTTTCTGAATTATTTAAAGCCATTTTGAAATCGCTCTTTGTCGGGCTAGGGGCAGCTATTTTTCTCTGGCAAAACTGGTCATCACTTTTGCATCTTGTGACTGAATCTCCCGTAACCGCTTTAGGGAATGCAATGCATAAAGTGATTTTTGCTGGATACCTAATCGTATTTTTGCTGATCCCAATGGTGGCATTTGATGTTTTTTATCAATTTCGTTCACATTTGAAGAAATTACGCATGAGTCGCCAAGAAATTAAAGATGAGTTTAAACAACAAGAAGGTGACCCTCAGATAAAAGCCAAAATCCGCCAACAGCAGCGTGCAATTGCGCGGAATCGTATGATGGCTGATGTACCTCAAGCGGATGTGATAGTGACGAACCCAACTCATTATGCGGTTGCACTGAAATATGATGATAAACGTATGGGAGCACCGAAAGTGCTCGCTAAAGGCGCAGGCGTGATAGCTCAACGCATTAAAGAAATTGGCCAAGAACATCGAATTTTACAATTAGAAGCTCCCCCATTAGCGCGTGCACTGTATCGCCATGCCGAAATCGGGCAAAGCATTCCTGTAGCGCTATATGCTGCGGTGGCAGAAGTTTTAGCATGGGTTTACCAGCTACGTCGCTGGCGGCGTGAGGGTGGATTAAAACCAAGAAAACCGAAAAATTTACCAGTGCCACCGGCGCTGGATTTTGCTGGAGAAAACAATCGCGATGGCTAATTTGGCTGCATTATTAAAATTGCCTAAAAACTTACAGGGAACGCAATGGCAAATTCTTGCTGGGCCTGTTCTCATCTTGCTGATCTTGTCGATGATGGTACTGCCATTACCGGCTTTTATCTTAGATTTACTGTTTACCTTTAATATCGCTTTATCGATCATGGTGCTATTAGTGGCAATGTTCACTAAGCGTACCCTTGATTTTGCAGCCTTCCCAACCATTTTGCTGTTTGCCACACTATTACGTCTATCACTAAATATTGCGTCAACGCGCATTATTCTGCTGGAGGGGCATACTGGGCCTGATGCGGCTGGGCGTGTTGTTGAAGCCTTTGGTCACTTTTTGGTGGGGGGAAACTTTGCCATAGGGATAGTGGTTTTCATCATTTTAGTGTTAATTAACTTTATGGTGATCACCAAAGGTGCGGGGCGTATTGCCGAAGTAGGCGCACGCTTTGTCCTTGATGGTATGCCAGGTAAACAGATGGCAATTGATGCGGACTTAAATGCTGGCATTATCAATGATGATGAAGCCAAAAAGCGCCGTGCTGAAGTGACCCAAGAAGCCGATTTTTATGGCTCAATGGATGGTGCAAGTAAATTTGTGCGTGGGGATGCCATCGCGGGGATCATGATTATGGTGATCAACGTTGTCGGTGGGCTAATTATTGGTGTTGGCCAACATAATATGACATTGGGCGATGCCACGAGTGCATATACTTTGCTAACGATTGGTGATGGCTTAGTCGCTCAG
This sequence comes from Providencia sp. PROV261, assembly GCF_028477945.1. Classification (NCBI taxonomy): domain Bacteria; kingdom Pseudomonadati; phylum Pseudomonadota; class Gammaproteobacteria; order Enterobacterales; family Morganellaceae; genus Providencia; species Providencia sp. PROV261. Next base: position 288,047 of record NZ_JAMPMC010000005.1, on the reverse strand, counting down.
ATCCCAGCTTTGATTATCTCAACGGCGGCAGGGGTGATTGTGACCAGAGTCGCAACCGATGAAGATGTCGGTGAGCAGATGGTCACTCAGCTATTTAATAACCCACGGGTGATGTGGCTAAGTGCCGGTGTGTTGGGGTTAATCGGTTTAATCCCAGGTATGCCAAACTTTGTATTTTTACTGTTTACTGCCGCATTAGCAGGGCTAGGCTGGTATTTGATTCGCAAAGCTAAACAGCCAGAAAGTCAGGCAGATGATGGGCAAATGAAACAGTTCCAAGAGGCAAATAAGGTCGTTGAAGCCACTTGGGATGATGTTCAGCTTGAAGATTTACTTGCCATGGAGGTGGGCTATCGCTTAATTCCACTGGTAGATAATGACCAACAAGGTGAATTACTTGGACGAATTCGTGGCTTACGCAAGAAATTTGCGCAAGAGGTAGGTTACTTGCCACCTGTAGTGCATATTTGTGACAACTTAGAGTTAGCGCCTTGTGAATATCGTATCCTTATTAAAGGTGCGGTTGTCGGACATGGTGAGGCGCAACCAGGAAGAAGCTTGGCGATTGACCCAGGTAATGCCGCAGGTACGCTACCCGGAGATGCAACCAAAGAGCCTGCCTTTGGCCTACCTGCCGTTTGGATTGATGATGATTTGCGTGAACAAGCGCAAATCCAAGGGTATACCGTGGTTTCAGCAAGCACTGCCGTTGCTACGCACTTTAATCAGATCTTGCTACAAAACTCGAGCACATTGTTTGGTCGCCAAGAAGCACAAATGCTTTATGACCGAGTGAAGAAAGAGATGCCGAAGCTGGCTGATGATTTAATACCGGATACCATTTCTTTGACCACATTGCATCGGGTATTACAGAATCTATTAATGGAAGATGTTGTGATCCGTGATATGCGCACAATCATCGAAACACTTGCAGAAATGGCGGGTGAAAATGGTGAGCAAAAAGATACGGATTATCTAACATCACAGGTACGTATCGCATTAGGGCGGGCAATCACTCAGCAATGGTTCGGCAATGCGGATGAAATACAAGTCATTGGTCTAGATGCGGGGCTTGAGCAGATTTTATTACAAGCGGCCAAAAATGGTGGTGGCTTAGAGCCAAACCTTGCGCAATTTATTCAGACGCAAGCCGAAGAGGCCGTGAAGCACCAAGAGGCGATGGGCGCACCGACGGTATTATTGGTCAATCATGGACTACGTTTGATCTTATCTCGCTTTTTACGCAGAAGCTTACCTGAACTGGTGGTAATGTCGAATCTTGAGCTAAACGATCGCCGGAAAATTCGCATGACATCGATGATCAGTGGTAACTAAGTTGCTGAGTATAGGAATGAGGTTTTATCGCTTTTGCCGTAAGAAGCGCTTTTTATCATGCACAAGCAAAGCGTCAACGCATTCCTGATACGGATATCAAAGCAGTTGTTATACAACTGCTTTGATGCATAAGAGAGCGGGTTATCTTTTTTAACTTAACGTTTTGGGCGATTTAATAGCGTATTGGAAGCATGAAATGCTTAATTCACACTTTTCTGTAGTTATTACGTTATTTTGCTTAAAATTGCAGAAGTAACAGTTAAAGTCTCGCCTTATGGGCGATGCCGTAAGAAGCGCTTTTTATCATGTACAAGCAAAGCGTCAACGCATTCCTGATACGGATATCAAAGCAGTTGTTATACAACTGCTTTGATGCATAAGAGAGCGGGTTATCTTTTTTAACTTACTGTTTTGGGCGATTTAATAGCGTAGTGGAGGCATGAAGCGTTTAATTCACACTTTCTGTGGTTATTACGCTTTTTGGCTTAAAATGACAGGAATAAAAATCAGAGCCTCATCTTGTTTGAGTGCTAAATTGCCTTGGTAATAAAACTACGCTAGCACTTCATTAAGGTTACAAAAGGCAGGCTGATATTGAATAGCGCTAGCTAATCATTTCGTATAACGGTCACCTATGTTCACTTAATGCGATAGTGGATATAGGTGACCACTTTTCTTTTATAGACATAAAAATGGCGTGATTTATTTAGTCGAAAAACAAGAGAAGATAAAGAGTATATTCAATATGGCTTACAAGCGCATGACTGCACGTTACCGAACAGAACGGTGATCTTGTTTATCACCGTCGCCTAAATAGAAATTTTCTTACCTAATACTGGACGCTTTTCTTCTAAACCGTCTGCACCATAAGTTGATTGGTTATTATGTTTTTTGACAAAAGCAAGACGCTGGTTATTCAGTTCAATATGTAACTGCAACATTTGGTGGTTACGGTAATTTAACTCTTTTAATGTTGTTGTCAGCGCTTTGATTTCACCCCACAGGCTATGAAGCGCAGGGTTTTCATCGTAGGGCGCCACAATTCCCATTTCTTGCTCAAGGCGTAGACGATGTGTTTCACCATGTCCAATAGCGGCAACCAAATAACGCTTTTGCTCGGTGGCTTCTTGAAACGGTGATGGGGGAACACGATGGTAGCCTAACAGTAACTCCTCATTTTTCATCACTATTTGCAGTGATTGTAAATGAGTGAGCTGTTGTTCTAGCAACGTCAACAAATCATCATTCATATTCATTGTCTTACTTCATTGATAGCATGAATTCATGGGCATCACGTAAAATACCGTCGGCAACTTTCTCGGTATTCATTTGCAATGTACCATCTTTAATGGCCTGTTTAATTCGTTCAACTTTTTCACTGTTGATATCACTGGCTTGAGGTTGCAATAACTTCTTTTTTAGTTCACTTGGTGAAAAAGTACTTTCTTTAACGGATTCAGTCGCTGATACTTTTTTCTCACGAAGGGGCGCCGTGGGATCCTGTGGGTCACGGTTTGTCACTTGCGTTAGCGCTGAAATTGCAGATGTTTGCTCGATAGCCATAGTGTTTTTCCTGTTCCAGTATTTTTATAAATGGAATATCGGCGTTAATTACCAATTCTTTAATCTAATGCTTATCTTTAAGACTATTCTAATGCTTGAGAATGATAATGATACCCTTTGATATGAGTAGGCGCATAATATCGATTATCTTATTGAGTCTCAATCAAAATTCGCTACTTTAGCGCTACCCGCACACTGCCATTTTCTAAGGCTTCTCCATTAACAACCTGACCGTTGATTAATCGAACACGCGTGTTTTCCCCGGTGGCGGCATTGTTGATGGCTCGTCCTTCATATTTAACCGAAAAATTATGGCCATTTGCAAAGACATAAACGTTTTGTCCTGCTTTAACGGCCCAAGGTCGACGCATCATAGATTGTGTCAATGTTTGACCTGCATTGATATCACGCAATGCGATGCTGCCGCGTATTGCCACTTTATCGGTGGCAGCCCCTGTAGGTAGCTTATGGAGTAACCCCTTTTGGGTGCCAATATCGACAAATTCAATTTTTTCCCCACGAGCGATATTACGTGTTGCCACATAATACTGTCCGGTGACATTAACAGTTAACTGAATAAACTGTTTTTTCTTACCGCATTGCACCGGTAATGAAACATTTCCCATATTACGATTACCGACAGGAGGAAGAATTTGGGGCTTTTCACAACTAGGCCAACGTTCTATAGGTGTTTTTATCTCAATAGAGACTTGATTCGGCTTGGTGTGTATTTTACGAAAATAGTTATTAATGTCTTGCGGTAAAGAGGCTTGCGCTGTTGTCGTTAGTAAAATTAACGAGCCAAATAGCGTTGTATGAAAACCATTCATTGAGTTGCCTCCTCATCAAAAGATACTTTTCTAATTGCTCGCAGTTTACGCATCTCATCAATAATGAATGGGCCAAATAGGTCAATAATTTTGCCTTTATCTTGCCATTAGATTTTTTGTTATACGGCTAATATAAGCGCGTCGAATTTTAAATTTCAGCGTTTTCTGCATTGCTATTCTTTGAAAATTACAGTTAGCGAATGGCGTGACGCATTGGTGCTTATTTTATCGTGATAACGATAAGAGAGAGATAAGCAAAATTTATTGGGGTTGAACATGATTGATAAATTAAATGCCACATTTGCTTTTCAGCAACAGGCGTTATCAATACGCGAGGCAAGGCAAACTATTTTGGCTGCAAATATTGCTAATGCGGATACACCGGGGTATCAGGCGCGTGATATTGATTTTAGCCGCCAGTTACAGCAAGCCATGAAAAATGGCGTTGTAAAAGGTAAAGGCGTTGCTTTGGCGGTGACATCAAAAGGCCATATCGAAGGTCGAAACATGAAACAGCCCGAATTGGATCTTAAATATCGTGTTCCATATCAAACCTCAATGGACGGTAATACCGTCGATATGGATATAGAGCGCAGTCAATTCGCAGATAACACATTGAAGTACCAAGCAGATCTCACTTTTATTAATAGCCGCGTCAAAAGTATGTTGGCCGTGTTACAGCAGGGGTAATAAAAATGGCGTTACTCAGTATTTTTGATATTTCAGCATCCGCACTGACCGCGCAATCACAGCGTCTTAACGTGAGCGCTAGCAATATGGCGAACGCGGAAAGTGTTGTAGGCCCTGATGGCGAACCGTTTCGTGCTAAACAGGTAGTTTTCCAAATGACGCCTCAAGGCCGTAATGGCGTTGGCGGTGTTCGTGTGAGCCAGTTGATTGAAGATCCCACGCCACCACGTATGGAATACAAACCCGGTCACCCATTGGCGGATGAGAAGGGGTACGTGCGTATGCCTAACGTCGATATGGTCGGTGAAATGATCAATACCATTTCGGCATCGCGTAGCTACCAAGCAAACTTAGAAGTGATGAATACAGCTAAAACGCTGCTTCAGAAAACCTTAACCATAGGCCAGTAACGAGGAAGCTAAATGGGCATAGCAGCCACCATGTATGACTCTTTGGATAACACCACAGCAGGCCCAGAGCCGCTGAAAAGTAATATTCCAAATAAAAATAAGAGTCAAACGGATGATATGCGTGACACGTTTTTAAAAATGATTGTGACGCAGATGCAAAATCAAGACCCCACTAAGCCGATGGAAAACGCAGAGTTGACCAGCCAACTTGCACAAATCGCGACCCTTGAAAGTATGAATAAGCTGAGTGACAAAGTCAGCGGAATTTCAAGCCAAATTGGTTCTGGTCAATCATTGCAAGCGACTCAATTGGTCGGAAAAGGGGTTTTGATACCGCGTAATGAAATCGTTCTTGCGCCATTAAAAACGCAAAATGACAGTGATAATACGGCTATTTCTAAACCAACAAATCCATTACCTGATGATGAAACTAGCCGTGCGTTGTCCGCAGCCAATGACAATGGCGGAGATGATGATGCGTCCCAAGGGGATTATATCTCATCGCCGTTTGGTTTCTTCCTTCCCAAAATGGCTGACAGCGTTGAGATCACGATACGCGATAAAAATAGAGCCATTATTCGTACCATCTCTTACGACACAGAAGTGAAACCTGACATTTATGACATGTCGTGGGATGGGCGCGATGACAATGGAAAACTCGTTGCTGATACGAACAGCAAATACTTCTTTGATGTAAGGGCTGTCAGTAACGGCGCAGAAATTGAAGTCACCAAATTGGGATATACCCGAGTTAATGGTGTCACGCCGGGTACAGATGCTCCTTTATTGGATGTTGGTATAGGACAAAGTGTGCCGCTTAGCAGCATTTTTAAAGTCTATCCATCATCTTAATTTTATTTCCCCAACCGTCATGGAGAAAACATGTCTTTTTCACAAGCAGTTAGTGGCTTAAATGCTGCCTCAGCGGGGCTTGATTCGATTGGTAATAATATTGCCAACTCCGCAACTAATGGTTTTAAAGGTGCAACCACCTCTTTTGCCGATATGTTTGCCGGTTCAGGTGTAGGTCTGGGGGTTAACGTTGCCGCGGTAACCCAAAACTTTAAAGATGGCCCAATCACTCGTACTGACAGACCGACGGATGTGGCCATTTCAGGAAATGGTTTTTTCCGTGTGCAAGACCAAAACGGTGATATTTTTTATAGCCGTGATGGGCAATTTATTCGCGATAAAAGCGGCAACCTCGTCAACAACCAAGGAATGACAGTGACAGGTTATCCGGCTGGTTTGGATGAGAATGGTAATGTGGTCGTTCAAAGTGGTGGTGTTCCTCAAGGGCTAAATATCCCAACAGATATGATGGATGCTCAAGCCTCTGATTTGGCAAAACTGACTATCAACCTGAATTCTGAAGACAAAGTTAAATCCAAACCTTTTGATATCAATAACCCAGATGATACTGGCAGCTATAACTTCAGTACCACCATGACCGCATTTGATAGCCAAGGTAATACCCATGAAATCTCCGTTTACTTTGTCAAAACAGACGATAACAAATGGACGGCTTATGCAAAAGATGCTGGCGATAAAGTGGCTAAGAAATTAGGAGATATGGAGTTTGATGGAAATGGCCGCCTAAATAGCCCAACTAATGCCGTTTTTGCGTTTGATTATCAAGGTCTAAATGGTGCCAATAACGGTACGTTGCAGATTGACCTAAATAAAACACGCCAGCAAAAAGTCAGCGAATCATCGGTGAGTGCGATTGATGTTAACGGTTATCCGGCAGGTGAGTACACCAATTTCAAAGTCGAAGATAACGGCTTGATCGTGGCGAATTACTCAAACCAACAAAAACGTGTTGTTGGGCAAGTGGCACTTTCAGCATTCGCTAACCCGAATGGCTTAGTATCACAAGGTGGTAACGTTTGGGCACCGTCTAATGCCTCTGGTAACCCGATGGATGGCGTACCGGGCGTCGGTCAATTCGGTAAGCTAACGAGCGGTGCGCTGGAATCTTCCAACGTAGATATGAGCCAAGAGCTGATCAACATGATTGTGATGCAACGTAACTACCAATCGAACGCACAGACGATCAAAACCCAAGATCAGATGCTGCAAACGATGGTTAACTTACGCTAAGTGTAGAGGGTGGCTATGGATCATGTCATTTATACCGCAATGGGAGGCGCACGACATGCGCTTGAAAACCAAGCGATTGTTTCTAATAACATTGCGAATGTTTCCACATCGGGTTTTAAAGCGCAATTAGCGGCGATGCGGGCTGTTCCTATTCATGGAGATAGCGAGCAAACACGAACGTTGGTGGTTGCTTCAACGCCCGGAGCGGATATGAGCCAAGGGCCGCTCAACTATACGGGCAGGCCAATGGATGTGGCATTAAACGACAAACACTTTCTAGCCGTTGAACTTGCAGATGGTAGTGAAGCTTATACCCGTAACGGTAACATTCAAATTTCACCTGACGGTGAATTGGTGATTGGTGAGCGCCGTCTACAAGGAGATGGTGGCCCGATCAATGTGCCGCCGAATGCGGAACTGACCATCGGTGAAGATGGCACAGTGACGGCCTTATTGGCGACCGACCCGCCAACAATGTTAGGGCAGATAGGGCGCTTAAAAGTGGTTGAAGCTCAGCCGCAAGATTTAATTCGCGGTGAAGATGGCTTATTTCATCTATCACCACAAGCCGCGGCGGCGAATGGTAATGGGCTTGCACAAAGTGAGCGAGCTTCCGTGACATCTGGGGTGATTGAAGGCAGTAATGTCAATGCCGCAGAAGCAATGGTGTCGATGATTGCCAACGCTAGGTATTTTGAAATGCAGATGAAAGTGGTTCGTAGTGCCGATGAAAATGCACAAAAAGCCAACCAACTGCTTGCCGTTAGCTAATTTTCAGTAAGGAATAACGATGATCCGTTCATTATGGATTGCTAAAACTGGGCTTGATACCCAACAAACCAACCTTGATGTTATTTCCAACAACTTGGCAAACGTCAGTACAAATGGTTTCAAACGTCAACGTGCAGTATTTGAAGATTTACTGTATCAAAATATTCGTCAACCGGGGGCAATGAGCTCTGAGCAGACCTCTTTACCATCAGGTTTACAACTGGGTACAGGGTCACGCCCTGTGGCGACAATGCGTATTCATAGCCAAGGTGCGTTGAATAAAACCGGAAACACCACCGACATTGCTATCAAAGGACAAGGTTTCCTACATGTGCAGTTGCCCGATGGTACGGATGCATATACACGCGACGGTGCTTTGCAGCCAAACCAAGATGGTCAGCTAGTCACTTCGAGTGGTTACCAAATCGTACCTGCCATCACCATCCCTGATAATGCCAATAGCCTCACCATCGCACGTGATGGTACGGTCTCAATCACGGTCTATGGGGATAACCAACCACAGCAAATTGGGCAAATTACGCTAACAACATTTATTAATGATGCGGGCTTGGAAAGTATGGGTGAGAACCTGTACATGGAAACCGCTAGCTCAGGAGCGCCAAATGAAAGCGCGCCGGGCACGAATGGTGCTGGTTTGCTGTATCAGCATATGCTTGAAACCTCGAACGTCAATGTGGCTGAGGAATTGGTGAATATGATCCAAACCCAACGCGCCTATGAAATTAACAGTAAAGCGGTTTCAGCTTCCGACCAGATGCTACAACGCTTAACGCAACTGTAATTTGATGGCATAACGCGCGGCCTGATCCCAAATGACAATTTGCCCGAGAAGGTAAGTTGTCATTTGGTGATAACTAGGCATTTGATGTGATGATAAAACAGACACAGCAGCAAAAGAGTACCATGATGACGAAAAACGGTTTTACCCCTGAAATTAAGGGCGATTCATTCTTTTCACCGAGTAAGGTTTTGGTGATTGCTTTGGTATTAGCCACAAGTGGTTGTGCTTATGTCAAACCTCGTCCTCTGGTGGATACTCAAACAAGTGCATTACCGACAGCACCCACAGCCCCCGCACCCAATGGCGCTATTTTTCAAAGTGCTCAGCCCGCCTATTACGGCTACCAACCACTGTTTGAAGATAGGCGACCTCGCAATGTAGGCGATATTTTAACCATTAATTTGCAAGAGAATGTGAGCGCCAGTAAGAACTCATCCGCGAATGCAAATCGCAGCGGTAAAACGGGGTTCTTAGCTGCAATCTTGCCTGGTTTTATGCAAGGTTGGCTGGGCGGCAGTAATACAGAGCTGGATGTGAAAGGCAGTAGTGATTTTTCAGGGAAAGGCGGGGCCAATGCCAACAATACCTTTAGAGGCACCATAACCGTCACGGTCGATCAACTCTTAGCTAACGGTAACTTGCATGTAGTGGGCGAAAAACGGATAGCGATTAATCAAGGAACGGAGTCGATTCGTTTTTCGGGCGTGGTAAACCCTCGCACAATAGGCGCAGATAACAATGTCAGCTCCACACAAGTGGCGGATGCGCGTATTGAATATGTTGGTGATGGTTATATTAATGAATCGCAAACCATGGGCTGGTTGCAACGCTTTTTCTTAAACGTTTCGCCTTATTAATTTAGGTAGAAATTGAGCTGTAAACCCATAGAGATAATCGAATGAATAAATTAGTGACTCTTCTGCTAACGCTGCTTTGTCTATTTGCTACATCGGCATATAGCGAACGTATCAAGGATTTGACAACAGTGCAGGGTATACGTGACAACGCGTTAATTGGTTATGGATTGGTAGTAGGGCTGGATGGCACCGGTGACCAAACCATGCAAACACCCTTTACCACTCAAAGCTTGAGCAATATGTTATCTCAAATGGGGATCACCGTGCCACCTGGCACTAACATGCAGTTGAAAAACGTGGCAGCCGTGATGGTTACCGCGAAATTGCCGCCTTTTGCTCGCGCAGGACAAGCCGTGGATGTGGTGGTCTCCTCGATGGGGAATGCGAAAAGCTTACGAGGTGGTACTTTGCTAATGACCCCACTTAAAGGCGTTGATGGGCAGGTTTATGCCATGGCACAAGGCAACATTTTAGTTGGTGGAGCTGGCGCAAGTGCGGGGGGAAGCAGTATTAAAGTCAATCAATTAGCTGGTGGGCGGATCACTGGAGGGGCGACCATTGAGCGTGAGCTACCTACTAGCTTTGGTCAAAATGGCATCATTAACTTACAACTGAACGATGATAGCTTCACATTAGCGCAAGATATTAGTGATGCAATTAACCGATTACGTGGTGCAGGCACCGCAACACCATTAGATTCACGCACAGTTCAGCTACGTGTGCCAATGAACAATAGTGATCAGGTGCGTTTTCTTGCACAAATTCAAGAATTGAATGTACGTACGCCAATTGCCGAAGCCAAAGTGATCTTAAATTCACGAACAGGCTCAGTTGTGATCAATCGCAGTGTAACATTAGAAAGCTGTGCGGTAGCACACGGCAGTTTATCGGTGATGGTAGAGAGGCAAACTCAGGTCAGTCAGCCGAACACGCCTTTTGCAGGCGGGCAAACCGTTGTTACCCGTAATACGAATATTGGGGTGAGGGAGCAAGGCGGCGCATTACAAAAAGTCAATGCCAGCGTACAACTTAACCAAGTGATACAAGCACTTAATACTTTAGGGGCGACGCCAACCGACTTAATGTCGATTTTACAGGCCATGGAAAGCGCTGGATGCTTGCGCGCTAAGCTGGAGATCATCTGATGAATGATATGCAATTAATGCAAGGTGCCGCATTTGATTTGCAGTCGCTCAGCCATTTAAAGCGTGACTTAACTGATTCGCCAGATAAAGGGTTGCGTCAAGTCACCCAGCAATTAGAAGCGACGTTTGTACAAATGATGTTAAAAAGCATGCGTGATGCACTACCGCAAGATGGTCTTTTTTCCTCCGATCAGACGCGTATGCTAACCAGTATGTATGATCAGCAAATTGCGCAAGACCTGTCACAAAAAGGGTTAGGCTTTGGTGAAATGATGTATCAGCAGCTAACTCAAATGCAAGGTGATACATCTTCAGAAGACGTACCAGTGAAGCCCTTTAACATGGATGATCGATTGATAGATTCTCTACCTAACCAAGCAATGGCGCAGATTGTCCGTCGTTTTGCTCCGTTAGGAGATGCTCTATCGTCATCCATGCAGAAGGTCAAATCCCTCTCTTTAAATAGTCAAAACTTTATTAGTCGACTAATAGAGCCTGCAAAAGTTGCCAGCCAGAAAAGTGGTATATCGCACCTTTTGGTCCTTGCTCAGGCGGCATTAGAAAGTGGTTGGGGACGTCGAGAAATTTTAACGGCGGAAGGCAAAACCAGCCATAACCTGTTTGGTATTAAAGCGGGTAAAAGTTGGCAAGGACCAGTAACCAATATTATGACAACGGAAGTGATTAATGGCAAAAGCATCAAAATGCGAGACGATTTCCGTGTGTATGGCTCATATGAAGAAGCGATAGCCGATTACATTAATTTATTGACTGAGAACCCACGCTATCGTGATGTTAAACACGCGCAATCCCCTGAGGTAGCGGCGCGTCGCTTACACCAAGCAGGTTATGCGACAGACCCTAATTATGCCGATAAATTAATTACGCTGATCAATCAAATTCGTGGCTATCAGACGGCAGACAAAGCGGCGTCACGAGCGGTTCAAGCCTATACCGTCGATCTGAGTGATATTTTTTAAATTTTCATCTTGAAAGGTGCCGTAAACACTAAACATTTGCGGCATCTTTCCGATAACTAACTATATTCGTCATATTTCAAGTGACAGCACGATTGATGATGCTTATTGGTGCTGCAAGGATACAGTGATTTGTTACCTAACTGCACCTCGAATTATTTGAAATATAAATAAAAAGTTCGGGTTGATATTGCGACGGTTATTATCGATGAACCATGGCGATAAGCAGCAGATAAAGGAAAAGCTTATGCTGAACAATGTAATGAATAATGCACTTAGTGGTGTGAATGCCGCACAGGGTGGGTTAAGTGTGATTTCAAATAACTTAGCTAACGCAGGTGTGGGTTACTATCATCGCCAAAGTGCTGTTTTCGGGGAGAATCCCGGCACAATGACACCTAACGGTTATTTTGGTAACGGCACCTATTTTAGCCATGTTCGCCGTGAGTTTGATGAGTTTATTAACCAGCAATATGGTCAATCACGCGCTCGTAGTGGTGAGTATGAAGCTTATGCGAAAAACAGCAGCCAAGTCGATGACTTACTCACTAATGATATTGAAGATATTTCGAGCAATATTGGGAGTTTTTTTACAGCGCTTGATGCCGCAAGCAGTGATGCGAGTGATAAAACATTAATCGATGTTTTTTTAGGTAAATCAAATGCACTGGTAGGGCAGTTCAAGGAAGCAGATAGACGATTACAAGAAATGGAGCGTGATGTTAATCGCCAAATTGAAACTAAGGTGAAAGACATCAATACCTACGCAGAGAAAATCGCTGGTTTGAACCAACAGATAGCGCGGGTGCGCTCTGTGAGCGGCTCAGAGCCTAATGATTTGCTGGACGTACGTGATCGCCTAGTCAGTGAGATCAACTCATTGATTGGCGTAAAAGTGATTGAGCAAAATGGAAACTACAACGTCACTTTTGCAAATGGTTTACCGTTGGTGACTGGAGAAAATGCGAACCGCCTTGAGGCCGTTCCTTCCTCACAGGATGACAGCCGCTTTAGTATTGGTTTTGTTGGTGCTAATGGTCAAGTGCGCGAAATTGCAGACGATGCGTTTCGTGGTGGTGAGCTCAGCGGTGTATTACGCTCTCGCAAAGAGGTCATTGATCCTGCATACCAAAAACTCAATAAATTGGCCTTGGTCTTCGCAAGTAAATTCAACGAAGTACATAAGAAAGGCTTTGATGCCAATGGTAATCCGGGTAAGGACTTTTTCGAAATCGGCAAAGGTAATGTAGTCAGTAATACCTTTAACCGCGGTAAAGCAGAATTTGATTTTAACTATAGCGACGTCTCTCAAGTCACTGGCAATAATTATGAGATGCGTTTTGATGGTAAAGAGTGGAATGTCACTCGACTACCTGAAGGCTTTGCCGTTACCGTTGATCGCTCAACCCCAGATACATTGAAGTTTGATGGTATCGAGCTGAAAATTACCCAAAACAATGCCCAAAGTGGTGATTCGTTTTTAGTCAAACCAGTTAATGGCGTCATCAATGGCATGCAATCTTTGATAAGCGATGCGGCAAATTTTGCGGCGGCGGGTGAGAAAGGGAGCGGACCTGGTGATAATGATAACCTAAAAGAGCTGGTTAAGCTTCAAGACCAAAAATTAATTGGGGGCACATCAACGTTTTCCGATTATTACGCCACTATCGTCAATGATGTGGGTAACCAAACCAAGCAAGCACAGATTGACTCTGAAACACAAAACAAAATGACAGAAAGTTTCTATCAGCAAGAGCAAGCAGTTTCGGGCGTCAATATGAACGAAGAAAGCATTCAAATGCAAAAAATCCAACAGTTTTTTAATGCGAATGCGCAAGTGTTAAAAACTGTAGATGACCTCTTTAATGCCCTAATGAGAGCGTTCTAAATTCTAGTCATTTAAAAGGATTCTATTATGCGTTTAAGTACGAATATGATTTATCACCAGCGCTTGCAAGATATGAATAATGCTCAAGCGCGTTGGATGGATGCGGGTAGCCAACTGGCATCCGGTAAGCGTGTCAGCAAGCCGTCGGATGACCCCCAAGCTTCATCGCAGGCGGTGCGTGTTAATCAATCTGAAAACCGCAACCAGCAATATGTGGCAAGTCGAGGTTTTGCCAAAACAGGCATGCTGCTACAGATGAGCGTGTTGACCCAGATGACAGAGGTTACCACTCAGATTGATACAACAATTATTCAAGCTTCAAACCAAGGTAGCTTGAGTGATAGTGACAGAATGTCTCTTGCGGAGCAATTAAGCGGTTTGAAAGATCAGCTGGTAGCGTTAGGCAATACGACAGATGGTAATGGTCGCTATATTTTTGCAGGTTATAAATCTGACAAACCACCATTTGAGGTGAATGCTGCGGGCGATGTGATTTACAAAGGCGGCGATAAAGCGATTATGCAGAATGTATCCAGCGATCGCGAAATGACCACTTACTTTACTGGCGCACAAGTGTTTGCAACGGATAGCAATAATGTCGTGAATGTTTTCAAAGCGTTAAATGAAGGCATTGCTGTGCTGAAAACGCCTCAAGACCAAGCAACACAAAGCGAAAAAGAGGCAGCTCAAAAAGCATTAGATAGCGCCAATACAGCGGTTAAATCAGCGCTAGATAAAATCTCAAATATTGAGTCGAAGCAGGGGTTGCAACTACAAGAAATTGATCAGTTAAACTTTCTAGCAGATACAAGAAGTATTCAAAATAGTCAGCGCATAAGTGAGTTGTTGGATACAAATTGGACTGGAGTCACAACAGACTATTATAAAGAAATGGCTATGTTCCAAGCATCGCAAGATATTTTTAAAGATTTAAATAGCATGTCATTATTTGGTGGTCGTTAAGACGTGTGCCAGTCTCAACTCATTTGAGGCTGGCGCAATTACCGTATCGTTATTTTTCCCTACAATTATTTTCTTTTCTCTTATCCTATATTGCATTTCTCTTAAGATGATTTACTCTTTATTTTACCCTTTGTTTTTGCTCTTTAAAAAATTAGCCAATAAAACAATAAGTTACTAAGCGTCATAAAAAAGAAGGTATTTTTCTAAAAAATAGGCTAACGAATTGTTATTTAGGGATTTTGTTTGGTAAGCTAATTGTTCACTGCCGTATAGGCAGCTTAGAAACACAACAGATACAGAATCGACTACTGATGATGGTTCACTGCCGTATAGGCAGCTTAGAAAAGCGGTATGCAATGGCGTTCATGTCGACGGAAGTTCACTGCCGTATAGGCAGCTTAGAAAAAAGTAACGTAGTGATACGTGATGATGGTTGCGTTCACTGCCGTATAGGCAGCTTAGAAAAGCATTCGAACACGACCTACCACGCTTAACAAGTTCACTGCCGTATAGGCAGCTTAGAAAACACGAGATGCAAGGCTCATCCTTGTCTCTTTGTTCACTGCCGTATAGGCAGCTTAGAAAATAACCAAGAAGTCATCAGAATCAATTGACATGTTCACTGCCGTATAGGCAGCTTAGAAACTAGCGTAAAAACTGAAAATGAACTGCTAGATGTTCACTGCCGTATAGGCAGCTTAGAAAAGCAACGCTTGCTGATTGGACGTGAGCAGTGTGTTCACTGCCGTATAGGCAGCTTAGAAAACCGATAGTCAATAAAACCGTTCCTATTGTTTGTTCACTGCCGTATAGGCAGCTTAGAAAATCACCACCATTCCCGCCACCTTGGTCTTGCCGTTCACTGCCGTATAGGCAGCTTAGAAAAGTAGCAACAACAGCACGGAATCAGGCAATGTGTTCACTGCCGTATAGGCAGCTTAGAAATGAACGTTTCCAAAACAAACGCATTAAGCAAATTGATGAAGAAAGTAAGTCAATTTACTACGAAAACTACGAACCCTGCGACGTTCCTGATTCACGTTGGATTGATATGCTTATCGAAATGCCAAGTAATTTAATCTACAATCAGCGATAAGCAGAAGCAGAGCGATTAGCAAAAGAAGCAGCAAAGAGAGATGCTAAGCTTGAAGCTGCATCACAGATAGAGGACAATAAAAATTAATGCGCCATCTCGAGTAGTTGGCGCATGTGTATATTTATTCTTTAGGGTTTGAGCCAAATCGGTTGTTACCTGGGGTTCCATCAAGGCATGTAAACACAAAAATGACAAGACCACCAAAAGGTATAAATGTGAGCAAATACCACCAACCTGACTTATCTATGTCATGTAAGCGCCTAACAGTTACTGCAAGGCTAGGTATTAAAATAGCTACGCAATAAATCATCAGGAGGACTAGAGCTACGATCCCCAAACCATTTATATCTCCAGTATAGTCGTTTGTAGAGGCTAAAACTACAAGATACA
This sequence comes from Providencia sp. PROV261, assembly GCF_028477945.1. Classification (NCBI taxonomy): domain Bacteria; kingdom Pseudomonadati; phylum Pseudomonadota; class Gammaproteobacteria; order Enterobacterales; family Morganellaceae; genus Providencia; species Providencia sp. PROV261. Next base: position 272,227 of record NZ_JAMPMC010000005.1, on the reverse strand, counting down.
AAGGGATAATGATTATGAAATTGATTAAACTAAATATCCAATATTCTTTACGTCTAGCTCTACCATTAAAGTTGGCATAATTATTTTTTATAACTTCCAAATACCAATTCATTAGTTAATCCTTAACTGAAATTTGAGAGTAAAGAGTCAAGAAGTATAGGGATTGAGTAATTATCTGTAAACAATTAGGTTGAATATTTAAGATATTACTTATTAAAATATTCCACTTTGGCTTCTTGGGTTTCAGGAAGCCAATCACCATCATTGAATATCTCTTCCAGCGTTTCTTCAATATACGTTTTCTTCTCATTCTACCCAAGACCATCAATAGATATATTATCTTGAGTACCCCAGTTAATATCGACCCTAAGATCAGAATACTTAGCGCTTAATCTTTTTGTTACTTCATTTTTCAATGCTTCTAATGTGCTGATTGGTAAATGGTTTTTCTTATTTTCGTTAAAACGGATCTTGATAGTAACCATAAAGTACTTGTCCACTTCCCCTAAAATGAGACAGCTATAATTAGATTTTCTGCCCTAAAAATTGCAGAGGTCATGATGAAAAAAGCTCATTTTACTGAAACTCAAATTATTAATATCTTAAAACTCGCTGGTTCAGGGATGAAAGTGGAAGACATTTGTCGCCACTGGAGTGCTGTCTTGGTACAAGTCCTAACTAGGCAGCGAAATGACGACCATTTTTGAATTCAGTTCCTTTGCCAATCGCAGCAACAACTGCAGTTGCTGTTTTAGGGCCAATACCTTTAACTTTGGCAATCCGCTGACAGGCTTCAGATTGTCGGAAAACAGTATCAATTTCTTTATCAAAAAAGTTTATACGACGACCAAGATCGTTAAAAAGATCATAGAGTTCTGCTATCGTCCTGCGCATTCTGGTACTAAAACCATTTTCTGTGTCCTCCAGAATCAGCGGAATAGCGTGACGAACCCTTGAGACTGCCGTACCGATTGTTATTCCACGGTCAAGCAGTGGTCCTCTGATTTGACAGACTGTCGCAGTGCGGTGATTAACAATACGCTGTCTTGTCCGGTGCAGGGCTTGAATATCCTGCTGTTCCGGACTTTTTGGGGGGACGAACTGCATTGTTGGCTGCATCAGAGCAATTGCGATAGCCTGTGCATCATTACCGTCATTTTTTTGCCCGCGAGCAAAGGGTTTTACATACTGGGGACTGAGCACTTTTACCTTATGTCCCAGTTTTTCGAACTCACGCTGCCAGTAAAATGCGCCCGTGGAGGCTTCCACACCAATCAGGCAAGCCAGAATATTCGCGACGGTCTGTAGTAACGTTTTACGATCAGGGCGTTTTTTATAAACCGGTTTACCCGACTGATTTAATCCACAAAGTTGAAAAACATTTTTAGCCAAATCAATACCGAGATAGATAACATTCATGATAATACTCCTGCTGAGTATATTTTGTTCAGTTAACCTCTGAGGGAGGGGAGGTAGTTCATCCCATTAATTGGAAATCAAAGTACGGTGGTATGGAACCCAATGATGTTAAACGATTAAAAAAAGCTTGAAGTTGAAAACGCGAAACTTAAAAAACTATTTTCGGAAGTCAGCCTTGAAAATCAGGCTTTAAAAGAGGCAGGTTTATCAGTCATTAAAGCTTGTAAATTAACATCATTACCTCGGGCAACATTTTATCGTCGACCGCTAAATTGGCATGAAAGAGATCGTGCAGTGATTGATGCTATTCAATCAGTTTTAGCTAAATCGCCACAATCAGGATTTTGGAAATGCTATTTCGGTTAAGATTTCAAGGCTATCCCTTTAATCATAAACGAGTTTATCGCGTTTATTGCCGTTTGGGGTTAAACCTGAAACGGCGAGTGAAAAAATACTGCCGAAACGAGAAAAAAACCTCTTATTGATTGAAAAAGTCCCGAATGTTCAATCGGCATTGGATTTTGTGCATGACAGTTTATATTGTGGTAAGCGTTTCAGAATATTGAATATTATTGATGAAGGAACACGTGAATGTTTGGCGATTGAAGTGGATACATCGTTGCCAGCTGAACGGGTTATTAGAGTGCTTGAACGCTTAAAAGTCGATAGAGGAGTGCCGAAACAAATACGCGTGGATAATGAACCTGAGCTTATTTCAACCAACCTATTGAATTATTGTACAAATAATCAGATTGAGCTATGTCATATTCAACCCGGTAAGCCACAACAAAATGGCCTTATCGAACGTTTTAATGGCTCATTCCGCCGTGAATTTCTAAATGCATATTTATTTGGGTCATTAAGCCAACTACGTGAAATGGTGTGGTTTTGGCAATAAGATTATAACCAAAATTGAACGCACGAAAGCTTAAATCACCTCCCTCCAGAGGTATATCGTAAACAGTTAGAAAACTCTAAATTGGTGTGTCTTAATTAATGGGGAGTGGACAGTAATCATGGATATGACAAAATTCGCTATCGCTGCTTAAATAACAACGGCAGTGACAGGAGGTATTGTAACAGGTGCATTGATTTCATATGCTTTATATAAACTGGATGATGAATTTGGTATCAGTGAATCAATTATTAAAGCTTTGAAATCTAAAAGGCCAAATAAACCTGTACCATTAGGGCATCCACAACAAATGTTCACTACTTGGGGGTTACGCAGTCGTGGTTTCTAATCCGGACATAAAGTTGTTAATATCTTCTATTGTATTGTTTTTATTGGCATTATACGGAATTTATGTATCAGCATCTCATTATCTTGATTACTTTTTAATGAAAGATAGAATATTATTTTCGTTTTTAACGGGACTATTCGGCTTTGGAGCACCAATAGTCTTATATTTTTCATATTTTGGATTTATTTTGGCGTTTAAAAAAAAGCCAACAAAAAAAATTATAAAAGCGGCTAACTATTTAGCTGGTATAGTTATAATTGGCGTTTTTGTTAGTTTATTCTTTTCTTTTGAAATCAAATTTAATTTAACATCAAAAGGTTATACTGAGTGTTATAAAAGCTCTATATTTGCACCAACAGAGTATGTGATATCAAAAGATATGTGTAAGTAATATATATATCTTTTGATGTATTCGCTATTAAATGGCGTCGTGATATCGACTCATATTTCATTTGAATTCGTTGATATGGCATATAGAGTCATTATCTTTTATTGAATCCGGAAATATGTCTGAGATATCAACCAATGATACTCCTGTAAGTTTTACCCCATAATGCTTTCAAGCTAGCCATTCTGACTTGTTCGATAAAATATGAAGTTAGCCTCTAAAACTTCAGTTCACCCTATAAAACATCCAAATATACGTTGAAAGTTTAGAACGGTTTTGCGGGATTCTGAGTACGCTTTTAACATCATGCAAACTAACAGGTAAAACGATGCGAAATCGCTAAAAGGCACAAACTTGTTTTGTGGCAAGAAACGATTTGACCAACCGAGTCAAACGAGGGCGGTAGGCTTTTGTTTTTCTCCTGATGAGCGTTCAGCCGAAGAAAATAGCCAGAGGGCGGAGCCGTATGTTATTTATTTTCTTCCAGAAAATGAATGGCATTGATGCTGAAAGTATTATAGTTGTAGGTTCGTAATACTATGATTCTATCCGTTATACATGAATCGGATAAAATAATAGATAGAACGAACGTCAGCTCACCTTTTCCTCAAGCGGTTTTAGCATCGAAACATCACCTAACAACCGTTGATTTTTACCCGTAAAAAAGATGATTGGACTGACATTTGCATTATCAATACTTCGGCTTAACTGAATCCCCATCGCCTGATAGTCATCATCGTTCGTACAATGATATAACGCTAAAACAAGCAATAAGTTATTTTTGATAAAACGCTTTGCGATCAGCTTCCCAAAATCACCATGTACTCTTTACAAACAATGAATAGCTATAGACAACACTTAAGTTAAACTGTATTTAAATAGTCATATGATTTAACCAAGTCAATGGAAGGCTAATTCAACATGGATGACTTTTCTCCCGCTGATTTAAAAACTATCCTTCATTCCAAGCGCGCTAATATGTACTATTTAGAGCATTGCCGCGTTATGCAAAAAGATGGTCGAGTTCTCTACTTCACCGAAGCGAAAAATGAAAACCTCTATTTCAATATTCCCATTGCGAATACAACAGTTTTGCTATTAGGCACTGGCACCTCTATTACTCAAGCTGCGATGAGAATGCTTTCACAGGCTGGGGTACTGGTTGGTTTTTGTGGTGGCGGTGGCACACCTTTATATATGTCAACGGAAGTAGAATGGTTAACACCACAAAGTGAATATCGGCCAACCGAATATTTGCAAGGTTGGATGCGTTTTTGGTTCGATGATAAAAAGCGTTTAGCTGCCGCTAAAACGTTACAACGATCTCGCATCAGCTATTTACAGAAGACTTGGCAAAGCTCCCGAGAATTGCAGAATGAAGGGTTTATTTATAATGATACGTTGATCCAAAATGCCTTAGAAACCTTTCATACACGAACTGAGGCGGCGGATGACCCTCAGACGCTATTACTCACAGAAGCCCAATTAACGAAGGCACTTTATAAATATGCAGCAAATAACACGGGGCAAAAAAATTTCACACGTCAACATCAAGCCATGGATAAAGCGAATGCCTTTTTAAACCACGGTAATTATTTGGCATATGGTTTGGCAGCGAGTTGCTTATGGGTACTCGGGATCCCTCACGGTTTTGCGGTTATGCATGGCAAAACCCGACGCGGCGCGCTGGTATTTGATGTCGCAGATTTAATTAAAGATGCCATCGTTCTCCCTTGGTCCTTTATTTGCGCTAAAGAGGGAGCCTCAGAGCAAGAGTTCCGCCAGCAAATCTTACAATCTTTCATCGATAATCACGCCTTAGACTTTCTTTTTGATACCGTTAAAACGATTGCGTTACAAACCGGCTCAGAGCAACAAATTCAGGAGCCTAAATTATGATGGTCACTTTTGTTTCGCAATGTGAAAAACATGCACTAAAAAGAACACGACGTGTATTGGATGCATTTGCTAACCGTATTGGTGATAACACATGGCAAACCCTCATCACTGAAGACGGCTTACAAACAGTCAAAAAAATGCTGAGGCAAAGCGCCAGTCGCAATACTGCTGTAAGCTGTCATTGGATACGCTCTCGATCACGCTCTCAACTCTTATGGGTCGTCGGGAATCGCAATAAATTTAATTCACAGGGGCATGTTCCGGTGAACCGTACTGAAAAATCATTTTTAGGCAGCGAGTTTGAAAATGATTGGAAATATCTCTCTTTAATTGCCGCTGTTGCTAGGTTAGCAGCCTTATTCCATGACTGGGGGAAAGCATCCCGCTTATTTCAAGATAAACTGAATCCAGCCGTTAAAATGCCTTTTAAAGGTGACCCTGTTCGGCATGAGTGGGTGTCCTCAATATTGTTTAGTTCATTGGTTAAAATCCATTCAGCGGAAGGGAGTGAGGAAAAATGGCTTGATGCGCTCATTCACCAAGAATGGGATGAATCACAGCTACAGCAATGCGTAAACGATAATTGTTTAGCATCAAATCCACTCGCTGAATTACCCGATGCGGCAGCGTTGTTGACTTGGCTAATTTTAACTCACCATAAGTTACCTTTCTTAGATGAGCAAGAGCTTTGTAATTGGCAGGACAAAGCCATTAATTTGCATACTCAATTATTGGCTAAGATAAAACAAAGTTGGGGCTATAGAAACGGGAATGACGATGCTCAATTTCAACAACGCATCAAGATGTGTTTTGAATTCCCTAATGGCTTATTGAGTAACTCCAAAGCGTGGGTCCAAGCCGTTCAACAAGCGGCAACTGATTTAAAAAATCAACTCCCTTTGTTCCAACAAGCAATGGCAGATGGGAGTTGGCGAGTTATCGCTCACTATGCTCGCCTTTGCTTAATGCTAGGAGATCATAATTACTCATCTCAAGGGAATGACCCACAATGGCACAGTGATATTGCACTTTATGCCAACACACACAAAATCCGCAATATTAACAATATTCCGCAAGTTACATTTAAACAGAAACTTGATGAACATCTCGTCAAGGTCGCTGAAACTGCTCGAGATATTGCAGAAACATTACCTTATTTTGAAAGTGAACCGCCGTTTGCTAGTGATGTTCCAAAGCTTGCATATGATAAAAACAGCACAGGGAAATTTAGTTGGCAAGAAGATGCGGTTAATTCAATTTATCAATACCGCAAAGAGCGTAATGATGACATTAAAGGTTATTTTATTGTCAATATGGCGAGTACTGGCTGCGGTAAAACGCGGGCTAATGCCAAAATCATGCAAGCATTATCTGAAGATAAACAGAGTCTACGTTATATTTTAGCGTTAGGGTTACGCACATTAACGTTACAAACAGGGGATGAGTATAAAGATCAAAACAAGATTGGGCTAGGCGAAAGGGATCTTGCGGTTTTAATTGGCTCTAAAGCGGTGGCTCAATTGCATCAGAATGCAAAAGAGAATGAAAATGCATCAGAAGCCTCGAATGACACCTCTTCACATCAGACTAATAGCGAATCAAATGATTTGAAGCCTCACCAAACTGGCTCTGAATCACAAGAAATGTTATTTGATGAAAATGAAGAAATGCTCAGATGGGATGAGAATAAATGGTTAGGTATTCTGCCAGAAGAAGTATTATCCACCGTACTGACAAGGGAGAAAGATAGGGCTTTACTCTATGCTCCTGTATTAGCTTGTACTATCGACCATATTATAGGGGCTACTGAAACCATTCGTGGCGGCCGTTATATTCTGCCTTGTTTACGTTTAATGTCTTCAGATCTTGTGATTGATGAGGTCGATGACTTTATTGAGGCTGACTCGGCAGCCATCGCGCGTCTGATCCATATGGTTGGGTTACTTGGGCGTAAAGTGATGATCTCTTCCGCTACAATAACCCCAGATACTGCTTTAGCTTACTTTCACGCTTATCAATCTGGGTGGCATGCTCATGCAAAAAGCCGTCAACAGTCTTTAGAGATTGGTTGTATGTGGATTGATGAGGGGGAATATGACCCCGTAAAAGAGAAATGTAAATCTTCAACGCTAGCTGCTACGCTTGTGGCTAATGATGAAAATACCCCTTACTTTTATCAGCAGTACCATGGCAAGTTTATTGATAAAAGAGCCAAAGTGTTAGGGCAGCAACCTGCACGCCGTAAGGCATTAATAGTTCCTACACCAAAGGATAATACGCAAGAGAGTCAGCAATGTTATTTTAATCACATCCTCAATGCTGTATTAACCCAACATCATTACCATGCTTTTCTTGATAAACGCACGGGTATCCAAGTTTCATTTGGCGTAATCCGTGTTGCCAATATTTTACCTTGTATTGATCTAACGCGTTTCTTACTTGAGTGTGAGTGCCCTGATGAGGTTGAGATCCGCACTATGGCTTACCATAGCCAGCAAGTTCTATTGCTACGGCATGAACAGGAACAACATTTAGATAGTGTTTTAAAACGTAAGGAAAAATCAGGAGAAGAACCTGATGCGCTAAATGATGTGATCATTCGCCAACATCTCGCACAAGTCAGTGCAGAGGGGAAAGCTAAGCATCTGATATTTATTCTAGTTGCTACACCAGTAGAAGAAGTAGGGCGCGATCATGATTTTGATTGGGCGGTGGTAGAGCCTTCATCCTGGCGTTCTATTATTCAAATCGCTGGGCGTGTTCGTCGTCATCGAGAAGGGGAAGTGGCACAACCTAATATGGCGTTATTGCAATACAACTTAAAAGGGTTTGAAGAAGGCAATGATAATCCATTTTCTCGACCCGGCTATGAAAATAGATATATTAATTTAGGGTTATCGACTCATGATCTTTACGAACTGGTTGATGAACAACAATTGAACAAATCAGTTGATGCGATCCCTCGAATACAAAAGCAAGCAAATTATGAAAGTAAAAAACACACTAATTTGGCCTGTTTAGAGCATGCAGCTATAAAGTATACATTTAAAATTGAGCATATTTTCCCGCCTAAACGGGCAGAAAATTCAGCAACATCATCAAGAAGAACCACTCGACGTTCAAATCATCAAACAATACCCAGTAATGCAGCATCTCATATTTGGGGTTATACCCATGGTAATTGGTGGATGACAGCAATATCTCAACAGATAGCATCTTTTCGTAGTGGCGCCCCTTCTTTTCGATTGGTGTTGGAAATCTTACCAAGAGGGGAAATGCAATTTAGTGAATATCATCGCGAAAATGGTTGGGTTAATGTGGGGGCTCAGAATGGAATTCATTTCATAGAGTTCCCTGAGTCAATGAAAAAGAGGCTTTGGTTAGTTCGGGATTATGCGAAATCTCTCGAATCCCAGACAGAGGAAGCAGAGCAAATCACTTCACTTTCACGGTTTTATGGCGAGATAACGTTTTTAAAATGTTTAAATGTACATGATGGATATCGTTATGATGACCAGATGGGGGTATACCCAATAAAAAGGTAGTTTGCATCACTTAGCAAAAAAGGAGTATTTCTACTTATTTTTGAACGTGATGTTTATCAGATGGGGAAATAGGATATAGCTTGAGATAAGTGGGGAGCTATCTGTGTATAAGCTAGATTAATAGATAAGTTAAGTCACAAGGGCCAAAATATGTTAGATCCAGCAATAGAAGCCTTTTTTGCTGAGCGCAAAGAAGGCTGGCTTAAAAAGAATCTAAAAGCTTCTATGAGTGAAGCAGAAGTGCATCAAATAGAGCAACAGTGTGAAGATACTTTTGCTTTATCGCAATGGTTACCGAATGCGGCAAAACGAGCAGGGCAAATATCGCTTTCGACTCACCCGTGTACCTTTAGCCATCCTAGCGCACGTAAAAATAAAAATGGCTATGTTAGTGCAATTATCGCTAATGCAAAGCAAGCGAATGATGGCTTTTTACGCTCAAGCAATGTTGCTGTAGAGCCTGATGCATTAGGTAATGCAGCGGCATTAGATGTCTATAAATTTCTTACATTACAGATGCAAGATGGGGCAACGTTATTAGCGCATATTGAAGCGGAAACGCAACTTGCAAAAACGTTATTAACTCTGAATAACGAGTCTTATCAAGAGATAAGAAATGGTTTTTTGGCAATGAGCGCAACGGATGATTCGGTGGTGACGAGTTCAAAAATCAAACAAGTCTATTTTCCGGTGTGGCTTGATGACGAAGACTATCACTTATTGTCTATTTTAACCCCTTCAGGATTGTTGTTTGAAATGCGCCGCCGCATTGATGATATTCGTTTTTCTGAACAGACTAAGACATTACGTGATCTAAAACGTAAAGGGGAATATAGCGAGGTAGGTTTTAAAGAGATTTATGGGCTCACAACCATTGGTTTTGGTGGCACTAAACCACAAAATATTTCAGTTTTAAATAATCAAAATGCAGGGAAAGCCCATTTATTGCTTTCTTTGCCCCCAGTGTTGAATATTCGAGAAACACGTTTACCAAAAACGAATTTTTTTACTGACGCGATAAATCCATGGCACACCAAGGAAACATTTCAAGCTTTCCATGGATTAATTAACTTACCGAAAGATAAACGAGGTAACCGCTTTATTGAATACCGAGATAACCGAATTCAAGAATATGTGGATTATATTATCGTCATGATGTGGAAAGTTCGCCGTGCTTTGGAACAGGAAAATATCACATTACCAAATAAGATTTCCAACTATCAAAAAACATGGTTATTTCCAGATAATCAAGAACAACGAGATAATACGGATGACTGGCTCGAAATATTAATTCCAGAAATTGCTCGTCAATTTATTGCAGGCTACAAGGTAGTTAATGGCAAAAAAGCATTATTTTTAGGTAACGATGAGTTTAATGCCATTGTTGATGTTGTTGCGAGATATAAGGAATTATTGAGATGAACAATTCAATGAATCTAATAAAGCTCTCACATCTGAAAGTTCATAATGCTAATGCACTATCAAGTCCATTCACTATCGGTTTTCCTGCCATGACAGCATGGCTAGGGTTTATGCATGCGCTAGAGCTTAAATTAAGAAAGATAGGCTTTTTAGAATTACAACTCGAGTCAATCGCGGTTATCAGCCACGAATGTAATTTACAAACGTATAAAGGTCCTAGTGATTTTGTAAGTTCAATCGTCGGTACGGGTAACCCACTCGATAAAGAGGGTAACCGTTCAGCGTTTATTGAAGAAGCCCGGTGTCATTTAGACGTTTCATTACTGATTGAATTTTCAGATAGAAATGATGAGTACGGTAATGTGTTAACGGATAAATCAATCGTTGACTGGATTTATGAGCTAATCCCAATGATGAAACTGGCTGGTGGCGATATTTTGTCTGTGGATCTGCCTCAGATGCATTATTTGCCTGCCAATGATGATATGGGGAAATATAGACGTAGCTTATTCAATAGTTTAATGCCCGGCTACGCTTTGATTGAGCGTAGAGACTTAATGGTATCTGCAATGGAAGATGGTCAAGATGCCATGGATGCGCTTTTAGACTATGTGACTGTCCATAATCAATGCGTTGAAGTAGACAGTCAAAATGAATCAAAAAACAAACACTATGAGTGGAAAGTTCAGCGTAAAACAGCGGGCTGGATTGTACCAATAGCGACAGGTTACCAAGGTATTTCCCCATTAGGTCAGGCTAAAAATCAACGAGACCCAAACGTTCCCCATCGGTTTGCGGAAAGTCTTGTGACGCTTGGTCAATTTGTCATGGTCAATAAGATAGGCCATCCCAATGAAATATTATGGAAATACAGTAATAACTTAGAAAATAGTCTCTATTTATGCCAACAAGTTGAATCAAAATATTTTACGAGCGGAGAGTAACAATGGCGAAGAATAATGATGTAGCATCAGTACTGGCATTTGAAAAAAAATTAGTTCCTTCAGATGGTTATTTTTATGGTACGAGTTGGGATCATAAATCACAATGTACACCGCTCGTGCTACAAGAAAAGTCAGTCCGAGGTACCATTTCAAATCGTTTAAAAGGTCCGGTTAAAAACGACCCATTAAAATTGAACGCTGAAGTAGAAAAAGCCAACTTACAAACAGTTGATGCTTGTGCATTAGGCACTCAACAAGATACGTTAAAGCATCAATTTACACTCAAAATTTTGGGGGGTGTAGAGACGCCATCTGCTTGTAATAATGCCTCTTTTAAAGAAAGTTATACTAAAGCGGCAAAAGAATATATTGCTAGGGAAGGTTTCCGTGAGCTTGGTCGCCGTTATGCGCATAATATTGCTAATGCACGCTTCTTATGGCGCAACCGCGTGGGCGCTGAAAAAATTGAAGTTGAAGTGAAAGTATTAAATAAAGGGCAAGAGCAGCAATGGACATTTGATGCGACACAATACAGCATTCGTAGTTTTGAAAAGCAAGATGATAAAGTGAATGAGTTAGGTGCTAAAATTGCTGCTGCACTGGCAAACAGTGAAGGGGCACTGCTTCTTGAAATTACCACCTATGCCCAACTCGGGCAGTCTCAGGAAGTTTATCCTAGTGAAGAGTTGGTATTGGATAAAGGTAAAGGTGATAAAAGTAAGATCCTTTATCATGTGAACGGTCATGCGGCGATGCATTCACAAAAAATAGGCAATGCTCTACGCGCTATCGATACTTGGTATCCTGATTATAACGATGAAGTTAATAGTGCGGGGGCAATTGCTATTGAACCTTATGGGGCCGTGACTAACCTTGGTCGTGCATATCGAACTCCTAGCGATAAACAGGACTTTTATACGCATTTTGATAAATGGGCTCGTGGTGAAAAATTGGCACGACTCGAAGATGAACACTATGTTATGGCGGTCTTGGTGCGTGGTGGTGTCTTTGGGGAAAGTGACAAATAAGGTGAACTATGGACTATTATCAGGAGATCACATTACTGCCTGATTCGACGATACCGTTGGACTTTTTATGGCAAAAGGTCTATCAGCAAATACATATTGCGTTGGTAGAAAATAAGTCTGAGGCCGGTGATAGCGAAGTTGCGGTTGCATTTCCTGAATATGGAAGTGTTGGCTTCCGGTTAGGAAAAAAATTGCGTTTGCTCGCAAAGACTGAAAAAACGCTGACTCAGTTAAATATCAGTCACTGGCTAATGAGGCTAGCGGATTATGTGCATATTAAGTCGATTCAAGCGGTGCCAGAGCATGCCACGCCAATTAGTTATGTGCGTCAACATGTAAAAGGTGCAAAGCGTCTTGAACTGGATAGGTATAAGAAAGCTCAACTGTATTCAGTAAAATCAGGGCAGCCTATTGAGGTCTGTTTAAGCGCAATAAAAGAGCCTCAAACGCGTAGTCGTTTACCTTTTATTTGGATGGAAAGTCAGCAAACAAAGTCTAAAACAGAAGGCGATGGGCATCGTCCATTTCCACTCTTTATTCGGTGTGTTGCTGCGAAGGAAGCAAAGGCAGGCACGTTTAATTGTTATGGGTTAAGTCAGTCTATGGGGAAAGGCGAAGAGGTTGCCACCGTTCCACATTTTTGACCTTTTTTACCCTTGTTTTTTTGCTCTTTAAAAATTAAACATAAAAACAATAAGTTGCAGCAGGCTGTAAAAAAGAAGGTATTTTGATAAAAATAGCTTTAACTGTTTGTTGTGACTTATTTTTTATTTGATACGCTATAGTTCACTGCCGCATAGGCAGCTTAGAAAGTAACTAATTTTTAAGCTGCCACAAATGGCAAGTTCACTGCCGCATAGGCAGCTTAGAAACGCATGACCAGGTTCGATGGTTACTTGTCTGACGTTCACTGCCGCATAGGCAGCTTAGAAAAATGCTTCATCACTGAAGCGAGAGTTTCAGCAGTTCACTGCCGCATAGGCAGCTTAGAAAATCACTGAATCAACAAAAAGCTTAAAAGATATGTTCACTGCCGCATAGGCAGCTTAGAAAAATCAGAAAGCAGACTCCCATCTAATCGCAGCGTTCACTGCCGCATAGGCAGCTTAGAAATATTAATCAACTCACCACAGCCCACCTTGATGGTTCACTGCCGCATAGGCAGCTTAGAAATACCCCTATCCCTAAAAAGACACCAGTGCTATGTTCACTGCCGCATAGGCAGCTTAGAAAGATTGCAACTAGAAGCCTTGCACAGCGTTGTAGTTCACTGCCGCATAGGCAGCTTAGAAAAAGAAATGGAAAATGAGCGAAGGGCGAATTAGGTTCACTGCCGTATAGGCAGCTTAGAAAAGTATCATTGAAACCAATAAGTTGATTGCAAAGTTCACTGCCGCATAGGCAGCTTAGAAAAATGAAACATCTACTTGATTTTATAATATTTTTCAAGGTGGCCATTTTGGCTTGTTCTATAAAATACAAAGGTAGCTTCTAATTCTTTATTTTCGTCCAAAGTCACCGATAATAAAGGCGAGGATTTATTAATCGACTTTGTAAATACAACTGGTTTATATGAGGTACTTTGCTCACGAAAAGAACCATATTAGTTAGCCCCAATCACTTAGACTTCATCTTTATGACCAATTTGATAACGATTATCAATTGAGTTCTGAGATAAGCATCCTACTGAAATAAAACAAATATTTCCTCAGTGCGAGTTTGAAGTTGAGTTAAGGCTTCAAGTATATCATCATGATTGAGTATGCGTTTAGGCTTCTTTTCCGTCCGTTAGATGGCCCATTATCCGGAGGAACACCTTGAGAACGCGTATTACCATTTATCCTGAACCAATTTTATCAATTCTAATGTGCGGCCTAAGCGTTTATTATCAACAATAGCCCCTTGGTCAACCTCGGACAGCCGCTCATAAATAGGATAGGGCAAAATTCCACCTTTTAAGCAGAGCTCTTTTTTCGAATTAACTCGAAACACCTCAATATTGCCATTAGCGTTTTTCGGCTCTATCTCTGAATCACGCCGTAGTATCGAAAGATTACAACGTGTACCTGATAAGAGCATCAATCAATGGACTAGGGATATTTTATGTACCGTCAAAAGAAGCCCAACCTAATCAGGCTTAGCTAAGTTAATGGGCTAAAAATCCATCATCGATAACTGACCTCGGAGACAAGGAGACGCTGTCGCTTCACTTTTTTTGATTACAAGTCAGTAGGCTACCTATATTGTTGTATAGGTGGTTTGAAAATTAAATATATCCTAAATATAGATTAACAAATTATGATAATTCTCTGATGAGTTTTTTTTAAATAAAGATTTTACTTTTTTGTTTTTAATACTAAATTAGAGAATAGACTGAGATAGCCATAAATATACATTTTGATGCTTAGGTTGAATTATTGGGGAATAACATAGTTACTGACGTAGGTCAGCTTAGAAATCGGTAATTTTACTGTTATTTATATATGTTCACTGCTATATGAGCAGCTTTTAGAATAACCATTATTAGATTTTTATTGTCTTAATAGTATTTAAGACTAGTTAAAATTCAATTATGATTTTTATCTCTGTGTGTTATTTTTTGTGAATAATACCTCGGTAATTTTACTGTTACTATTTTCCCTTGTCTGGTGCAGTGTATAAAACGAGGGATAATTATGATGATTGAAATTTTTATAATATTTTATTTAAAAGAGATGTTATTGCGGATAATGTTATCATTCTTTTGAAAATGTATTTTTTGATAACTCAATAAAAGAACATAAGTAGGATGTTTCTATCCTACTTAATTATTTATGACCATGAATATTTCAATAATTCGCATCTTCTGAATCACCCTCCAAGTAACCCAAACATCAAGGATAGCTGCTCAAAAGCTTGATGAATCAGTCGTTCACTGTAACGAGGAAGAATCGAAATAATTAACCCAAGCATACTGATACCGATAGTTAGAGTCAGTGGAAAACCGACCACAAACACCGATAACTGCGGAGTCATTCGGTTAAGAATACCGAGAGCAAGGTTAAGTATCAGAAACAGCGTGATAAATGGTAATGCCAACATCAATCCATTAATAAAAATGCTACTCGCAAATTGAGCCAATGACCAAAAGCCATCTCGACTAAGAGGGGAAACTTGAATTGGGATCAATTCAAATGAGTGAATAAGAATATAAATTAACCATAAATGCCCATCAAATGAGAGAAAAAGCAGCAACATAATTAAATTTAGAATACGCCCCAAAATAGGCATATTTGGCCCACCGGTTGGGTCGAAGAACGTTGCAAAAGATAACCCCATCTGTAAACCAATCACTTCACCGGCATGGCGCACAGCCGCAAATGCCATCTGCATGGTCAGTCCAATAGCCACGCCAATCACGATCTGTTGTACGATGACCCATAACCCCATCGCTGAAAATAAGGGAATGTTAACGACAGGAAGTTGCGGAGAAACTATTAAGATTATAAAAAACGCTAAGATAACTCGTACCTTAGTAATGGATTGCTTTTCATTAAAAAAGGGCGCTGTACCAAACAGCGCTAAAAGGCGTATAAAAGGATAGAAACCTTGGCTTAACCAGAGTGTGAGTGTCTCACTGGTAATCGTTAACATGATTAGCCAATAATAAAGGGCAGATTACTGAATAGCGTACGCATATAATCCAGTAATAGGTTGAGCATCCAAGGCCCTGCAATAATAATTACCGCGATGACCGACAAAATTTTAGGGATAAATGACAGCGTCATCTCATTCACTTGGGTTGCAGCCTGCAACAAACTGATCGTCAACCCTGCAACGAGTGCCGCCAATAATAGTGGGGCCGCTAACATTAAGGCAATTTTCATTGCTTCAGTGCCCAGTGCCATAACCGATTCGGGTGTCATTGTGATCCCTTAATTAAAAAAGCTTTGTGATAAAGAGCCAAGTAATAATTGCCATCCATCAACCAGAACAAAAAGCATTAATTTGAACGGTAAAGAGACAGTGGCGGGTGGCACCATCATCATCCCAAGCGCCATCAAGACACTGGCAACTACTAAGTCAATGATCAGAAATGGAATGAAAATAGTGAAACCAATTTGGAATGCGGTTTTTAGTTCGCTAGTGATAAATGCAGGTACTAAAATCCGCATTGGAACATCTTTTGCCTCTTGGATCTCACCGACTTTGGCAATGCGTGCAAAAAGAGCCAAATCACTTTCTCGAGTTTGCCCTAACATAAAAGTACGAAAGGGGGCTGTGCCGCGTTCTAAAGCGGTTTCTAAACTGATTTTATCTTCACTAAATGGCTGATAAGCTTCACGATAGGCTTGGTCGGCAACAGGCGACATCACAAAAAATGTGAGAAATAACGCAAGGCCTAATAATACTTGGTTTGGTGGTGCAGAAGGGGTTCCAAGCGCATTACGCAGCAAACCTAGCACAATGATAATGCGCGTAAAACTTGTCATCATCAATAACAGTGCAGGGATAAAACCCAGCAATGTTAGAAAAAGTAAGGTTTGGACAGGTAACGACCAACTTTGCCCACCATCGGGTAATGTTCGACTGATTACAGGCGGTAATGATGCTAGAGCTTGCATAGGCAGCATCAATAATAAAGAAGCGATCATTGCTGGGGATTTCACAGAAAACATGAGCGCTTCCAGTTAGTTATAATTAGAGAGATTTGAAGCCGCATGGTTGGCGGCATCTTGTTTTTTCTTTAGGATAGACTGAAATGTGAGTGGCTCAGTCACTGAAGTGAGTGCAGTTTCATTTTTAGCTGGGCATTGATGGAGTAAATTAACAGATTGTGCCGTGACACCAAGCACCAGCCATTCGTTATTCATTTCAACCACAACAACACGCTCTTTATTGCCTAGTGAGCAACTCGATTTGACTTTTATTAATGAGGGTTTACCTAAATTTCTAGGCGCAAAACCAAGTTTTTTCACTAGCCAAGCACCGGCCAATATCAACAAAATGATGCCACCTAACGCCCCTGAAACTTGCACTAAACTATCGCTATTGCTAATCGCAGGGGATATTTGGCTGCTAGGTTGTTCGGTCTGGCTGATAAAAGGTGTTGTTTTCATTTCAGTCTAGTCTCCGCTGTCTTATTAACGACTTAAACGGCGCATACGCTCTGAAGGTGTAATGATGTCCGTGATACGGATACCGTAATTATCAGAAACGACTACAACTTCACCTTGTGCAATTAAGTAACCATTAATGAGAATATCCAATGGCTCACCGGCTAATCCATCGAGAGAAACGACAGAGCCTTGTGACAAACTTAATAGCTTTTTAATCGTCATTTTTGTGCGCCCCAGTTCGACAGAGAGGCGAACGGGGATATCCATAATAAGATTGATATCAGAAAGCTGATTGAGTGCATTTTGCCCATCAAGATTTGCAAACGCCTGTGCACCGGCAGAGGCGGATTCCGCTTTCTTTTGTTGCTCCAGTGCCTCAGCCCATAAGTCCTCACTGTCGTGATTGGTTGATGCATCAGGAGAATTCTTCGCCTCACTCATTGGTACTTTCCTCATCTAGAGTGTTTAAAACAGGGTTAATCAAATGTTCTACACGCAATGCATATTGGCCATTTTGGGTTCCGTATTGACTGGTCAACACAGGCACGCCATCAACACTAACGATGAGGCGATCTGGCTTCTCAATAGGGATAACATCCCCTTTTTGCAATTGCAGTAAGCGAGATATCCGCAGTGGAATATCGACAAAATTTGCGACTAGCTCTAACTCTGAGCGCTTGACTTGGGTGACTAAATTACTCACCCAAGCTTCATTTTCTTGATGCCCTTGCTCCACAGGTGGGTTAATCAACCGTTCACGTAACGGTTCAATCATGGCAATAGGGATACAGATACTGAATTCACCAATGGTATTTCCTATCTCGACTAAGAAAGGTGTCGTGACCACGATGTCATTAGGCGATGTCGTAATATTGGTAAACTTCACCTGCATTTCGGAACGAACATATTCCACATCAATATCAGCGATAGGCCTCCAAGCATCACGGTAAGCGCTTAAAGCCAATTTCAGCATACGATGAATAATGCGCTGCTCGGTATTGGTAAATTCCTTGCCTTCTGAGCGAACAGGAAAACGTCCATCGCCACCAAATAAGTTATCGACCGCGATATACACCAGCGCAGGTTCGAATGTGAATAATGCCGTGCCGCGTAACGGTGGCATATGAATAAGGTTCAAGTTTGTAGGAACAGGTAAGTTACGAGCAAATTCATGATAAGGCTCGATTTTTATGCCACCAACAGTAATGTCAGGGCTACGGCGTAACATATTAAACAACCCCATACGGAATTGGCGTGCAAACCGCTCGTTAATAATTTCGAGTGATTGCATCCGCTCCCGAATAACACGACGTTGGGTATTCGGGTCGTAAGGGCGAACCTGCTCTTTGTCTTTAGGTTGTGTCGCTGATTCATTTGACGATGGTGCGTCATCATTGAGCAACGCATCGATTTCAGCCTGAGATAAAATATTATCGCTCATCTGAATTACCGCAAAATAAATGTCGTAAATAACACGTCGGTGATCTCCTGATCGTTTTCGCCGGGGATCACAGTTGGAGACAAAGTTTTTTTAATGGCTTGCATTAATTGCAATTTACCGTCATGAGTACTGAGTGCTTTCGGCTTCTGCTCTGATAGCAATAACAACAAACGGCTACGGACTTCAGGTAGAAAATCATGTAGTTGCTTGCGTGATTTCTCATTTGCTAATCGTAACGTGATATTGATATACAGAACCCGATCGGGGGATTCGTTCAGCCCCGGAAGGTTGACGGTAAAAGGTTCTAAATCCATAAAAATAGGTTGGGATAGCTTAGGTGATTTCTCTTCCTCATTAACTGAATTTGCCGTCTGTTGCGTTGTCCACCATGTATAACCACCAAAACCCGCACCGGCAATGGCGAGAAGGGCGAACAGCACGAGCAACCCTTTGTTTGAATTCTTAGATGTATTGCTTGAAGACGACATGTTAGCAAAATTCCTATTTATGAAGACCAAACCCACCTCGGGGTTTTTTACTTTGTTATCTTTAGCATTATGGCTTGATTGAGCCAGACTAAAGGGGGGAAAAACGAAACAAAAAGGGGGTAACTCGGCGCTTTAATTACGAAATCACCACCTCTCGTTTGAAAATTAAGCGAATGTATCGATCCCACCTCGTGTGCGAATGGTGGAAGTCGTCGGTGACACTGCCGCCATCTCAGTACTTGTCACGCTGCTAAGCGTTTGTCCGCCATACAGATTTTTTTCGTGACCTTGCTCTGAGTGCGTATCCGCATTCGATTGACCACTAAAGTTATCTTGCCCAACCGAGCCTTGAGCCAAATGGATGCCACTTTCTTGTAACGCATTACGTAAGATTGGCATCATGGTTTCCATCGCGGCACGTACTTGACTGTGAGGCGACACAAAATGCATAACGGCTTGGTTATCTTCAATGCGTAGGTGAACATTTAACGAGCCAAGCTCTTCCGGATGTAAGCGAATTTGTGCATGTGAGACCCCTTGGCGTGAGAAAAACAGCATATGTTGGTTCAATTGCTGTTGCCAGGCTTCACTGCCTAATGGTACTCCCGGCTGCATGGGGATAACGGGCACATTCGTCGAAATTATTTGAGAACTGTTAGGCAGCGGCGTTAAGCTGACCGTTTGAGTGGGTGATGAAGGTGCCATTTGAATGGCATCACTGCCCGTTGTCGGGGTAAATGCCCCTTTAATTAGGGCGCCGTTATCTGCCGTCGCAAAGGTAGGTACGATGGAGCTTGGTGCCTCTTTATCCGCCAGTTTTTTATTTAATGGCATAAAGTCTGAGGATAAGTTTTTGGTTAAGCTCTCGCGGCCTTCATTGAGTGAGAAAAGTGGTTGATCTTTACGCGGCTCTCGCTCATTTTTAATGAAAGCCCCTAATGATGGCGATTCTTCTTCGCCGGCTAATTGCATTTGAGCACTTAGGTCAATTGGCTCATCCATTGTTGCCATCGCCACCAACGAGTCATTTAAAGGTTGAGTTTTTTGGGCAAATGGCACTAAAGCCGCTCGCTGACCATCAGCAAATTTTGTTGTTGCTGACGACAGGGTTTGCTGATCAACGGCATTTTTCAGGTTAGCTAACCACACTTGCTCAACAGCGTCTGATTGCGCCAATAATTGCGATTGTAAAGCAGGTTGCTCGCTACCGTTGCGTAAGTGGCGGCTATAATTTAGTTGCTCAATTGCCTGCTCTGCTTGTTCCTTTTCTTTTCCCGTGGATGGCTCATGGCCTTTGGTTGTTAAACGCTCATCAGCACTTGTAGGCTTTTGATTAGCCTGCTTGTCCATCGTTGGTTCAGACGTAGACGCTTTTTGTGGCGTGGGTTGCTGGCTTTCCAACACGGCTTGAAAAGGCACCACCACCTCTTGGTTATCATCAGCACGTGATTGATTTGGCTGCGTATGGCCGTTTTTAGCGCCATTTGCTGCCGTAATGGCTGGAGAGCCTGTATTATTGACGTCCATTTATTGATTTCTCCGTAACATTGCGCGCTGAGCATATTCATCCATCTGCTTTTGCTCTAGGCGGTTTAAACGTTGGTTTTTAGTTTGCTCAGCACGTTGAATTAAAGTGTCGAATGCATTGACGCGTTGCTGTTTTTCTTGCCAATGGCGGTTAGCTTCGCTAACACGTTGCTCCCATAATGAAAGCTGTTGCTGCTGTTGCTCAATGGTGAGTTCTAATGTGACTAAAAACTGCTGGTAGTTTTGCCATTTATCAGCATCTATCCCACTGTGTAGTGTTTGGTTTAATTTTTGCCGATATTCAGCCTGATAGTTCTCTAACATATTGAGTTGTTGAGTCATTTGTACCTGCGTTTGTCGAACTTGGGCCAACACCTTTGCGGCTTCTTCAGAGGCCTCAACGGCTAAACTCAATAATGTATCTAACGCATTGTTTTTACTCATTTAACCCTCATTACTCATTTGGAACAGCATGCACCAATTGTTCGCAAGCACTTTGATAATCGCAGCGCTCATCAATGTCTTGTTGTAAAAACTTCGACATACGGGGGTAATATTGGATTGCCATATCTAACAGCGGATCACTGCCTGTTGCATACGCACCCACATTAATCAGATCGCGGTTGCGTTGATAACTGGAGGTGAGCTGCTTGAAGCGTTGGATTTGGCGATAATGTTGTTTATCAATTAACTCTGTCATCGCTCGGCTGATTGATGCCTCAATATCGATAGCCGGATAGTGGCCTGATTCCGCCAGTGATCTTGATAGCACGATATGCCCATCGAGAATGGCGCGGGCAGAATCTGCGATAGGATCCTGTTGGTCATCCCCTTCGGTTAATACGGTATAAAAAGCGGTAATAGAGCCACCATTTTTGCCGTTACCCGCCCGTTCGACTAATGCAGGTAATTTGGCAAAAACAGAAGGTGGATAGCCTTTTGTTGCAGGAGGTTCACCGATGGCTAAGGCAATTTCTCGTTGAGCCATACTGTAACGGGTGAGGGAATCCATGATCAGCAATACGTTTTTTCCTAGGTCACGGAAGTACTCGGCAATCCGTGTCGCATAAGAAGCCCCTTGCATACGTAATAGTGGCGAAACATCGGCAGGTGCCGCAACCACAACGGCACGTTTTAAGCCCTCGGCCCCTAAAATATTTTCGATAAAATCTTTGACCTCACGACCACGCTCACCAATCAAGCCAACCACAATAATGTCAGCCTGAGTGAAACGCGCCATCATGCCGAGTAAAACACTTTTTCCGACCCCTGAACCTGCAAATAGCCCCATGCGTTGGCCTCGCCCAACGGTCAGTAAGGCGTTAATGGCGCGTACGCCCACATCCAAAACACTATGGATAGGCGTGCGTTCTAATGGGTTAATAGGAGGCGTGATCAATGGCGCCCGTTGCTTGGCGTCTAATGGGCCTTTTCCATCGAGCGGTGTACCTTGCGCATCAAGAATGCGTCCTAATAGTTCATCCCCTAATGGCAACAAACGACTGGTTTGTCCATCATCACCGTTAGTTTGTGCATAGACGCGCGCGCCCGGCGCAATCCCTTCTAGGTCAGCAAGTGGCATCAGTAGCATGCGTGGGCCATTAAAACCGACAACTTCACAAACCACTTCGTCATGGCGATCGTTAATGGCTCGTTCGACAAAGCAGGTGGCGCCTAATGGCATCTTGATCCCTTCTGCCTCCATGACTAACCCGGTTATTTTTGTCAGTCGTCCATAGCGGCGTATCATTGGGATCCCTTTCATTCGGGATTCAAAACCTTCAAGTGCAGCAATCCAGCGACTCATTCGTACGGTCATGAGAGTGTCTCCGGCGCGTAGAGGCGGCATAGCTCTTGCCAGCGCGTTGCCACTGTCATATCGATTTCGCCATCTTCAGCGACGACACGACAACCACCAAGATGCAGCTTCGGATCGCCAACTAAGCGCCAGCCATTCAAATTCAGCAGCGAGCCTAAATGTTGCTCGATCAATGCTGTGTGAGCTGGGTTAACGTGTAGTTCAGGTTGCCCAGAAAACAGCGGTTTTTGCTGTAACAAATGGCTGATCTCTTCCAGCAAGGCCGTGCCATCACAAATGGTGGATTGACCGAGCACTTGTTTTGCGGCAGTTAAAGCAATTTGTAAAAGCTTAGTGGTGATCACCGTATCGAAACTATCTAATGAATAATGAAATTCAGATAGCAGCTTTTGCCATGTATCAATAATTGGTTGCTCTTGAGCCAGTGCTTGCTGGCGGCCTTGCTCTGTACCTTCTCGTTGACCTTGTTCAAAACCAGCTTGATAGCCTTCTTTTTTACCTAGCTCATAACCTTGTTGGAAACCTGTTCGTTGAGCTTCTTCTTTTAAGTTATCAAGAATATTAATTTGTTCGAGTACCTCTTGGGGTTCAAGACACGGTACTGCTGGTTTGGTTGGCTCAGGGAGTTCCTCCGGTGAAGAGACACCGGAGGCGTTGAGATCCCATTGATTCAGTTCGCGCAACTGCCAAGGTTGCCATGCTTCTGGATTAATCGGGGATTTAGACATAGACATCGTCTCCACCACCGATGGTGATCTCGCCTTTTTCTGCTAGGCGACGGACAACCATAAGAATAGCTTTCTGCTCGTTTTCCACTTGAGACATGCGTACTGGTGAACGGGATTCCAAATCATCGCGCACAATTTCAGCCGCACGAACAGCCATATTGTTGAGGAAGTGGTCGCGTAGAGCTTGATTGCAGCCTTTGAGCGCAATAACCAGAGAGTCGTTGGAGATCTCTTGTAGGATGCGTTGAATACTGCGATTGTCGACTTCGATAAGGTTTTCAAATAGGAACATTTCATCAATAATGCGTTGTGCCAATTCACCATCGTAATCGCGCATTGCGTTGATAACGCTTTCTTCTTGCTGATTTTTCATTAAGTTAATAATTTCAGCCGCTGTTCTTACGCCACCCATTTTGCTGCGTTTGAGATTTTGTCCATCAAGCAGATTATTGAGGACTTCCGTCAGCTCTGCTAAAGCAGCAGGTTGCACACCACCAAAGGTTGCGATACGCAACATAATGTCATTGCGTTGACGCTCTTCGAACAGCTCTAAAACATCGGCCGCAAGGTTACGCTTAAGGTGAACTAATATGGTTGCGATAATTTGTGGATGCTCATCACGAATAATATCGGCCACAGTTTGTGGCTCCATATAGTTAAGACTTTCAATACCTGATGTGCTCTCTTGCTTATCGAAAATATCTTCAAGTAGGCTAGCTGCGCGCTCTTCACCCAGCGCTTTAACCAGTACCGAACGGAGATA
Source organism: Providencia sp. PROV261 (assembly GCF_028477945.1). NCBI lineage: Bacteria > Pseudomonadati > Pseudomonadota > Gammaproteobacteria > Enterobacterales > Morganellaceae > Providencia > Providencia sp. PROV261. Next base: position 248,473 of record NZ_JAMPMC010000005.1, on the reverse strand, counting down.
ATCATTGGTATTGATATTTAATGCCGCAAATTGAATCGCTGATTCTTCAAACTCAGTGAGCACTTCTGCTAACTCATTGTTAGAGATTTGGCGCATGTTTGAAACAGCCATACTTAATTGCTGCACTTCTTTTGGGTTCAAATGCTTAAAGACCTCAGCGGCCTGATCTTCGCCGAGAGTCATTAGCATCACGGCACTTTTTTCGGTTCCACTTAACATTATTGTGCTTTTCCTAACCACTGACGGATAACCATTGCCACGACTTGTGGATCTTTTTCAGCCATTTCACGAATACGCTGACTTTGGATCTCTGCACTCACACGTTGGCGAGTTAAGCGACGACGGGTTTGTTCGTCCATATCTTCATTAATTTCTTCATCGACCACGAGAGGGGTTTTAGGCTGAGCCGCCACAAACACTTCTGCCGCCGATTGGGCTTGTTGAGTTTGACGATATTTCACCCATTGTGGTTTGACGCCGAAACGCCACATCAACCAAGCAATGATGGCTATCAAGATGATTTTGCCGTAATCCAACACTTGAGCGATAAACTGAGGGTTTTCAAGCATGGATGGTTGTTCTTCAACGACAGTATCGTTGGTAAACAATGAGTTAGTGATACTCAGTGAATCGCCGCGCGTGCTGGAATAGCCCATTGCTTCACGGGTTAACGACTCAATTTGCTGCATCATTTCTGGTGATAATGGTTTCATCTGTTGTGTGCCATCTTCACCATCTTGCGGTAAATAGTTGATGATCACAGCTACGGATAGTCTGTCGATAACGCCAATTTGACGTTGGGTATGGCTAATTTTGCGATCGACTTCGTAGTTTGTGGTTTCATCACTTTGTGAAAGGCTAGAGCCATTATTAGAAGGGCTATTTTGTGCCGAATTTGCACCTTTATTATCGGTAGAAATAGGGGCACTTGGCGCACTTGGTGGCTGATTAGATAGCGCACCTGGCACACCACCTACACCACTGGTATTGTTTTGCGAGCTTTGGCTATTTTGGCGAGAGCGTACGGCTGCGCTATTTGGCGTTTGATTAGGCTTATACTCTTCGGAGGTTTGTTCAACCTTCGAAAAATCCATTTGTGCCGTGACTTGGGCATGCACATTAGCGCGCCCCACTAAAGGCGAAATGATGTCTTCAATGCGCTGTTTTAGATGGGATTCCATCTCTTTGGTCATTTTAATTTGCGCATTGTTGGCAGATTGTTGGCTATTATCATTATTTGTGAGCAAGCGACCCGTTTGATCAACGATGGTCACGTTAGCTGCCGTTAGGCCAGAGACACTGCTTGATACCATATGGACAATTGCCGTGATTTGTCCTTCGTCTAGCATGCGTCCGGGCAATAAGCCGACGGTCACCGAAGCGGTGGGGAGTTTCTGTTCACGGACAAATAATGTCGGTTTGGGGATAGCTAAATGCACTCGTGCATTTTGAACAGGACTGAGTGATTCAATCGTGCGCGATAATTCACCTTCTAATGCACGTTGATAGTTAACTTGCTCACTAAATTGGCTAATCCCAAACTGCTCTTTATCTAATAGTTCAAAGCCTGTATTGCCACCTTTAGGTAATCCTGATTGTGCCAATTTCAGACGAAGTTCATGAACTTTTTCGGCGGGTACTAAAATTGCACTGCCGTTATCCGCAATTTGATACGGTACGTTCATTTGGGTTAATTGGCTGACAATATCACCGCCATCTTTTGCGCTGAGATTGCTTAACAATACACGATAATCCGGACTGCGTAGCCAAAGAAGTAGGGCGACAACGACGGCAATCGCTGCGGCGCCAGCAATCATTAATGGGATTTTTGGGGATGCTTTGAAGCGTGTTGCAATAGATGCAAACCCTTTTGAAGCTTCTCCCGTCTCTTTCGATGCGGCACTCATAGATATTCCCTGCCTTGCAGAATCAACAGATGAAAACACTTTTGGCGAAACAATGTTATTCCCTCTTCGTAACGTCACTTTTTTACGCTGCTATTATTGATGACTCTGATAAATCTAATGACGGAATCAGCCTATCATTTTGGTGTTATTTATCGGCTTCAAGTTAAAAAGGCTGTGTTAGGGTATGCAGCTATATAAAACAGCGATGGTTGTTCGCACAGACATTGAAGAGAAGAAAATGACAATCCAAGCAATTGAAGGGGTGTTGTCGCAGCTACAGACAACGGCATTACAGGCCGCAAACCATCAAAAACCGGTGGTTGAACCCGTTGGATTTGCCGATCATCTGGTTTCAGCGGTTAATCAAATCAATACCGTGAGAAACCAATCGGCAAAACAGATAGAAGACTTTACATTAGGTAAAAGTAATGTCTCGTTAAATGATGTTATGGTGGATATGCAAAAAGCCAGCTTGAGCCTACAAATGGGGATCCAAGTGCGTAATAAGTTGGTTGCGGCGTACCAAGAGGTGATGTCGATTCCTGTTTAGCAGTCGCCCTCGCTCGTCACCTTTTTCACCTAACGGTATTGTCCACACTCGTTCGCCCTAGTGACATGCTTATGTATGCTCCTAGGGTTTCTTGCCTTTGCTATTTTGTCGGAACACTAATGTTATAGCGCTAGCTTGCCACTGTTTGCACCCTCGTGTGTTGGCGACGCTCGCCCTCGTTACATACTTGTGTATGCTCTAGAGTCTCTTTCTTTTATTACTTTGTTGGAGCACAAAAGTCATAGAGCTAGATATTGGGTCAATTATACCTTGCAAAAGAAGGCACAGAGGTATTGGCTCCGCGAGTGAAAAACTTAAATGGAACGCTACATTAATAAATTAAAGATAAGCTATGTCATCATATATTGGGTTGAGGGATTAATTTACGTGTTTTTTAGACAACTACTCTGTTGATTAAATTGTTTTGAACATTTTTGGGGTGGATAAATAAATATTTTAACTGTTTCTTTTTACTTTCAATTGAAGCAGAAAGTTGAGAAGGCGCTCAGTAAATGGAAACAGTTCATTGTATATAGAAAACCCCAGCTAGGCTGGGGGGCCGTAAAGCTTTCAGCTTTGAATAAGATATAAAACCCCCTTTTGATTTGTTAAAACATCTTGTGGTCTGGCAACGGCAAGAGTCAAACAAGAAATCAAAAGGGGGTTCCAATGGGAGACGAAAAGAGCTTAGCGCATACACGATGGAATTTGCACCCAAATATGGAAGACAAGTTTTTCACGGTGAAAAACGTAGAGCGGTAGGCAGTATTTTAAGAAAGTTATGTGAGTAGAAGAATGTCAGAGCCGTTGTGCGCCTGTTAGGGCGCGGCAGGTAACAAAGCCTTATCGGCGCATATTAAAAACCTCCGGCTACGCCGGAGGATATTTTTTACTTAAGCATAAGTATCATCAAAAATGATGAGTTACCAACCAATGGCGATACCTGCACCAACAATCGCACTATCGGCATTATTCCATGCGATAGAGCTACGCAGATTCAGATCCTTTTTTAATTGGTATTGTGCTCCAGCAGCAATAGCATTGCCATTACGGTAATGACCCAAGCCAATGCCAGCACTAAAACGTGTATTTAACGAATAAGGGATATTAGACATAGCCGCCACAGAAGCGATACCTGAGTTGGCCTGTTTTTCCATTTTAGTGATTTTTTTATCTAGCTGGGTAAAACGTACTTTATTGAAGGCTTGTGTGTTATCGAAATTTTGCTGGAAATGGGCAAACCTATTTTGATTTTCAGCTTGGATTGTACTGTGTTGTGAATCGAGTAACTCAAGCTTATTGTCTAAATCACGGTGATGCTCAATCAATCGGTTATCAATATAATCATTGTTAATATTAATCGACTGTTGGATCTTTTCATCAATCTCCGTGATCGTCGGCGTCACTTTTTTATCTTGTTTGATGAGTTGTTGATACACTAACTCTTCTAGGGTAGGTATTTCGATATTTTTTGCTTGTTCTGCCCTGTAATGTTTGAATAATTCAGCGGCTTTTTGGAACTCAGCTAGTGACTCAGCGACATCGAAGGCAACCTCTGTTGCGCTCGGAAATAGGGGGGCCGCCTGTGCTGAATGTGAAAGTGCTAATACCGCCATTGAACTCGCCAATAACGTTTTTTTCATGTTGATATCCTTATTAATGAAATAAACGCCTCTAATTTTTGCTTTTATTACATTCAAAAAGAGGCATTAATTTATATTAGAGTTAATGGCCACTTTTGAATATTCTAATATTACTCTCAATGATATCGTAAAAAGTGATTTGGTATGAATTAAGCGCGGTTTTATACACTTTATAAATGATAAAATAAAAGCAATATGCCATGATATTTTAATTTTACTATTATCATAAATAACGGAGATTAAAATATTAGCATTTTGAATGTATTTTCTGAGATAACGATTTTTATTAATTTATATTATTAATTAATCATATGGTTAAAACCTTAGCATAGTTAGGGTTGCTAAGCTGCGATGGGGCGACGATAAACGATGTAGCAATAAAAATAAACGGCTATTATTTTTAGTGTTTTTTTCTAGATAACATGTTATTTTTCTGTGAAATTATAGGGTGTTTTATTTTTAGGTTAACCTAGTTGATCTTGATGTGATTTTTTTAGCTAGTGGGTAATGCCATTTTTTGCATCTTATCGTCAATTTAAAAAGACGATAATGCGTAATAGTTTGAATAAAGAGTATGACAGATAGGATTTTTGAGATATGGCAGTAAGAGCTATTATTGAGATACCCGATGAGCGGTTACGCGTTAAATGTGACCCAGTCACCGACATTGCGGCAGTACAGCCATTAATTGATGATTTATTGGATACCATGTACAGCACCGATAATGGTATTGGCTTAGCAGCGACGCAAATTGGCGCAACATTATCGGTGATGGTGATTGATATTTCTGAAAACCGTGATCAGCCTATGGTATTTGTTAACCCTGAAATTATTGAAAGCGAAGGGGAAACGAGCTACCAAGAAGGTTGTTTATCCGTGCCTGAAATTTATGCTGATGTGGCACGTTTTAAGCGCGTAAAAGTTAAGGCGCTAGATAGAGACGGGAAGGCGTTTATCACCGATTCTGATGAATTTTTGGCGATTGTAATGCAGCATGAAATTGACCATTTGCATGGAAAGGTTTTTCTTGATCATTTATCGACTTTAAAACGCAATATGCTGTTGAAAAAACTAAAGAAACAGCAGCGTTTAAGACAGTAATCGATCCATAAGTGTCAGGTAGGCCGCCTGACACACATGGCTATTCAATGGGTTTTATTGTTATTGGCGTATCTGGCTCATTAAATTGGCCGTAGCTATTATTGAGTGCTCGTTTTTGGTCCAGTTGCTTCATTTCTTTACTTAAAAAATCTAAGTGCTGTTGTAAATGCGTTTTCGTGATCTGCTCGTTCTCAATAATTTGATGTAATAACCTAACCAACTCATCGGTGATGGGTTGGTGTGCTTCAAACTCATGAGTTAGCTGCGTTAAATTTTCGACGGCATAAACATATTCTGTTTCGTGGGCAACTAACTGTTCCCACTGTTGTGCTTCTGCGAGTGCGACTAAATTTTCACTTAATGCTAAGACATCACGATAGATTTCATATAAATCGGTAGGTTTTTTATTATTCACCTGGTTATCTTTCATCCACATTTGCCCCGATCTGTTGCCAAGCTGACGCGATATCGGAGAGTAATTGGTAAACTTCTTGGATATAAGCCACATTATTTTCAAGATTAGCATTTAATAGGCGCATGATCATATAGTCATAAAGACTTGCAAGATTATCGGCGATTTCACCTCCGGCCTCATGGTTGAGCGCCTGTTTCAAACCTGTGTCAATAATATCGATTGCTTTAGAAAGTTCTTTGCCTTTTGCAGCGATATTATTTTGTTGCATAAAAATTTCAGCACGTTTGAGGGCGCTTAACGCCCCTCGATAGAGAATGCTAATCAGTTGGTATGGGGTCGCATTGGCAATTTCACTTTCCAAATCGACTTGTTGGTAGGCTTGTTTTGCTTTTTGCTGATACATAATTATTAACCTAACAGTCTGCCTAATGAGTTACTGGTGCTATTGAGTGAATTCATCATTTTATCTAAATTTTGGAATTGGCGGCGGTATAAATCCATGGTGTTTTCAATCTGCTTATTAGTTTGTTCAATACGCTTATCAAGGCTTTTCTTTTTCTTTTGTACGCCATCAGTCGCGTTATGCAGTGTGCCTTCGCGGGCATCGAGGGTATCTTTTAAGAAATTAAAGTTCTCGGTTGCAAAGCCTGTCTCTTTACCATCCCCCATAAAGAAACTTTTGACGCTACCAGGATTCTCTTTTAACGCTTTTTCGAACTTTTTATCTTCTATCTCTAATGTGCCATCAACTTTTTGTGTGATCCCCATTTTATTTAATAAATTAATTTCACCACTATCTTGTGCTGAACGTATTTGAGTACGTAATTGGCTTTGAATTGTGCGTAATGTCGAATCACCGATAAGTGGACCATTGGTTTTATCTGGGGCGGTTCCTTTCGTTGTTGGCGTATATTTGGTCAATTCTTTGGCTAAATTCTGGAATTCGTTATAGGCGTCTACCCACGCTTTAATTTTTGCTTTAGCGGGCTCAATATCTTCAGAAATGATCAAATGGTCAGGTTTTTTGTCTTCACTCTCTTTTTTCAATGTCAAAGTGAGTCCAGGAAAGAGATCTTTTGCTTCATTGCTTTGTGATTCAAGTTCAAAACCATCAATATTTAGCAAGGCATTTTGCGGGGGAACTTTTTGCTCCATGCCAATGTTTTCTTTATCTTTTAAAACGACATTTCCACCACTGTCTAGTTCAGACTCAACATTCAGTATTTTAGCGAGCTCGTCATCACCTTCAACTTTGATATTAATACGGTGTTCAGTACCTTCTTTTTTGGAGGTAACGACAAGATGATAACGATTACTTTTATCTTTGATCACCGCGGCGGTAACCGTTTTATCTGTTTTATTGATAGCATCAGCGATTTCAACCAAAGAGGTGTGTTCATTATCAAGTTTGATAATAATGGGATCTTCTTCAGCAGGCTGAGTGATAGTGATAGTTCGCTCTGCGTTACCGTTACCTAATAATTTTTTATTATCATCATGGCCTTTAGTCGCAATAGTTTGTGCTTTCGCAAGTTGAGTGACTAGGACATCATGAACTCCAGCTACGGCCTTGCCATCTGTTTTAACGTCGAAGCTTTTATATTCACCGTTCACTTTGGTGGTGCTGATATCATTGTATTTTTTAAGATCTTCCGCCGCTTTTTTTAATTTTTCTAGAGATGACTGCATCTTACCAAAAGCGCTAATCTGTGCATCATAGCTGGCTTTTTGTGCCGTTAATGGCTCAAGGCGACGTTTTTCCATCGCTTCAAGTTGGTCCATTTGGTTATTTAAGTCTAAGTTTGCCCCGATACCGAGTGTCGATATACCAGCCATTGTTCTCTCCTAAAAAATTATTCTCATTTACAGGGTTATCGGCGAGAAGAACGGAAATCTTAGACTAAGTCGATAAATAATGATGGCAGGAGTTGACCCTACAAAACAGGGTATTTATCTCTATTGATAATCAATAATTTAAAATTTGCGGTTTATAAATTTATTTTGACAAAATAATTTACCGCTTGGAGCGGGGCGGTAGCTGGGTTTCTCGCTTTGAGATAAAAAATTTTTGTCGAAATCCCTAAAGCCCTTTTTTATGCCGCCGATAATGGTATTGCTGGCAACAAACTGTAAAGCCTAACAGATTGGCTAACTTTATTATTACGGAATAACAAGGACATATATTATGGCACAGGTTATCAACACTAACATCCTGTCTCTGACAACTCAGAACAACCTAAACCGTTCACAAAGCGTACTGGGTACTGCAATTGAGCGTCTATCTTCAGGTTCACGTATCAATAGCGCAAAAGACGACGCAGCAGGTCAAGCGATTGCTAACCGTTTCACTGCTAACATCAAAGGTTTGACCCAAGCTTCTCGTAATGCGAGCGACGGTATTTCAATGGCGCAAGTTGCTGAAGGCGCAGTTAACGAAATCAACGAAAACTTGCAACGTATCCGTGAACTGACTGTTCAAGCAGCTAACGGCAGTAACTCTGACAGCGATATCACTTCAATTCGTGATGAAGTACAACAACGTCTGGATGAAATCGACCGTATCTATCAACACACTGAATTTAACGGAACACAAATTCTAAATGGTGACACTGTTTCTTACCAAGTGGGTGCGAAAGATGGTCAAACTATCAGCATGGAAATGCAAAAAATGGATCTTGATACATTAGGTATCAAAGATTTTAAAGACAAAGTTGAGAAGGTTTCTGCGGCTGCAGCTGGTCCAAAAGAGCCAGCAAGTAAAGGCACTGAGGTTATTTTGGATACTAAAAATGTGGCTGTTGATTTAGCAGAAGCAACACCAAAGTCTGTAGCTGAATACAAAGTGTATAAGGATACGTCAGGTACTGACCAATTCTTTATTCATGATACTAAAGAAAATAAATGGTTTAAGGCAACTAAAGATGATTCAACAGCATCAGGTACGGTTCAGTATGTGAAAGGTGCTGAGATCACTGGTCTAGGTGGTGGTACTGCTGCAAAATCTGACGCATTAGATACTTTAGATACTGCACTGAAAAATGTGGATTCATACCGTTCTAAACTGGGTGCATTCCAAAACCGTATGCAATCTACTATCAATAACCTGAACAACTCAGTCAACAACTTGAGTGCAGCACGTAGCCGTATCCAAGACGCTGACTTTGCAACAGAAGTGTCTAACATGAGCCGTGGTCAAATCCTGCAACAAGCAGGTACTTCAGTTCTGGCACAAGCAAACCAAGTTCCACAAGGTGTTCTGAGCCTGTTACGTTAATTCGTCACGGATTAATATCAGTGATTGAAGGCCAGACGTTGTTCTGGCCTTTTTGTTTATCATTCAGGCATCACATTATATACTCACAGTGTAATTGTCTTCGCTAAATTTATTTAGGTTAGGATAAATAGCACTAATTTACCTCATTACTCTACGGATTGAATTATTGTGCAGCTAGCATAATGAATACCTTTATATAAGTTTTAAAGGGTGATTCCGGTTGTGAGTGATTTGTATACTGCCGAAGGTGTAATTAATAAAAATAGCCTATGGGAGCGTTATTATCCCTTAATACGACATGAGGCCCTAAAATTACAAGTGAGATTGCCTGCGAGCGTCGATATTGATGATCTTATTCAAGCTGGCGGTATCGGGTTATTGCATGCGTTAGAGCGCTTCGATGCTTCTCAAGGAGCATCATTTGCCACTTATGCAGTGCAGCGTATTCGCGGCTCCATGCTAGATGAATTGCGCAGCCGAGATTGGGCACCGCGTAGTGTGCGCAGACAGGCTCGTGAAATGGCTAAAGTCATTGGAGAATTAGAGCAATCATTGAGTCGCAGTGCGACGGAAAGTGAAATTGCCCAAGCACTCAATATTGACGTTACAGAATACCGTCAAGCCTTACTTGATACCAACAACAGTCAACTTTATTCCTATGATGAATGGCATGAAATTCATGGCGAAAGCTGTGAGCCTGCTATTGATGAAAGTGATGGAGGCAATCCATTAAGTTTACTGATGGAGTCTAATCTACGCGCACAAATCATTGAGGCAATTGAGCAGTTACCAGAGCGGGAGAAACTGGTACTTACCCTCTATTATCAAGAAGAATTGAACTTAAAAGAAATTGGTGCGGTTTTGGAGGTCGGAGAGTCGCGAGTCAGTCAGCTCCATAGCCAAGCCATAAAACGTTTACGCGGTCGCTTAAAATCATTAACGGAGTCGTAGGCTATTTACGATTAAAAGAGCAGACAGGGAAGTGGCTAGCTAAAGGATGAGAGTATCAATAATGTGACTGTAATTTATTGCGTATTATCGCTACGCTTCTATAAGTTGGCGCTCTTGACTTAAGATAGTGTAAAGAGCGCCAGAGGCGTTGGTTAAAGGCTCGCAGCGTCAGCAATTAATTGGCCTAAAGCTTGCCAATTTTCATTATCGATCAGCTCATTAGGCACCATCCACGAGCCACCACAAACTAATACAGATGGTAGTGCTTTATATTCTTTGATATTTTTGGGGTTGATCCCACCCGTTGGCATAAAGTTAACAGGATAAACCGCGCTCATTGCTTTTAGCATCGCTACGCCACCAGAAGCTTCTGCTGGGAAAAACTTCACTGTGGTTAAATTAAATTCTAATGCCTGCTCAACTAAGCTTGGGTTATTGAGCCCAGGGATAATAATGACATTTTTTTGTTGGCAATAAGCGACGATTTTAGGGTTAAAACCTGGACTTACGATAAAATCCACGCCAGCGTCAATGGCTTGATCAACCTGTTGCGTGGTCAATACCGTGCCCGCCCCAATAAGGATTTCGGGGTATGCTGCTCGCATATTTTTAATCGCTTGTACTGCGGCGGGAGTGCGAAAGGTGACCTCAGCACAAGGTAGACCATTTTCCATTAGCGCTTGTGCGAGAGGCGCGCCATGTTCCGCCTTGTTGATTGTGATTACTGGCACCACACTGATTTTTTTTAGTTTTTCGATTAATTGATTCATGTTTAGATCCCTTTGATATTGTTTAGCTCTATGATAGGCATCGCTTCACGCGGAATAATGGCGCCTCGGTGTTGGATCACGGTTCCTGCAAGTAAATGGCCTGTGCGAGCCGCTTCTTCAGGAGAGCCACCTAGAATTCGACAGGCAAGATAGCCTGCACTGAAAGAATCGCCAGCGGCGGTGGTATCAATGACGTGAGTCACTTTATTCGCAGCCACTTCGAATTGTTGATCGTGAATGATGATATAGCAGGGTTTTGCTCCGCGTTTAATAACGATCTCTTCAACACCCTGCTGCTGTGCACGTGCAATGGATTGGCTTTCTTGCTGATCACCATACAGCAGTTGCTCATCATCAAAAGTTAAAAATGCAATATCAGTCAGTGATAACATTTGTTGGTAGGCTTGCTGTGCCGCCTCGACAGAAGGCCATAATGCAGGGCGATAATTATTGTCAAAAATGACCTTAGCACCTGATTGGCGAGCCGTTGCTAACAGTGTAAACAGTAATTGGCGAGCGGCTTCAGGTAAAATGGCTAAGCTAATCCCACTTAGATAGATATATTGCTGTTGATTGAGTAATTGTTGAGTTCGCTCGGCGGTTTGCTCATTCAACCAAAATTTGGCCGCTGAGTTATCACGCCAATAAAAAAAACGGCGCTCGCCATCCTCTGATGTTTCAATTAAATACATACCGGGAAGGTGTTTTTCGGCGATCACGACATGGTCGGTATTGATCCCTTCGGCTTGCCAACTTTCTCGCATTTGTTGGCTAAAGGGGTCTTGACCAAGCCCCGTTAAATAGCGAGTGACAACACCTTGTTTGTGGGTTAAACGTGCAAGGTAGAGTGCACTATTTAAGGTGTCTCCGCCAAAAGTCTGCTTAAATAATTCCCCTGATTTTTGTAACTCAACCATACATTCGCCAATCACGGCAACTTGCAAAGCTGTAGCCATTTTTACCACCTATCGTTTTTATTTTTTATAACCGAATTGAGTCAAACCTCATTAGCTAACAGCATTAAAACCTATTTTTTAGACAAGTTCAAATAAAAATGAAACGACGTTTTAAAAATATCAAATCACCGTTCTTGTTTTTCATGAAAGTGATCTTTATGCTGTTGAGTAAACATAAAGTCAGCACATCAAACCATCTGATATGGCTATCATATTGATTTGAATAAATAGGAAGGTGAATGGTGGATAAGGTCACGCAAACGGATGCCGTTTCGTCAGTAGTAAAAGTATTCAGTATTCTCAATGCATTAGGAGAACAAAAAGAGATTGGTGTGTCTGAGCTTTCACAACGACTGCTGATGTCAAAAGCGACTACCTATCGTTTCTTGCAAACCATGAAACAATTAGGTTATGTGGCACAGGAAGGGGAAGCGGATAAATATTCATTGACGCTTAAACTATTCGAGTTGGGGGCTAAATCTCTAGAGTATGTTGATTTAATTGAAATTGCTGATAAGGAGATGCGCCATATTGGACAGTTAACCCATGAAGCGCTGCACCTTGGTGCTTTTGATGATAATGCGATTATTTATATTCATAAAATTGATTCTAGCTACAACTTGCGCATGTACTCACGGGTTGGACGGCGTAATCCATTGTATTGTACTGCGATCGGTAAGGTGCTTTTAGCATGGCAGGATGAAGCAACAGTAACAGGTATTTTAGCGCAGATTGAATTCGTCAAAAAAACCGATACAACATTATTGAGTATTGAGGCGTTAATGGCTGAATTAGCGGTGGTGCGAGAGCAACATTATGCAGAGGATAGGGAAGAGCAAGAGTTAGGGTTACGTTGCATTGCCGTACCTATTTATGACCGCTTAGGGCATGTGATAGCAGGACTATCAATCTCCTTTCCTACAATTCGTTTTGATGAACAGCAGTTGGAATATTATATCCGTTTGCTCAAGGCTGCCGGACGTCAGATTTCAGAAAAAATGGGATACCACGCTTATCCGTCATAGTCAGGGTTTAAACCAGTTATTTTTCATTGAGCTTTATATGATTGACTATTTGATATTAAAGTTTAATTAAATCAATCGTTTGACGCTTGATTAAACTATCACTTATTTGCGGATAAAAAGACCAATCACGCGAGTTTTTACTGATAAAACTCGCCATCTCATTTGTCATATTTATAATTTTGGCATTATTTTGTAATGAAAATATGATGATGCTTAAAAATTTATTGATATTTAGCCTATTTATTATGTCTCCCCAAGCCATAGCAACGGATTATACCTTCACAGAAAAAGCGCCTGCTGACCGTGTGTATGATGAAGATTATCAAGGTATTGATGCTATCAAGCAGCAGCAACGCTTCATGTTTGATCCAAACAAGAAAGTCGCTGAAGAGGAGCGCAGCTATGAAGATTTACTTGCTCAAAAACAACAAAATGATGCGTGGGATAGTTGGGGTAATGATGTCTGTCATCGCTCTTTCACCACGATGGGATGCACTAGTGAGCCAGCATGGTTGCATGATCCGCAACAGCTTAAACACATGATTGAACAAGCAGGAAAATAAGGTGAGGCAATGTATCGCCTCACCTTGGGCCGTTATTTCAGTGCGTTAGTGAAGCGTTCCGTGTATTCAAAATCTTTGGTTTGCTCGGGGTTACCTGAATAAGAGGCTGATGCGGACTCGCCGACGCCGACCCTATCGCGGGTTAAGCTCCACATTGAAATTAAGTTCACACCATTAGTTTTTGCAAAATTACTTAATGTATTGATATCGTTAAAATTAAACATAGACCTATCATCATTAAGGCCGATCATCGGTGTGACTTGTACTAAATCATACAGCTCAGCATCTGTCAGTGTAGGGTAGTAGGTTTTTAATTGATTTTTTAGACTGGTTGCCACATCTACGGCGGCCTGCCCCATATTTTTATCCGTTCCTTGACCATAATCCATCGCCATACCATTCACTTTCATTTTTAAACCTGCGTTAACCGATTTTTGTACTAGCGCTAACCCTTTTTCGACAAGGCCATATGGCATAACAGGTAACGTTAGGCTCAAGGTGATATCAGGGTTATTTTTCACGATGGTTGATAGTGCGGTAAAGGTTTTATCGGCATCGTATAAATCATTTTCAAAATCAAAATCCAGTTGTGAGGCACCAAGTATATCAATGACTTCTTGGTAAGTTGCAATCAATTGGTCAACAGTCTGCCTTGCAGAGACATCATAGTTAGCCGCACCTCCGAATGACACAATCACTTTGATATTGGCTTCAATTAACGCATCACAAAATGGCTTAGCCCAAGCGATAGGCATACTCGAATATGCTCCCCATGCGGCATTATTATTAGGATCAGCGGTTAAAAAAGCCAAGTAAACACCATCAACGCTGTGACTAATTGCAGCTTGGCTATATTTAGGGTTTGGTTTGCCGTTAGGAGAAAGCGGGTCATTCCAAATCGCATCAACGGTCACATCCAAATAAGGGGCAAATAGTGTCTTGTTCATCATCATTTCTCCTTGAATAGGGGGAATTTTAGCCATCTGGCATCGCGCCATTAATGAACAAAATACGCCATATTTATTGGTCAAATGATGAACAGATTAATCACTTGTCATGAAATTTATTTCAAAAACACGTGTATTGTTGCATCTTAAAAAGGGGCCTAATGGCCCCTTTGCAGTAAAACGATTAATTAGTTTCAGGAAAGGTTAATGTTGCCCCTGGCGCTTCTCTGCTTAAGTGAATGAAATTAAGATGTTTTTCATATTGATCTAAAATATCACTGATCACCTGTTCTTTGGTGTAATCCATTAAATCATTGCTTTGTGTTCCCTCCCAAAGGAAAGTTTCTAGGCGATAGTAATGGGATTTACCTGAACGTGCTCGGTAGGTAAAGGCGGGAACAGAGTAACGTTGCGGCCAAATTTGATAGATAAAGTTCTGTTCTTCCCCTAAATCAACCACGAGCTCTAGGTGATTTAAACGCTCATCTTCGGCAGGGGGCAGAATATTAAATTCCACATTAGCGCCGCGTAGTGATAGCTCTTTTGCCACTTCTTGCATGGCAGGCGTACACACTAGATCCAACATACGTTGAGTGTAAGTGGTACCGGGGAAGTTCATCACACGGCCCAACCGCTGTTTCCAATTTAACTTACCATTGCCATATAAAGGCGCTGGTGCATTGGTGGTGAGTGAACTGACGCGCCTGAAATCTTCGACTTTTAGCGATTTATACAGCCCCGCCATAATAAAAAAGATCACAAAACTAAAAGGTAACCCCATGATCACGGTCGTATTTTGTAGTGCGGCAACCCCATCGGTCATCAACATACCTAGGGTTAATAAACCAATCGCCACTGACCAGAAAATACGTAACCAGTTAGGCGCATCATTATTGATATCGCTTAGGTTTGAGGTGAAATTCCCGAGTACGAGTGACCCAGAATCCGCAGAGGTCACATAAAATAGTAGGCCAGTGATCGTTGCCACCGATGCGGTCAAACCAAACCCGGGATAGAGCTCTAGTAAGGAGTAAAAGCCTTTTTCAGGGGCGGCAAGCACCGTTTCTGCCAATTCTTTGTTGCCATGAATGATTTCGTATAAGGCGCTGTTACCAAAAATAGATAACCAAAGTAGAGTGAACACGAAAGGGATAATCAGCGTGCCAATGACAAACTGGCGAATTGTCCGTCCACGGGAAATTCGTGCGAGAAATAAGCCCACAAACGGCGACCATGCAACCCACCAAGCCCAGAAAAATAGCGTCCAGCTATTCATCCAATCTGTTGGTCTATCAAAAGCAAAGCTGTTAAGCGTCATTCCCATAAAGCGATTAATGTAATCACCCACGTTAAGCACTAACGCATTGAGTAAAAATTCCGTATCACCAACAAACAAAATGAATAAAATCAGCCCTAATGCGAGCAAAACATTCAGTTCGGATAAGATACGGATCCCTTTATTAACCCCAGATGTGGCGGAAATAACGGCCATAATGACCGAAAGTAAAATCAGGCCACCTTGTACGCCAAGCCCTTGGGGGAGATCAAACAGGACTTTTAAACCATAGTTAAGCTGTACCACACCGATACCTAATGTGGTCGCAATACCAAAAATTGTACCAATAACGGCGGCAACATCGACAGTATGGCCGATTGGCCCATAGATACGTTTACCAAAAATAGGGTAAAGGGCAGAGCGAATGGTTAAAGGCAAATTATATCGGTAACTAAAGTAACCGAGCGCAATCCCCATCAGCGCATACATAGACCAGCCCGTCAGGCCATAGTGGAAGAGAGTCCACACCATCGACTGACGAGCTGCTTCTAATGTTTCCCCTTCGCCAGTGGGTGGCAGCATATATTGCGTGACAGGCTCGGCAACAGAGAAAAACATTAGGTCGATACCGATCCCTGCTGCAAACAGCATGGCAGACCAACTTAATACGCTAAATTCAGGTTTTGATTGCTCCGGCCCTAATTTGATATTACCAAAGCGTGATGTCGCCACAAATATCACAAAGACAATATACAGTGTTGCGGCTAACAAGTAGTACCAACCAAACGTTTTTGATACCCATCCGAGTGTTGCGACGATCCATTGGTTGGCGGTTTCTGTCATGAGTATGGTGAAAAATGAAAATGCTAGTATTAGACCAGCAGAAGTGAAAAAAACCACAGAGTTTAATTTGTCTTTCTGCTGATTTTTTGGACTATTTTGAGTTGTCATCGGCAGTTTCCACAATTTTATTTATTCAAAAGTTAAAAGTTACATTCTTTGCTAATTAATTGAATTAATTGCAAAGAGTTGTTTTTTTACATCTATCTTTCTCCTAATTTTGTAAAACAATTGTGATAAAATATAGTTAATATTGATTGAATGTTCAATTAAAAAAAAGTTTAATAACAGGGTTCACTGTATTTTTTTGGGTCTAGAGGTTATGCCGAAAATAGGAATGCAATCGATACGTAAGCAGCAGTTAATTCAAGCCACACTTGAAGTGATTAATGAAGTGGGCATGCAAGAGGCCAGTATCGCGTTAATTGCTCGAAAGGCGGGTGTATCAACAGGGATCATCAGCCATTACTTCCGCGATAAAAATGGTCTGTTAGAAGCCACCATGCGTCATATTCAGTACCAACTTGGGATCGCCGTGGCAATGCGTTTAAGAATGCTGAGTCATGCCCAACCTAAACAGCGCATTCAAGCCATCGTTGAAGGTAACTTTGATTCTTCGCAAATCAGTGAGGCGGCGATGAAAACATGGTTAGCCTTTTGGGCAAGTAGCATGCATCAACCGAATTTAAATCGGTTGCAGCAAGTGAATGATAGGCGATTGTATTCCAACCTAACGTATGAGTTTGCTCGAGTACTCGATAAGCACGCCGCGCGTATGGCCGCAAAAGGGCTGGCGGCGTTAATTGATGGGTTATGGTTACGTAGTGCATTGAGTAATGAAGCTTTTCCATTACAGGATGCGTTGACCATCACGAATGAGTATATCGATATGCAGCTCAGTCGGTCGCGGGATAGCTAAACCAAAAGAAACGTTTTAATAGGAGGGAGATATTATGCACGAACCACAATTACATAAACTTTATATTCATGGTGGTTATGTAGATAGCTCACAACCGGAATGTGGGCAGTTTGATGCAATTAACCCAGCGAACGGTGAAGTGATCGCTCGTTTACAATCGGCGACACATGAAGACATCGATTGGGCGGTGGAAAGTGCCAAACAAGGGCAAAAGATATGGGCATCAATGACGGCAATAGAGCGTTCACGCATCTTACGTCGAGCAGTTGATATTTTACGTGAACGTAATGACGAGTTGGCTCAGTTAGAAACATTAGATACTGGCAAGCCACTTTCAGAGACGCGTTATGTGGATATTGTGACGGGGGCGGATGTTCTCGAATACTACGCCGGTTTGATCCCCGCTTTAGAAGGCGAACAGATCCCATTACGCGATAGTTCATTTGCCTATACGCGCCGTGAGCCGTTAGGTGTTGTCGCTGGTATCGGTGCTTGGAACTACCCTATCCAAATCGCACTTTGGAAATCTGCTCCTGCTTTAGCCGCAGGTAATGCCATGATCTTTAAGCCAAGTGAAGTGACCTCATTGACCGCACTCAAATTAGCGGAAATTTACACAGAAGCAGGGCTACCTGCCGGTGTGTTTAATGTGGTGACAGGAGGAGGCGCTGATGTGGGCCTATGGCTGACGGAGCATCCGGGCATTGCCAAAATTTCCTTCACAGGTGGCGTGCCTACAGGTAAAAAAGTGATGGCAAATGCCTCTGGGTCAACTCTAAAAGATGTCACGATGGAGTTGGGGGGGAAATCACCACTGATTATTTTTGATGATGCAGATCTGGATAAGGCTGCTGATATTGCCATGATGGCTAATTTTTACAGTTCGGGGCAAGTTTGTACTAATGGTACGCGGGTCTTTGTTCCAGAACATTTAAAAACGCAATTCGAAGAGAAGATCCAACAACGTGTTGCACGTATCAAAATAGGCTCGCCTATTGATGATGAAACCAATTTTGGCCCGCTAGTGAGTTTTGCTCATATGGAAAATGTGTTGCGTTATATCGAAATTGGTAAACAACAAGGGGCGAAACTGCTTTGTGGAGGTGAACGCCTCACAGAAGGTGAGTTTGCTCAAGGCGCGTATGTATTACCTACGGTATTTACCGACTGTTCTGATGATATGCAAATCACTCAAGAAGAGATTTTTGGCCCTGTGATGAGCATTCTCAGTTACCAATCTGAAGATGAGGTGATTGAACGCGCGAATAACTCGCTATATGGCTTGGCAGCGGGGATCGTGACTTGTGATTTATCCCGCGCGCATCGTGTCATTCATCAATTAGAAGCCGGAATTTGTTGGATTAATACATGGGGTGAATCACCCGCGCAAATGCCTGTCGGGGGCTATAAGCACTCAGGGGTTGGCCGTGAAAATGGCTTAGTCACACTACAAAATTATACTCAAATCAAATCAATACAAGTCGAACTTGGGGAGTTTGCATCCGTATTTTAATTTCTTATTTTTAATTTGACTGAAACAGAGGAGATAACAATGGTCTATGACTACATTATTATCGGTGCTGGTTCAGCCGGTAACGTTCTTGCTACCCGCCTGACAGAAGATTCTGATGTTACTGTGCTGCTCCTTGAAGCTGGAGGACCGGACTACAGGTTCGATTTTCGTACACAAATGCCAGCGGCATTAGCATATCCATTACAAGGTCGACGCTATAATTGGGCCTATGAAACTGATCCTGAACCTTACATGAACAACCGCCGTATGGAGTGTGGGCGCGGAAAAGGGCTTGGGGGGTCATCGCTGATCAATGGTATGTGTTATATCCGAGGTAACGCATTGGATTTTGACGGGTGGGCGCAAACTCCAGGTTTAGAAGACTGGAGTTACCTCAATTGTTTACCTTATTTTCGCAAAGCGGAAACGCGGGATATCGGTGCAAATGATTATCATGGTGGCGATGGTCCTGTCAGTGTGACTACGCCTAAAAATGGTAATAACGTCTTGTTTCATGCCATGGTTGAAGCGGGGGTTCAGGCTGGCTATCCAAGAACAGATGACCTAAATGGTTATCAACAAGAGGGCTTTGGTCCAATGGATAGAACGGTAACACCAAAAGGGCGTCGTGCGAGTACGGCTCGAGGTTATCTCGATCAGGCTAGAAAACGTAAAAATCTGACCATTATTACCCACGCCACTACAGATGTTATTGAATTTGAATCGAAAAAAGCGGTTGGCGTGAAATTCTACCAAGGGAGCAGTAAAACTGCCGTGCATGCCAAAGCCCGTAAAGAGGTGCTTTTGTGTGCTGGCGCCATTGCTTCACCTCAAATATTGCAGCGCTCAGGTGTAGGGCCAGAAGATGTGCTCAAAGAGTTTAATATCCCCGCGGTGCATGTGTTGCCTGGGGTAGGGCAAAATTTGCAAGATCACCTTGAGATGTATTTGCAATATGAGTGTAAGCAGCCCGTTTCGCTCTATCCAGCATTAAAATGGTATAACCAACCCGCTATCGGTGCGGAGTGGTTGTTTAAAGGAACGGGTATCGGTGCTAGTAACCAATTTGAGGCGGGCGGATTTATCAGGACAAGTGATAAGTTTGCATGGCCAAATATCCAGTTCCACTTTTTGCCTGTTGCAATTAATTACAACGGCAGTAATGCAGTAAATGTACATGGTTTCCAAGCTCACGTAGGCTCTATGCGTTCGCCGAGTCGAGGGCGTGTGAGGATAAAGTCAACGGATCCTTACCAACACCCGAGTATTTTGTTTAATTACATGTCGAGTGAGCAGGATTGGGAAGAGTTCCGTGCCGCCATTCGCATTACCCGCGAAATTATGGCTCAACCAGCATTAGATCCGTACCGAGGTGAGGAAATTAGCCCCGGTAAACATGTCCAATCAGACGACGAGCTTGATGCTTTTGTCCGCGAGCGCGCTGAAACGGCATTCCATCCTTGTGGCTCTTGTAAGATGGGATACGATGAAATGGCGGTCGTTGATGGTGCAGGTCGTGTACATGGCCTTGAAAATCTAAGAGTGATTGACGCTTCAATCATGCCTTTGATTATTACAGGTAACTTGAATGCAACGACAATTATGATCGCCGAAAAGATGGCGGATAAAATCCGTGGGCGTGAACCCTTACCGGCAAGTCAGGCTGATTATTATGTTGCAGGGGATGCCCCTGTTCGCCAGCTATAGTTGCATTAATCTATCAATGGCCCCAGCCAGCGAAGGGGTCATTTTTTCGACCGACCAAAAAAAATCATCTAAAAAAGCCCTCAATAAAGAGGGCAAATAAAGCGAAAACGAGAACTTCTGTATAGCATTTATTTTTTACTTACCATAGCAGACCAGTTAGCGAATCCATCGGTAACGCCATGGAGAGTGGAATATTGAGAACAACCTCACTATTTAACACCATGATGACGCTTATTTGACTGATTTAACTAACCACGCCAAATATCCACTGTCGACCTGATCCAAATCGAGGCTAATCAATTCAGGAGTTTCGTATGGGTGGATTTCCTTGATAGCAGAAAACAATTCAGCTTGGTTTTTATTAGTAGATTTAATGAGTAACAGTACCTCTTTATCTTGTGCGATCTCGTTCTTCCATTGATAAATGGAGGTTATCTCAGGCAGTAATGAAACACAGGCCGCTAAGCGTCTATCTAATAACTGTTGAGCAATCTTGACCGCATTATTTTGGCTGTTTGTTGTACATAAAATAATGCAAGGTTGGTGCTCTTTATAACAATTTACATCATGCTTTATCATCTATATTTCCTTAGAATAGTTATCTAATTCAGAGTGTCCATGATTAAGATTAGATTAAATAACCACAATATGTATGAAGTTTAATCAAGTGATAATTGTAATGTAGTGGTAAATAGTTTCCTACTAGACTATCTAATAAGATATAAGGTTATTAAAACATCTAAGTACGTATTGATGAATAGCGTGTTATTTGTACATTTAACTCGAAATTTTTGAATTTGTTATTTAATGCTATTTAGCAAAATTAAGATTATTTGTATGAATAATTCGATTCAGCCTGCATTTTTACCTATTGTAATATAAATAAATCATTGGGTTTTGTATATTGTTGATGTTTCAACGTCTATTTTAAATTAAATAAACAATGTTTTTTGTATGGTTAATTATTTAAGGCAATAAACGTGCTTTTTATATGAATGTTATACATTGTCGTTGTCGTTTATAAAATAAAAGTTAATATTATGATGGTTCCTTGTTAAATACTATTGGTAAATTGTTGTAATTACTAATTACTCTTTGTTACTAAATTTAAATCGTTTTTTATATGTAAAAATAGCTATGTCAATGATAACGATCAATGTCTGCCAAAGATATTTAGTTAACATATTTGTAATGATAAAAAATATATTGCTAAGAATTTTTTATTTCCATCTTAAAAACATGTATGGATGCCCGATATGAATAAACTGACCCCATTAAAACCTATACCTACATTGATAGCAGTTGCAATCACACTTATTATTTGGTTCCTAATCCCTGTTCCCGAAGGTGTTAATCCCGATGCTTGGCATCTATTAGCACTCTTTGTTGGAACGATCGCCGCAATTATTGGTAAAGCCCTTCCTATTGGCGGTGTTTCCATTATTGCCATTGCTTTAGTGGCTGCAACGGGAGTGACTAATCCAAACTCCACAAAGGATGCGATAGCGGATGCGTTAAGTGGTTTCTCAAATGACCTGATTTGGTTAATCGGTATTTCTATTATGGTTTCAATGAGCCTAAATAAAACCGGATTAGGCGCGAGGATTGGCTATTATGTTATTTCCTTATTTGGTAAAAAAACATTAGGTATTGCTTATTCACTGGCGATTGCAGAAACAGTACTTGCGCCAGTGACCCCAAGTAATACTGCGCGTGGCGGGGGGATCATTCACCCTATTATGCGCTCCATTGCGGATAGTTTTGGCTCTAAGGCCGATGATGGTACTGCCGGTAAAATAGGGCGTTATCTCTCTTTGGTTAACTATAATATTAACCCAATTACTTCAGCGATGTTTATTACCGCGACGGCGCCAAACCCTTTAATTGTCAGTTTGATTGTCAGCGAAGCTGGAGGAGCAAATGAATTAACTTGGTCAATGTGGGCGCTAGCAGCATTTGCACCTGCTTTGGTGTCGTTAATTTTGATGCCGTTAGTTATCTATTTCATGTATAAACCTGAAATTACGTCAACCCCTGATGCGCCTAATTTTGCAAAACAGCGTTTACAACAATTGGGCCCAATTTCATTACCAGAAGTTATTACGCTTGGCGTGTTTG
Source organism: Providencia sp. PROV261 (assembly GCF_028477945.1). Classification (NCBI taxonomy): domain Bacteria; kingdom Pseudomonadati; phylum Pseudomonadota; class Gammaproteobacteria; order Enterobacterales; family Morganellaceae; genus Providencia; species Providencia sp. PROV261. Next base: position 225,998 of record NZ_JAMPMC010000005.1, on the reverse strand, counting down.
TGCTATTACTGGTGATGTGGGCAGGAGTACCCGAACACGTATTTGGACCTGCTTATAAGATTAACGCAACAACGGCCGCATTTATTGGACTGGGTATTTTATTAGCCACGGGCGTCATCAATTGGGATGATGTATTAAAAAACAAAGGGGCTTGGGATACCGTTGTTTGGTTTGCTGCTTTGGTGATGATGGCAAGTTTCTTAGGTAAGCTAGGTTTAATTAAATGGATGTCCATCTCAGTAGGGACTTCAATCGATAATATGGGATTGAGTTGGGTTTGGGGAGCATTAATCCTTGTGCTTATCTATGTCTACTCACACTACTTCTTTGCGAGTACAACCGCCCACATTACCGCGATGTTTGCTGCTTTCTTTGCGGCTGGTTTAGCGCTTGGCGCTCCACCGATGTTACTCGGCTTAACCTTAGCATTCTCCTCTTCTTTGATGATGTCTCTGACCCATTACGGCACAGGAACTGCCCCCATTATTTTCGGTTCAGGCTACGTAACACTCGGCGAATGGTGGAAAGCCGGATTTGTGATGAGTGTCGTCAACCTTATTATCTGGATTGGTTTAGGCAGTATTTGGTGGAAAGTCTTAGGTTTCTGGTAATTCATTACTCAAACAAAAACCGCAATGGCCGGAGAAGATCCCGGCCATTTTTTTGTTTAGTAGGATGTCAACAGTAATACAATAGCGGTAGAGATACACGCCGCTAACATCACTTTAGACCAACTGAGATTGAACGATGAGTTCATGGCATTTTTCCATAACAAGCTAATTTCAGCAGGATGAGCATATTTGCGTGTATTAATAGCGCTTTTTATCTGACTAATTTTCTCTGAATCGTTATATGGATGTTTATGTGTGATTGACATATCGACCTACCTTTTTGAGCTGATGCGTAATGTGCTCACTGCATCAAGCCATTGATTAATTATCTATTTGCATTATGTCACCCCAAAATTTCAGAAAAATTGACCAGTTTAATGGCATATTTCCCCATTTATTCGATGAGAAAACAGTCAATAGGAAGGAATAGTGATTGATAACTGTATTTTATTAATGTCATTGGCGTGTTAAGAGGAAATGAAGAGGTTTTCAAAGCCCTATTTAATCAAGAGGCAAAATAGAGATTGGCATAAATGGTATAGACAGTATGATGATGACAATAATGTCGTGATTGATAGGTAAAATAAAATATGCAGTCGCAAAGGAAAGCCGAACTATTTTTAGTGCTGACCACTTTTATTGCCGCATGGGGATGGATTTTTTCTCGTGAAGCTGTACAAGGCATGCCAATATTTGCTTTTTTAGGTAGTCGTTTCTTATTGGCGGCGATCATTCTAGCCCCTTTTTGTTGGGGGAAACGCCATCATATTCGCTTGCAACAACTACCGAGTATTTTGATGACGGGGGGATGGATGGCCCTCAACCTCGTTTTATGGATTTATGCCGTTGCTACAACAGACTCGCTAGGTGAGGGCGCGTTTATCATGAGCCTAGCCATGCTGTTTGTGCCGTTAGTGGGTTGGGTGCTTTTAAAAATACGGCCGACACGTTATTTTTGGCAAGCGTTACCTGTTGCAGTATTAGGCTTAGCGTGTTTAACCCTGTTTAAGGGGCAAGTTCAGTTTAAGAGTAGTCAACTTTGGTTTTTAGCTGCCGCAATCGTTCAAGCCATTTATTTCTGCTATACCAGCGTCTATGCGCGTAGTGTTCCTGTTTTACCTTTAACGGCTATTCAGTTGGCTTGTACGGGCGTGGTTGGTTTGACGTTATCTCTTTTATTAGAGGAGTGGCCAACCACGTTAGCGCCATCGATATTGATGTGGTTTATTGCCAGTGTGGTGATAGCAACCAGCTTACGTTTTATTTTGCAGTTGATTGGGCAAAAAAATACCACTGCCGCGAACGCTGCCATTATTATGATTTTAGAACCGGTGATGACCGTGTTTGTTGCTGCCATTTGGTATCATGAACGGATGCCAATGATCCAAATAATAGGTTGTATTCTTATTTTAAGTGCTCTCTTTTATTATCGATGGCGCTCTTTTCGTGCATTATCAAAATAAGACTTTTACTAAAAATAGTCCTTATAATAGAGATTTTTTAAATTAAAGCAGCTATTATTATTTACATGAGAAAGGTATGGGTAATTAATCTAAATATGACTCTCTTATTTAAATTTTTTAGATTAATAGTAATGCAAACTAAATTTATAATAGGCTAAAGATGAAAAAGATCGCATTAATTTTGGGTATGGCAGGCATTATGACATTATTAGCAGCATGCTCGGACGATAAAGCCGAAATCGCTGAATCTAAAAAAGTTTTTGTGAGTGATTGTGTGAAAGCGTCTGGGAGTCCAGCCGGTGAAACCGCAGATGCTATTAGCGCAATTTGTGCCTGTGCATATGACAAAACAATCGAAAAATACGGTTTGAAAGAATATAAACGTATTGAAGGTGAATTAGCGAAATCAGCAACAGCAGAAGCTGATTTTCAAAAATCAATGGTTGAATTTGTTAATCAGTGTACAAAAGCTGAGCGTTAATTAAGATATATCACAGCGGTAAGTGTCTTGTTACCGCTGTGACTATTATTATGCGCTAAATAACTTTTTATATTGATAAGGCGCACTGCGTAAATATTGTGGTGCAACACTGATATTTTGCCCTAGTTGCGCTGCCGCATGCCAAGGCCAACGAGGGTTGAAGAGTATCCCTCGACCGATTGATACAAAATCCGCTTGCCCAGTAGCGATTATCGCTTCGGCTTGATTAGGCTCAGTAATAAGGCCGACGGCAATCACCGGCATCATTGTATGCTCATGAATAGCTTGAGCGAGTGGCACTTGGTAATTGGGGCTAATAGGGATCTGCTGCTCAGACGATAACCCCCCTGACGAGACGTGTATATAATCACAGCCTAGTTCTTCGAGTTGTTCAGTAAGTTCAATGGATTCAGGAACCCCCCATCCACCACTGACCCAGTCGGTTGCAGAAATTCGAACGCCAACAGCAATATTGGGATTAACTGCATCTCTAACCGCACGAAATACATCGATTAATAGACGACTGCGGTTTTTAAAATTGCCCCCATATTCATCTTGGCGCTGGTTCGCGATTGGCGATAAAAATTGATGCAATAAATAACCGTGGGCTGCATGGATTTCAATAACATCAAATCCCGCATATTCTGCACGTTTAGCCGCATCGACAAATTGTTGTTGGATGTCGTGGATCTCTTGTTTGCTCAGTTCTCTTGGCGGGTGTGAATGACCAAAAGGCAAGTTTGACGCAGAGACCGTTTCCCAGCCATTTTGTTCTTGTTTAGAGAGGCTCTGACCACCCAGCCAAGGGAGATCTGTTGAGGCTTTTCTACCTGCATGAGCGATTTGAATACCTAAGCGTGCATCAGCAAATTGCCTGATATCTGCTAACATGTTTTTTAGGGCGGTTGCCTGTTCATCATTCCAGATACCGAGATCTTTATAGGTGATACGCCCAGCGGGGGTGACTGCGCTAGCTTCGACAATAACTAACGACGCCCCTGAAAGCGCGAGATTCATATAGTGTGAATGATGCCAAGCGGTTGGCATGCCGTCGATGGCGGAATATTGGCACATCGGTGGAACAATGATCCTGTTTTTTAGGGAAATTTGCCCCAAAGCTGCGGGGGAAAATAGGAAGCTCATCTGTCTTGTTCCTTAGTGATCATGATTAATTTATCCATGATACAAGTAAGTTCAGTATCATTTTGTGCTGTTCATGTGGTTTTTTACAGTTAAAGCTCAATTCTATTAGTCACAGAATAATGCAAGTAGATAAGTATAAATTTGAGAACTATGTGAAAAAGTATAATTTTCTGTCTGTTTCTCCTCATTGTGAAAATAAAACACTAAAAAAAAATAGAAAACATAAACTAGTTTGATAATTAAAAATAATTACCCTCTTATAATCGCCAGCTTAGCAATTAAGTAAATAAAAAACAATTAATATTGGTATTAATTTTAATTAATGGTTTTAATGGTGCTAATAGCGTTTTGCTCTAAATTTTTATCTTAAACGCTGATTTTTATGGCTAATTTTTAGGTTGTTATTCAGCAAAAAAATGATCTAGCTCTTGCGAAAATTAATTTTGATTTATATAAGGTCAGGGAGATAGATGTGTATTTACCGTATATTCAAAATGCATATCGCAACATTGAAAATATACAATGGAATAAATTAATACTCGTTTAAGTGTATTTAATTTTCACCTTAAAAATATAATTCTAATAAGGAACTCAATGTGTTAACAATTATCGGTATATTGATCATTCTTTCCATCGTCACCTTGCTTATGATGGGAAAAGTTAGCCCTATCATTGCAATGTCTTGTATTCCTTTTATTGGCGCCCTGATTGCAGGGTATTCAATCCCTGAAATTTCAGCTTTTTTTGAAAGCGGTATCAATAAAGTCTCTAAAGTGGCGGCGATGTTCCTGTTCGCTATTTTATTCTTTAGTTTGATGAAAGATTTGCATATTTTTGATCCTCTTATCCGTTTGATGGTCAAAATGACGCGAGGCAATGTGATCATTGTGTGTGTGATGACCACACTAATTGCGGGTGTCGTGCATTTAGATGGCTCTGGTGCCGCGACATTCCTGATTATTATTCCAGCACTGCTGCCTTTATATCGCCAGCTCGGCATGAGCCCTTATTTAATGTTGTTATTGATGTGCGCCAGTATGGGGATTATGAACATGGTGCCATGGGGTGGCCCATTAGGCCGTGCTTCTGCGGTGACAGGCATTGATGCCGCAACGTTATGGCAAAGCTTGATCCCTGTGCAGATCATCGGTATGGCTGGTGCTGTGGTATTCGCAGTAATTATGGGGTTACGTGAGAAACGCCGTATTGCCGCTGCTGCACTTAAAGGCACAAGTCCGTATCTGATGGACTCTTTATTGCCTGCTAATGAGCAAATAGCGGATGTGAATGAACAAATAAACAAGCCACAAAAGCCATGGATTAACGGTGGGTTAATTGTCGCTTCTATTATTTGTCTGGCATTTGGACTGTTATCGGCGCCTTATGTGTTTATGATTGCGTTATCAATCGCCTTACTGGTTAATTTTCCTAATCCGAAAGATCAAATGAAGGTTCTCTCTGAACATGCCCCACAAGCGTTAGGCATGGTCGCGATTATTCTCGCTGCGGGTGCTTTCCTCGGTATTTTGTCGGATGGGGGAATGCTAAAATCGATCGCTGAAGATTTAACAGCAATATTACCAACAGAATGGGTCTCTAAAATCCATATCTTTGTTGGCATCCTCGGCGTACCGATGGATATTTTCACCAGTACCGATGCGTATTACTTTGCTCTGCTACCTATTATTCAGCAAATCGCTGAAACGGCTGGTGTAGACCCCTCTTCGGTCGTATATGCAATGGCAATTGGTAATAACGCCGGAACATTTGTTAGCCCATTCTCACCAGCTGCATGGTTGGCAATGGGGCTTGCTGGAATTGATATGGGGCGCCATCTGCGCTATTCATTCGGTTGGATTTGGCTGTTTAGCTTCTTCACCTTAGCGGTAGGTGCTGTACTCGGCTTATATTAAGCCACAGGTTAGCCCTTTAATGCATCGGTGTGCCCCTTAAGATAAGGGGCACATTGTCATTTTTAACGTTTAAAATTGAGGGAAAGGGGCTGAACAGCGCGACACAGTAAAAGTGAAAGTGGGCTGATACGCGATGAAAGCCACTCCATTACCGTCATAGATTCAGATTAAATTGATAGCCTTTTACTTGACAGTTAGGCTAGAATCGGCCTGTTTTTAAATGAATTTGTTACTTTTGAATAAGTAACACCCCATAACGAGGCCGTTCCGCGGAAGAGATATGTAATACCAACTCTTGATTTCTCACACAACACAGAGGCAAATCTTGCTAAAGGATTTGTTGTTTTTCCTATTTCTGTAGAGAAAGCATGATGAATATGCAATCAAGAAAGTATGGTAGAACGTATCACTATCCGTTCTCACCTGGCACCACCAGTGATGATCGTATCAATAGCGATTGGTGGTCGCACATCCAGAATATTGAACAACTGGTACATACCGAAAAACTCGATGGTGAAAATAATTGCTTAAGCCAATATGGGGTTTTTGCTCGCTCGCATGCTGCGCCAACACAGTCAGCATGGAGCCAACAGATCCGCCAGCGCTGGCAGTTAATTAAAAACGATTTAGGGGATATCGAACTGTTTGGCGAAAACCTCTATGCGATACACTCTATTGAATATCAACATATTGAAGATTACTTCTATGTTTTTGCCGTGCGACAAGGTGACTATTGGCTTAGCTGGGAAGAGGTGAAGTTTTATGCCGCTCTATTTGATTTTCCAACAGTGCCGGAGCTAACCCTCAAGATTGATAGGCAACTTGGGCCACAGGCTTATGCGGCTCAGCTTAGTGAGGCCGCTTCACAAGATAGCCTTTTTGGGGCTTGTGATACGTTTACTCAGCAACCTTGTAGTATGGAAGGCATTGTGACTCGCGATAGCCGCCGTTTTTTGGTCGCTGATTTTATGCAGCATGTCTTTAAATATGTGCGAAAAAACCATGTTAAAACCGATATTCATTGGAAAAGACATTGGCAGCGAGCGAAGTTAGCGTTCGAACGCCAAAAGGGGGAAGTATGAGTTGGCAATTGACTGAACAACGCGCATGGTCACAGCTAGAGGCGCAATTTGATTTTGTGCGTGATATGCGAGGCGTACCGCAAGATGCGCTGCATCATGCCGAAGGTGATGTGGCAACACATACACAAATGGTTTTAGCAGCACTCGAAGCATTACCTGAATACCAACAACTCCCTGTTTTACAGCAAAATATCGTTTGGGCAGCAGCACTGCTGCATGATGTTGAAAAGCGTACGACAACACGAGAAGATGAAAACGGGCGTATTATCTCCCCTGGTCATGCGAAAAAAGGTGAATTATCTGCTCGACGCATTCTTTATCGAGAGGTTGAAACCCCGTTTGCGATACGTGAACAAGTCGCCGCTTTAGTTCGCTATCATGGCTTACCTTTATGGTTGATGGAAAAAGTCGACCCTGAGCGGGCGCTATTTGCTGCTTCTTTACGTGTTGATATGTCACTGCTGTGTTTATTAGCAAAGGCGGACGTATTGGGGCGCATATGCCAAGATCAGTCGGAACTCTTGTCTCGCATTGAAATATTTGAGCTATTTTGTCGCGAACAGGGGTGTTGGACGCAACCAAAAGCTTTTGCTTCGGCGGCTGGGCGTTTCCACTATTTTCATCACCAGCGTGGCACTACGGATTACGAGCCTTTTGAGGAGCAAGGAAGTGAAGTGGTTATGCTGTGTGGCTTGCCGGGAATGGGAAAAGATCACTTTATTGCTCAGCATTATCCGCAATGGGAAGTGGTCTGCCTTGATGAAATTCGTCGCGCGCATAAAATCGATCCTGCCGATAAAAATGCGCAAGGTTGGGTCGCTCAACAAGCGAAGGAGCAGGCGAAAGTCTTGTTACGTGCAAAAAAGGACTTTATTTGGAATGCAACTTCACTGAGTGCGTCATTAAGAGCCAGTATGATCGGTTTGTTTGCCCGCTATCAGGCGAAAATCCACCTTATTTATTTGGAAGTTCCCTACAAGCAGTGGCAACAACAAAATCGTCAACGTGACTACGCCGTGCCAGAAAAGGTAATGGAGCGTATGGCAAGTAAATTAGAATTGCCAACACCCGATGAGGCTCATCAAGTTTCTTATGTGATCCAAGGGGAATTTCAGTCACACTAGTTAGAGAAAGGTGACGCCTATAATAGATAGGCGTCATGTGTCAGAGAGATAACCGATTAAGGAACATACACATCCCCGGAAAATAGCTTTCGCGCCGTTCGAATAATGGAAGCTTGTAACCCTTCTGGGAAGTCGCCTTGCTGATTGAGCGAAACATCAAAATGACCACTGAGGTGTTCAATCGAGATATGTTGCATATCGACATTTTTTGTTAAATAACGCTTGATGACGCTATTTTCTAAGATGGTGCCTGTCGCTATTGCAATAGCGCCTGTAACAGCTAATGCACCGTGACACTTATGAGGCATAAAATAGCGAACGTTAACCGTTCCACCATGAATTGCAGGGGAAACCAGAACAGGCTTGGGGATCACTTTTTGGCTGACATCACCTAATCCCATCGCAAGGCCAGCTTGGCGGCGGATGCTCTCTAGGCGCAGCATAAACGCCTTATCCGCTTCAAGTTGAGCCGCGCTCTCATAACCCGTTTTGTTTAATTGAGGGGCGTCAATGAGCACAACTGGCATCGCCATATCGATACAACTGACTTCGACGCCATCGAAAGTATCAATGGCATGGCCCGTGGGGAGTAGTTTTCCAGTTTTTGTACCACACGCATTTAAAAATGTGAGGGCGATAGGGGCAGCATGACCAGGAACGCTTGCAATGGTGGTATCACCTTCATAAACAATATGACCATTTGGTGTTTGTACTGTGGCGTTGACGAAAGTATTCGTATTGATATTACGAATTCGGATTGTTGTTTCATCACCTGTTATAGGCATTAACCCTTTTTCGATGGCGTAAGCGCCAACGGCACAGAGAATATTGCCACAATTAGGCGCGGTATCAACAATACGTTCCGTCACTGAAACTTGAGCAAATAAATAATCAATGTCGGCATCAGGGTGGAGGGAGCGGCTAATGATTGCCACTTTACTGGTTTGAGGGCTACCACCACCAATACCATCAATTTGCAGTGCGTGGCCCGATCCCATAATAGCTAATATGAGTTCATCGCGCTCTTGGATATTCTTTGGTAGGTCATCTGCTAATAAAAATACGCCTTTAGATGTGCCGCCACGCATCAACATACAAGGTATTTTTTTCATGTATTTTCCTATTTAGAGTATTGCTCATTTATTATTTATGCTGTTGATGGCATGAAATAAAAACAATCGCTGCCGGTAGCACAGCAAAATAATAGGAAGAGGGCATTTAATATTTAAATGGGATCTCATAAGCTCAGATCCCATTGTTAATTTAATTTGTATTCAGATTATTATTTTCTAAATTAAACCGGAGCTGATTAATATTTCCCACCAGCCTAAACCAATTGTCATATGTACCAGTAAACTTAAGAATGCAACGATACCACCTATAATCCACCAAGAACGAATATCGTTGTAGCCAGCACCGAAGACGATTGGTGCTGCCGCGCCTCCGTAGTGGGTTAAGCTGCCACCGTAAGCATTCGAGAAGAGTAGACCGAGGGCTAGCAGCATTGGTGGTGCACCCGCAACCATACCGACAGTTGCAAACACAGGCACCATTGCAGCGACATAAGCACCGCCAGACGCGAAGAGGTAACGTATCGCAACACTGATAAACATAATCACAAAGAAGGCGAGCATGGTTTGATCACCGAATGAGAGGTGTTGACCCATAACATTGGCTAACCATTCGAAAAAGCCAGCTTTTGTCAGTACACCAGACATCCCGATGATACCGCCGTACCAAATCAAGGTATTCCAGCCACCTTTATTTTTTAGCACATCATCCCAAGTCACAACGCCCAGAATTAATGTCAAAGCCATAACACAAATCGCAACAGTGGAAGCACTGACACCAATTTTATCGGCAAAGATCCAACCCGCTAAAGCTAATAGGAACACAATACTCAGCAGCTTTTCTCTTACCGTCATGGGGCCAAGCTCTTCTAAACCTTTTGCGGCGATCTCTTTGTTGTTGACCTTTTTTAACTCAGGTGGATAAAGCTTATAGATAATGAATGGCGTTAAAATGAGCATGATAAGACCCGGAACTGCGGCTGCAAGCGCCCAGCCTCCCCAACTCAAACTAATGCCCATAATATCGCTCATCATCGCCAGTGCTAACGCATTTGGAGCCATAGCTGTTAGGAACATATAGCTGGTGGTTTTTGTCACCATATAAACGTTCACTAAAAGGTAGTGACCTGCTTTTCGAGGGCTTTTTTCGGGATCTGAACCCAGAGCCACAGCCACACTGTTAATGATAGGGAAAACAATCCCACCAGCACGCGCGGTATTGGAGGGGGTTGCAGGCGCGATAATTAAGTCAAGGATGGCAGTTACATAGCCAAGACCTAATGTCGTACTACCTAATTTACCAATTAAAACATAGGAAAGTCGTTTACCTAACCCAGTGATCACGAAAGCAGCACTGAGTGTAAACGCTGCAAAGACTAACCATGTTGTACCCGAAGCATAACCACTTAAGACCTCGCTCACTTTGACATCTTTAGTGCCAGTCACACCGATGATCGTCGCACTTGCAGCAATGGTGGCTAACAATATTACAGGTTCAGAATAAGGTTTTAGTACCAGCCCGACGATAGCGGCTAAGTAGAGACCAAATAGTAACCAAGCAATATGGGGTAGCCCCTCCGGCGTGGGAATAAGCGATATGATTATGGGAATCGCTATTAGAATAAATAGCTTCCATATTTTATCTTTTTGCATAGGCCAGTTTCCTTAATATTAATACTAAACTTAATTAATATTAAATTTTATGAACTTTAATATTATGAATTTGTTTAATGACAAATTTGGCATGCAGAGATTCGTTGAAGAGTGTCAATCTCTTCTTCAATACCAAATAAGTTATAAATTCGTTAAACTAATAATCAATATTTAATTAACATATCTTTATTAAAATGATTTTTAATTTTCCTATGTTGATTTAAATTTATTTTTTTATTAATGAGTAAAATGGATCCTGTCTTTTGAATAAGGTAACCGAGATAAAAACCACGTTAAAATAAGTAAATCAGCACTTCCTCCAGGACTTAAATTTTTTGCGATACATTGATTATCGAATGATTTAATTTTTTCTAAATCAGCAGAGGTTGTTAATCCACCTTGGTCGAGTAAAGTTTGCGCTTGTGTTTTTAACCATGCTAACCCTTCCAATCCACCACGATTGGCAACATTGGTATCATCATTGTTCGCCATTAATAGGATTAACGTTTCAAGTAATGCGAGTTCTTGTGGTTTACCTTCAACAAGTTGTTTTAAATAGTAGGGGAGCGATAAATTGACGACTAATTGATAACCACTTTCAGCTTCACCGCGCGCGCCTGTCAAACCGAAAGATTGATATAACCGCTGGCCTGCTGTAGGACGGATCGTTTTATGTTTTAGTTCCGCGGTAATGCCTCGGCACATTTGTGATACCCCATTACTGATACTCATGGCTGAAACGGGTTCATGCAGTGCTAATTGGCGACCAATAACGGTTAGTAGTAATCCAAGAGAAAATATTGATCCTTTATGGGTATTAACCCCTTTGGTGGATTGGAACATCGACTTTTCACAAGCTATACCAATAGGGCGAATAAGCGTCAAAACTTGCTCGATGGGGTACTGCTTATATTTGGCGCCTGCCAGTAAAAAGTCAGGAAAATGTTGTGCAATAGCATGAGCACTAAGATGAAAATCGGTCAGCGCCATGTCTTTATGAGCGCCAGTATTGAATTTATCAACTAACCCTGGTTTAGGGGTTAAATTGACTTCTGCCATCATGGCTTGCCAGCCGAGTTGGCTGTAGTAGTGCACGATCTCTTGTGTGAGTTGCTCTGTTTGCTCAATCGTGATTGGACGCATTGGCTAGCACCTCTATCTGATGAATAATTTCACTTAATGAATGAGCACGCTCTCGCGCACAGATCTTAGCTTCTTTTTCGCAGATTAAGCAGCGTCTAGGAGGAAGTTGCAGCTCAGAGCGCGAATATTGCCGTCCTTGTGCATCAAAGACATCAAAATCCCACAGGCGACCGACCGCTGATAACTCTTCTGCTTCAATTAAGGCAGTTTTAACCTCAATGGCATCGGCATCGACTGCCACGAAACATTCAGGGCCTGTTGGTAAAGCGAAAGATTGTTGTGCTAAAAGTACCCACTGCCTGCATTGAGCCACCTGTTTAAGCGCATTTAATCCCTGATTAAAGATTTGCCTGACAAGATGATTATCTTTAACAGGTCCAGGAAAAACGACAGTAAACGAAATCAGGGTTACCTGATGGAGACCAATCCATTGTTGTTGCCGAGCCTGACGAACATCACGGCTTGCCAACAATTCAGATAAAGAAATTTCAGGTTGCTCTATCGTATCAGGCAGTGGGTAAAACATGGTGTTACTCCTTAACCTGATGCACGACATCAATTATAGAGCCATCGCGATAACGAACTACTGCCACGACTTTGTCTGTAAATTCAATCGGATTAGGTTTACCCGTTAACAGTTCAGCACGTTCGCGTAACCAATCAATGGAGACCGTTTTTATGCCCTGACTTTCCAATTGCTGTTTTAGCTCAGGACGGGCAGGGTTGACGGCAATACCATGGTCAGTGACGAGAATATCGACGCTAGAGCCGGGGGTAACACAAGTGATCACTTCATCGACTAAAGTTGGAATGCGACCACGTACTAAAGGTGCAACAATGATTGACAGTTTTGATGCAACCGCGGTATCACTGTGTCCGCCAGATGCACCGCGGATCACGCCATCTGAACCAGTTAACACGTTGACATTAAAGCGTGTATCTATTTCGAGGGCGCTGAGTACAACAACGTCAAGCATATCAACAGAGGCCCCTTTCGAGTCAAAGCAAGCGTATTGATTGGCGCTGATTTCGATGTGATTCGGGTTGCGGGCGAGTGACATTGCCGCAGCGCGGTCAAAACTCTGCACATCAATTAACTTGCGAATAAAGCCTTTTTCATGCAGATCAACAATCGTGGATGTGATACCCCCTAATGCAAAACCTGCACAGATGTTATGGCGACGCATTTTGTCTTCAAGGAAACGAGTGACGGCAAGTGAAGCACCGCCAGTCCCCGTTTGTAGTGAAAAACCTTCTTTAAAATAGCCTGATTTTTCGATGACGTCTGCTGCTGTTCGCGCAATCAGTAATTCACGCGGATTAGAGGTCATACGAGTTGCATCGGCACCGATTTTGTCGGCATCCCCCACACGCGCTACTTTGACGATATAATCGACTTCATCTTGTTTGATGCTAGCAGGGTTATGTGGATAAGGGAGTAACTCTTCGGTTAGCATCACGACTTTATTTGCCGTTTCGGCATCAATTTTTGCATAACCTAATGAACCGCAACAAGCTTCACCGGTATAGCCATTGGCATTACCGTATTCATCACAAGATGGAACACCAATAAAAGCCACATCGATATTCAGTTCGCCGCTATGGATCAGGTTAGCTCGCCCACCATGCGAGTGAATCTGTACTGGTTCAGCTAATTCACCACGGGAAATGGCTTCTGCTAATGGCCCACGAATACCGGATGTGTAAATTTTGCGGATAACACCATGGCGAATATGTTCTACTAATGGGGAATGGCAAGCACTCAACGAGCTAGAAGCCAGAGTGAGATTACGGAATCCCATCTCTGCAATCACTTGCATGACAAGGTTGATGGTCAAATCACCGCCACGAAAAGCATGGTGGAATGAAATGGTCATGCCATCTTTTAAACCTGAACGGCGGATGGCGACTTGCAAATCATCACACAGTTTGCGATTGCGGGGTTTTTGAACTTGTTGTTGTACTTTGCCAATATCTTTAAATTGACGAGGGGCATCGTCAGTTATATGGTCAAAATAGGCTGATACGCGTGCCTGGCGCTGTGTTATCGTTGTCATTTTCAATGCCTCACTCTTCTCGAATACCTGATAATGCCGCTCGTGAAAGCACTAAGCGTGCTCGGTCAATGACAGGGCCATCAACCATTTTTCCGTTCAGTGAAACCACACCACGGCCTTCTTGTTCCGCGGCATTGGCGGCATCAACAACGCGTTGGGCGTGATCCACTTCTTTTTGTGTCGGCGCATAAAGGTTATGAAGGAGTTCGATTTGACGAGGATTAATTAAGGATTTGCCATCAAAACCAAGTTGCTTAATGTGTGCGGCTTCTTTTAAGAAACCTTCTTCATTATTGGCGTCAGAGTATACGGTATCAAATGCTTGAATACCGGCTGAGCGTGCAGCTTGTAAAATGGCGCACCGAGCATAGAGGAGTTCAATACCGTCTGGAGACCGCTCGGTACGCAAATTGCGGACATAGTCCTCGGCACCTAATGCGATGCCAATAAGTCGGGGTGATGAGTGAGCAATGTTGACTGCCTGTGTGATCCCCATCGGTGATTCAATAGCAGCAAGCAAACCGGTGCTACCAGGTTCGCGACCACAGCTTTTCTCAATACGTAAAATTTCATTTTCGATATCAATAACATCTTGTGCTGTATCTGTTTTGGGTAAACGCACAATATCAGCACCACCGCGAACAACGGCTTCTAAGTCTGCGACGCCGAAAGCGGAATCCAGTGCATTGACACGAACAATGGTTTCAACATCCTGATATAAAGGGTGTTGTAGCGCATGATAGACCAAACGACGAGCCGTATCTTTTTCGCGCAAGGCGACGGAGTCTTCAAGGTCGAACATCAACGCATCGGCTTTGTAAATAAATGAGTTACTCAGCATTGCGGCATTAGAGCCGGGGACAAACAGCATGCTTCTACGCGTCCGAGTTTTTCTTTCCGGTGTCATTATTTGTCCTCCCAAGGCAATGCAGTGATATCACATGCTCTTGCAAGCAAGGCTTCTAGGCGCGCTCTAAGAACACATTCAAGGGCACCCTTATCATCAATAATGATTTGAGCGCCTTCAATTTCATGTTGTTCAATCAATTCAAGGACAATTTTTTCAATCGCATCACCAAACTGTTTCTCAACACTACTGCTGATTTGTATTGAAACTTCCTGCGTGTCTTCTAAGGGTTCTATTCGTACCATGACATCGCTTGATTCAAGCGTGCCTGCAACGGCTGCGTGGAGTATTTTCATAGTTCACCTGTGACTAATTCAGAATTTTCGATACGGTGAGGGGCCGATGTTGAACGGGAAGCTAACATATCCTCTAAATAGCGATAGGTTGCCTCGGGAACAATCGGCTTGATCGCCGCAAGATCTTTTTTAGCAAGCAGTCTACGAACTTGTGAGGCGGATACCGCCGTGCCGTCATAGACCATTCGCGGAAATTCAACCAGCTCAATAGGTGGATAACTAAGCGTGCGAGTTTCGAGCCAATAGCGCATGTCTTCGTTATATTGATTAGTGACTTTGCAAAAAGGCTCAGTGCCCACAAAACGGTGTGTGATCCCCAGTGCTGGTGCAATATATTGACGGAAAATTTTGATATCGATTTCGGTATAACAATTATCAACAACGGCTTTGTCCTTGATGAAATAGCAGGGAAAAGTCGCTCTTGAGATGATGTATTCAGAGCCTTTGTGGATAGTGAGATTTTCAATTCCTTTGGTGCCAGCCTCAATCAGTGCTAAGCGAACGCTATAAGGGAACCGTGAGGTATCTTCTTTGACGACAAATAAATGTAGCCAATCACAAGATTGAGCGGCTTTTTCGATTAAATAGCGGTGACCCAGAGTGAATGGATTGGCATTCATCACGATAGCACCTATTTTTTTGCCTTCTTTACGGTAGTTTTTTAAGTTTTTAATATAGCGTTTTAAGTAACAACAACTATTTTCCATTAATACCATGATATTTGGCACAGTAGCCAAAGTATGGAATCCACATTGTTGAAATAAACTTTCGTTTTGAGTTTTAGTATAAATGAAGAGATGGGTTGTATTATTTTCGTAGGCAAGGTTAACTAATTCAGTGGCTAATTTTAATGCAAGACCTTCACCACGAACATGATCACTGATAGCCACACATTTAATAACATTTTTAGCGAGGCCACCACATGCAATTAATTTATCATTGCGCGTAATTGTAATAAAAACGTCAATGCTTGAATCAATATCGAGGTCGTTCTCTTTTAAAAACTGAGCAATTTCAGCTAGTTTCCTGTTCTCATGACGTTTTACTTGGTGAAACGTTATGTTTTCGAACATATTAGTATCCTGCATCTCATATAGAGATGTTTTTAAGTTGTTACTAATGTTAAAGTTAATTAAATAAAACTCTTAATATTAATTTAATAAATAACTCATTAGCTTTTTATTTAATTATCCTTTTCGATATTAATATTAATGCTTATAGCATTATTATATTTGACCTGTTTCATGTTTCTAAAAGGAGTTTGTATTTGTTTAATGGTTTTTATGCACTTTATTATGGGATATGTTTTTTATTGCTTGGTTTTAATGGATTTAATTATTAATATGGTGTTTATTTGCTCGCTAAATCGAGTCTAGTGTGTGTTATTGGCTTGCTTTTCGTGTAACAATATTTTTACTTTTCAGTAGGTAACATAGGGTATCTCATGGCAAAAGAGCATCAACGTTCTCTATTTAGAAAAAATAAATCGATATCCTTTTCAGTACGGGTGTTCTTTTTGCTATTACTCGTTTCTGTTGTATTGACTTTTAGCCTAGGCAAGTATTTCACCGACACGGCAGAAAACCGTTTAATGGCCAATATTCGCTCTCTTGCCATGAGTCAGGCGAAGCTGATTGCATCGATGGAAGGTATCGTCCAATCCGTCAAAACCAAAGACATTCAAAGCCTCAAAGTGATTGCAGATCAACTAAATCAAGATTCAGATTATGATTATGTGGTGATAGGGGATGAAAATTCGATGCGCTTATATCACCCAAACCAAGAAAAGGTTGGCTTTAAAATGCAGTGGAATAAACCCGGTGCGTTGGAACGAGGTGAAAGCTATTTTATTGACGGTGAAGGGTCTATAGGGAATGCTGTACGCGCAAAAACGCCGATATTTGATGAAAATAATAAGGTGATTGGGGTGGTGTCTATCGGGTACCTCACCAATAAAATTGAAACTTCCCGTAGTGAATTATTTGTACAAACGGGTGCCACCTTTTTTGGGGTTTTGGTCATCTTGCTTTTTTTGTCATGGGCCTTTACTCGGTTGATCCAACGGCAAATGCTGGGGATGGAGCCTGAGCAGATCGCGCAAATGGTGGTTATGCAAAAAG
Organism: Providencia sp. PROV261; assembly: GCF_028477945.1. Classification (NCBI taxonomy): domain Bacteria; kingdom Pseudomonadati; phylum Pseudomonadota; class Gammaproteobacteria; order Enterobacterales; family Morganellaceae; genus Providencia; species Providencia sp. PROV261. The sequence goes on along the minus strand of NZ_JAMPMC010000005.1, from coordinate 208,935 downwards.
GGATCTTTGAAGCCGTTTTCGAAGGGGTGATTGCCGTTGATTGTGAAGGGCGCATCATTAATATCAATCACAACGCACGCAAAATGCTCTCCCTAAGTGAACCATCTAACCATTTGGTTGGGCGCGCTATCAGTGAGTTAGTGACGCCGGCAACATTTTTTATTAATGATATCTCTACCACACAACATGATGTCATTTGTTCCTTCAATGGGTTAAATGTGATTGCAAACCGCATTGCATTACACGATGAAAATCACTTAATTGGTGCGGTCATTAGCTTTCGTAGCCAAAATGATATTGAATCTCTCAATTCCCAATTGACACAAGTACGTCAATACGTTGAGAATTTGCGCTCTTTGCGTCATGAACACCTTAATTGGATGTCAACGCTGAGCGGCCTTCTACAAATGAAGGAATATGATCAAGCACTAGCGATGATCAAAGGGGAATCTGAGTCACAACAGCAGTTGATTGATTCATTACGCAAGCAATTTGCCGATAAGCAAGTCGCTGGGTTACTGTTTGGTAAATATCACCGTGCCAGAGAGCTTGGGGTGCAATTGGTATTTATAGAAGGGTGCCAATTGAGTTCGTTACCGCCGTTACTTAGCAGTACAGAATTTTGTGCCATTTTGGGGAATCTTCTGGACAATGCGTTTGAAGCAAGCTTGAAAAATAATGAGGGTAATAAGCAGGTTGAGTTGTACCTTTCTGATGAAGGGAGCGAGTTTGTGATCGAAGTCGCGGATCAGGGCTGTGGTTTCCCTGCTGAAATGAAAGAAAGGTGGTTTGAAAGAGGTATGACAACAAAAACGGAGTCAGTCGATGGGCACGGCATTGGCTTGTATCTTGTGGCTTCGTATGTCAAAAGGTGTGATGGTGTGGTTATAATTGAAGATAATCAACCACATGGTACTCTATTCTCAATTTTTATTCCGAAAGTGAAGATGCAAAATGATTAAGATAAAAATCCTCATTGTGGAAGATGAACTCTTATTAGCAGAAATGCACGGTGAGTATATAAAATCCTATCCCGCTTGCGATAAAGTTTGGGTTGCAGGTGATTTGGCTCAGGCCAGAAAAATGATTGAATATATGAAGCCTGATCTCATCTTACTCGATAACTATTTGCCTGACGGTAAAGGCATTGATCTGGTTCATGAATTGATCCAAGAAAGAAACAACGCCGATATCGTATTTACCACGGCGGCGAGCGATATGGAAACTGTCTCAGAAGCTATCCGCTTAGGTGTGTTCGATTATTTGGTGAAGCCTATTGCTTATGAGCGCTTAGGGCAAACACTCGATCGCTATATTCAACGTAAATCAGTGTTACAGGCAGGGAGCAAAACGAATCAAAGCCAAATCGACGATATGTTTAATACTTATGCGCGGGGGGAGGCCAAAGAGGAACTACCAACAGGCATTGATGCGTTGACACTCGAAAAAGTGCTCTCACTTTTTGCACAACCCGATGCGGAATATACCGCCGAGACAATTGCAGAAACAATTAAACTGAGCCGTACAACGGCACGCCGTTATTTAGAGTACTGCTTAGCTCAACATAAAATCGAAGCGGAAATTGAGTACGGCAAAGTAGGGCGGCCTCAACGAATCTACCGTGCCGTTCAAAAATAGCGGTTAATAACATCATGAAGTCTGCATAAACAAACAGCAAACCGTTTTTATGCAGACAAGCAGGATTATTTTTTAAGGTTATTTTCGAGGATCAACACTTTCTTTTCTGCTCTTTCATTTCCCTGAGAGGCGGCGAGCTTATACCAGTAAAGTGCTTTTCTATCATCCTGTTTGACGCCCATACCGTATTGGTAGCATGCTCCCGTGGCATATTGTGCGTCATTATTACCGTGTTGGGCTGCGCGAATAAACCAGTGACAGGCTTTTGCTTGGTCAGCAGGCACACCATCACCCCTCGCATAAATTAATGCTAAATTAAATTGAGCAGAAATTTCACCTTGTTCGGAGGCCAGTGTTAGCCATTTAATCGCGGATTTCACCTCTTTTTTCACCCCCTGACCATGCAAATAGAGCATACCTAAGCTATTTTGTGCGGGTGAAAAGCCCAGTTGAGCTGAGCGTGAAAAGTATTGATAGGCTTGCTGATAATCGGCTTTATCATACATGCCAGTGGCGGCTTGATAACCCAATAAATAAAGAGCTTGGGGATTATTTTGCTTTGCTAGCGACTGGTAGATTTGTTGTGCTTTTTGGGGGTCTTCAGTAACGGCAATGCCTTTTTCATACCAGTAAGCTAGCATTAATTCTGCGGGTTGAAAATGTTGTGCTGCCGCCTTAACCAACCAAGCTTCGGCTTGTTGTTTATTTTTAGGCAATAATTTATCAACGCCGCTCAGAGTATATTCAGCCATATTTAATTGGCCTAGAGGGTCGCCTGCTTCAGCCGCTTTTTTCATCCAAAACAGCATTTGTTCTGGGCTCTTATCGACACCATTGCCTTGTTGATACAGCAACGCAAGGTTAATTTGCGCTTTTGTAAACCCTTGCTGAGCCGACAAACGATACCACTTAGCGGCCTCCGTTAACTGTTTTTCGGATTGAAGCAGCATAGCAAGGTTAAACTGAGCTTCGGCTTGTCCGTCCTGCGCACTTTTGAGCAACAGTTGTTTGTCTTGAGGGGGAGACAAAGGTGCTGCATAACTGTTAAGCGCAAAGGCACTGCAAATAACGAACAGTGACAACAAAAATTTTTTCACTGAAGATCCTTTTATTAACGTATCTACCATAAGGTTAACTCGCTGTTTTCCCTAGCGCAATAAACAATCTCTTTCAGGTGGTTATCGCAAAATAGCTATTTGTGCTGCAAAAGGAATTTCTGGTGATAAAAAAATAAAAAATTATGAACCTTTTGTATGAGCTGGTGGTCTTAGTAATAAGTATATTCTGTTTGCTTGCGTAAACATTCATATATTTACCCTCAACATTCATTTCTTTACATGAAGTAATGCAATAATGCAGCTATGAAATGGTAGTTTTACTCGAAGTAACTAAGATCCTTAAGTAGAATGCATTATGCCCAGCCGATTTGCTGGGCTTTTTTTTATCTAACTTCCTTCAAATCCCACCTGATTAGTTCTGTGAATAGATAGATGGAGTGTGGTTCCATACGACTCCCATCGCGTGATTAAATATCAAACAACTCATCCCAAATAGAGTATCCAATAATAGATTTTTTAGTCGGACGGCACTGTCATATAACAATCTACCGAGGGAAAGATATAAGGTTATTAATTGAAATGAGCTTAAGGTAAATTTAATTATCTTAGTTTTAAAATTAGCACAAAATGTTTAACATTTACGTATCAATTGGTTAATTAATATCCAGCATTAACTGTGTAAATTAGCTATAAAAGTGACCTTATTCACGATATCGAACTATTTATGGGGTAATTAGTACTAGCTAAATCTTTATTTTTGGTGCATAAATAGCGTATATTGCTTAATTGATTTTCGCATTTCTAGCGGTATTTATCACTATCAATGTTGAATAAATAATCAAATCTGCTTTAACTCATTGAATTTTATGTTTGTGATTCATAAGCATCCTATTACACACAGTGATGTCGAATTTGAAGGTTAATGTATCGGCGGGAAGTTAGTGAATTTAACGCGTTTAACCGGACAACTTTGGATTTTTAAACTGGAATTCTTGAGACAATAACAATGCTGAGGGTATAAACAGTACCCCATTTAGCTTTTTTTGCTTATGTACAGGTTGTCATAGAGGTAACTAGTGTCCACAACTAACAACAAAGAGGAAGTCAGTCTTAACGCGTTTAAGCAACCTCGCTCGTTCTATCTCATCTTTTCTATTGAACTTTGGGAACGTTTTGGTTATTACGGTCTCCAAGGGATCCTCCCTCTCTACCTAAGCCAAGTGCTGGGCATGTCAGAAACAGAGTCAATTACTTTGTTTTCTGCTTTTGCTGCATTAGTTTATGGCTTTGTTGCTATTGGGGGATGGTTAGGCGATAAAATTCTCGGCACAAAACGCGTTATCGTTCTCGGTACGTTAGTGTTAATTGCTGGTTATGCTTTCGTCGCATATTCAGGGCACGATGTCTCCATGGTGTATATCGGGCTAGCAACGATTGCTGTTGGTAATGGTTTATTTAAGGCTAACCCATCATCGTTACTATCCACTTGTTATGAAAAAGATGACCCGCGTTTGGATGGTGCATTCACCATGTACTATATGTCCGTTAACATCGGCTCTCTTTTCTCGATGTTAGCAACGCCTTGGTTGGCAAAACATTATGGTTGGGATATTGCCTTTTCCCTCAGTGTTGTCGGCCTCGTTATCACATTGATTAACTTCTTTATGTGTAAGAAATGGGTTGCCGATCATGGTTCTAAACCTGACTTTGCTCCAATAGTGATTTCTAAATTGCTAGTGACTATTGTAGGGGTTGTGGCTCTGATCGTGATTTCTACATGGTTACTGCACAATTTGGAGATCGCTCGTGCAGCATTGGGTATCATTTCGCTAGGGATTATTGTTATCTTTATTAAAGAAACCTTAGCGCTAAATGGCTCTGCACGTCGTCGCATGATTGTTGCACTTATTCTGATGTTAGAAGCTATCGTCTTCTTTGTTCTGTACAGTCAGATGCCAACCTCGCTTAACTTCTTTGCGTTACACAACGTTGAGCATGAAATATTTGGAATATTCTCTGTTGAACCAGCACAATATCAAGCATTAAACCCATTCTGGATTATTATTGGTAGCCCAATTCTGGCGGCAATCTACAATAAAATGGGCGATCACTTACCGATGCCACACAAGTTTGCTATCGGTATGTTGCTATGCTCGGCAGCCTTCTTGGTGTTGCCATTAGGTGCGAAATTTGCCAACGAGGCGGGGATAGTGTCTGCTGGCTGGCTCATAATTTGTTACGGTTTCCAAAGTATTGGTGAACTGATGATCTCAGGTCTCGGCCTCGCGATGGTAGCGCAATTGGTTCCTCAGCGTTTGATGGGCTTTATCATGGGAGCATGGTTCTTAACTAACTCTGCTGCTGCATTTATTGCCGGTTACGTAGCATCCTTGGCCGCTGTACCAGAAGGGAAGGTGACAAGTTCACTTGAATCACTATCCGTTTACAGTGATGTCTTCTTGAAAATTGGTATTGTAACGGGTGTGATTGCGATTTTGATGGTGATTACTGCTCCAATGTTGAACCGTATGACATTGGCACAAGATAAATAACGCAGTTTAACCTATATAAAAGGCCATAGACGGTGAGCTGTCTATGGCCTTTTTACTATGTCACCATCCTTTTTACTATGATGGGGTCAGGAATATGTTGTTGTAATACCATGCAAGGGAACAACCGCATATTGGGGCAATTAGTTTTTCACTTTATGCACAATATCAACGTATTTTGATTTATCATCCGGTGTTGGATAAATACGATAAGTATATTCTTCCGGCGTCACGGTGATGTTTTCAACTACGCGGGTAAATAGCACTTCACCTTTATCATTTTTCGCGGTAATTGAGCGGCTTTTACCATCGTCACTAAATGACCAGTCACCCTGCATTTTTGGCTTACCTTCTGGCGTCATCATTTTAAATGTGCCATCTGGAAAGTATTCGGCAAGTCCAAAGAAATTGGCAACTTGTTCATTGGCGGGGTCAACTTGCTTGTTATCTTGATCAAGCGCTTCTGTGGTTACCCAGACTTTACCTACCATGATATCCTCATAGCTATTGAGTTTTTTCGCGACAGACGCTGAAAACGTAGTGCTAGCGTTAGCATTTGAGTTAGCTTGAGCTGTAAAAGCAGACAGGGTTGACAGAGCGACGGCTGTGGCGATAAAAAGTTTCAATTTCATAAATACTCCATTATTAGATCATGATACAGATGATTAAAAAATATCCTTCTATAACCTAGAAGAATAATGTCAAAATGTGAAGGTGAAAATTATTGCCAATTATGTCGTCGAACTAAGTAGATTTACAAAGGCGCTTTGAAAAAGAACTGGTAGGTTTAATACCAGTTCGATCAGATGAGATTAATGGAAATGTCGGTTATTAATAATCTTTAACGAACGGTTATGACCATTAATTAGCAGCGTATTCGAGGTGTAACTGTGGGAATGATGCGCGATGCCATCCATTAACACTGTGGGGGTAATGGCTGTTGCTGCAAACATGACATCATTACTACTCACCATTGAGTCTAATGTGAGAATTTCCCCAATATTCACGCCCATTTGGCGGCAGCGCGCTGCCTCTTGTTCAGCTAAGAGTCTATTTTGTGCATTATCTCCTTTAGCTTGAGTACGAGAGACTAAACGAGCTTGCATATCACCACCTAAAGCACGTGCAATGGCGGCACTAATAATACCTTCAGGTGCACCGCCAATACCATACATCATATCAATAGGATGCTCAGGTAAGATAGCTAATAAGGAAGCTAAAACATCGCCATCAGGGATTGCAATGACATTCGCACCAAAATTGCGAATTGTTTGCATGATATGTTGATGGCGTGGCTTATCAAGCATAGCAATTGATAAATGAGCTATTGGTTTATTCAGTGCTGAGGAGAGGTTTTCAAGATTTTTTTCTAATGGATTATTGAGATGTACTGTACCTTTGGCTTCGTAACCGACAACCAATTTTTCCATATACATATCTGGAGCCTGTAACAGGGTACCCGTTGGCGCTGCGGCTAAAACCGCAATGGCATTGTGCTCATTACAGGCGACCATACGAGTACCATCAATAGGATCAACAGCGATATCTAATTTCTGTTTCGCTGAGGGATTACCCACTTGCTCCCCAATATATAGCATGGGCGCATCGTCAATTTCACCTTCACCGATCACGACTTGACCGTGAAAATCTAATTCATTTAGGCGGTTACGCATGGCTTCAACGGCGGCTTTATCTGCTGCGTTTTTATCTTGTTTACCTACCCAATTATGCGCGGCTAATGCCGCAACCTCTGTAACGGAAGCGATTGCATAAGCTAATTCATCGCTAATTTTCATTATTTATTCCCTGAATGCGAAAAGAAATCATATATAGATATGATACTTTTTTTGTGATCTCTATGGCAAATAATCGGTGAACAAAATCAGGAAGGAAAAGCAGGCTAATGCTAGCCTGCTGAGTAGGTTAGAGCATTTCGACGATAGTAATACCGCCAATAATTGAGATGAGGGAGGCTAATGTACTGAGTAAAACTGTGCCAGCGGAGGTGTCCGTGTAAGCCTTATTACTGATAGCCAGTGCCGGTACCGCCGTTGCTGTTGGTAAAATACCGATAATAAAGGCTGATTTTAACATATCGCCCTGTAGCCCCAATGCAATACCCGTTCCTAGTATTAATGCGGCTTGCAAAAAGTTTTTCACAAAGACGTTGAACACAATCTCAACACTGATTTTCAGCTTAATACCTGAAAGTAATAAGCCAAGGAAAAACAGCGCGACACCACCAGCGGTTTTACCTAATTCGTTGACCGAATTTTGCAAAATTTCAGGTAATTTAACGCCAAATATGGCTAATAGCGCCCCTAATATAGGTAAGAAAACTAATGGCTGTGCAATCGCTTTGCCGATCGATTTAAAAATACCATTATTCTGTTGTCTGCCACTAATAAGCAACAGGGTAAAAGGAATAATAATAATGGTATAAATTAAATTTCCCAACACCATCGCAATAAGACCGGACGACCCGACCGTTGCTAATAAAACAGGTGGTCCACAGTAAGCCATATCAGGGAAGGAAACCGATAAGGCTTGCATTGCTGCATCTTTCTTATTATGACGAAAGAATAACTTACCAACCACGAAGCCAATAATATAAGAAGCGATTAAACCAACCGCCAACGCTAATAGATAATCAATATTTAGCAGTACGGAAGGTGGCGCTTGTGCAGCGGCAAGAAATAAAGCAAAAGGTAGCGCAATTTTAACCACAAAGTCTGCAAACGCTTGTGAATACTCACGTTTTATAAAACCATATTTCCCGGATAGCCACCCGACCGCTAAACCGAGGATGATTGGTCCAAGTGCAGCCATTATTATATGTAACAGCATAATGTCCTCATAATATGAAATAAAAATATTTCCAGCATATTTAAGCTGCGATTGATGGAATCGATTAATCCTAATTTGAGTATCGAAATAAAACTATTTATATGCAATCTAAATTATTTTGTATATACTTCTTTTATTGATACTCTTTCTTACATTATTAATGCGTATTTATTTTTTAATAATGTAAACATATAAATAACATAAATTTATAAAGAAAGGCGAAAAAAAGATGAGTTTTTATTAAATAACATCAATGAAAACAAAAAAAAGAGTTACAGAGAATCAAGAGAGATAAAAAATAGTCAATAAGCATATTACATTAGCAAAAAAGGCTATTTTATGGTTCCTCTTAATAAGAGTAATAGCGTGTTGGCTTGTAGGACAAACTCTTTTTGAGTTACCGTTTTTAGGCATAACCTAGCGAGCACTTTAATTTGTAATAATTTATTACAGCAGCTTGGCAATAGCTAGAATGCTATCTACACTAGGCGAAGAGAGGAATACGCTTTTTTTGCAAATTTTTTAATCGTAGGTTTAAAGATGAGGGAAAGCTATTTGTGGATGGCTTGATACTGATAGGGTTAATAATTGCTATTTTAGCAGCTGTTTCACCTATACTTGCGATTATCGCAATAGTTTTTGTCCAGCGAGTGAAATACCAATTATTCCAGCAAAATCAACGTATTCTATCATTAGAGCAAACGCTAAAGCGCTATCAAGATAGGGAGATTAATCAGCAAACGGAGCTGAGCCCTCCAGAAACGATTGTTGCCTCTGAAAAACCACAACAATATCAAAGCGCCTCGGAAGAGCTCTCTCATTATTCTAATGAGTTGGAGCCTTTGCCTACGGCTCCACCCGTCTTAAACTCCCAAGTAACAGAAGAAGTACCTCAACGGCAATTCCAACCAACAGTGGATGTTAATCGTGTTGCTCAATCTTCAAACAACGTTGGTCATCCTTCAAACAATAAAGTGAGTGGCCAAAATAATGAGGTAGTCCCTCTATTTAGTCACTTTTTTAGTTGGATTTGGAAAGGGAACCCACTAGCAAAAATTGGTATTCTTTTGCTGTTTTTTGGTATCGCTTATTTACTGAAATTCAGTATTCAAAACAACATGCTATCACCACAAGTACGCCTGATAGCGAGTGCAGTAGCTTGTTTAGCTTTACTTGGTGTGGGGTGGTATTTACGCCATAAAAAGTCTTTATTTGCCTTGATCTTACAAGGTGGCTCAATAGGCTGTTTTTACATTACCGTTTTTGCCGCTTTTAAACTGTATACAATGCTACCTTATAGTATGGCATTCGTTGCAATGATCTTGATTTGTGCAGCCAGTATTTTGCTTGCATTGTTACAACGAGCGATCAGTTTGGCTGTTTTAGCCTCGTTAGGCGGGTATTTAGCGCCTATTTTGCTATCTACTGGTGGCGGAAATCATATTCTGCTCTTTTCCTACTATTTAATGTTATCAATCGCCATTTTAGTGATTAGTGTATGGCAAGCATGGCGCCCACTTAATTTAGTTGGCATGTTCATGACCTATGCAGTCGCACTATTATGGGGAGTACAGTATTATCAAATTGACTATTATGTTTCTAGCCAACTGTTTCTGATTGCTAACTTAATTGTGTTTAATGTGTTAACACAATTATTTGCATTACGTTACCCACACGAGAAGCAATTAGTTGTCGACTATACATTACTGCTTGTTCCACCTTTTATTAGTATGGCAATGCAGTGTGCAATTTCTTGGCAAATCAGCTTTGCGCCAGCATTTTCGGCACTATTACTCGGTTTACTTTATTTACTCGCTGGGTTAAGGATCCATAAACGCTATGCTGTGGTGGGGAAAAATTTAGCATTAGGCAATATTATCATTGGTATTGGGTTCGTTACGTTGGCAATACCACTGGCGCTCACCTATGAATGGACATCAATTCTTTGGTCTGTCGAAGGGTTATTATTACTGTACTATGGCTTCTCTCAGCAAAATAAAAAACTAATCGTAATTGGGCCATGGCTTATTTCAGTGAGTGCCTTGATCTTATTAGCTGGTTTTTCCTTCAATATATGGAGCCGTACAAGTACTTATTTGGTGCCTGTCTTATTGGCGGCTTGTTTCAGTGCCGGTGCGATATTTCACGTAAAACGTGGCACATCAGAAAATTACAAAGTGCTTAGCTATGCTTTCTTAATTCTTGGCTTGATGATTTGGATTGTATGGCTCCCTGTTATCACCGACATATTATCTTGGAGCGGTGAGTCTGAAAGCTTCATCATCATGGCATTAGTCATTATTTCCGCTTGGCTATGGCGCATGTTAGCCATTAAGACTGATTGGGTGCCTTTATTGTTATGCCAATCGTTTATTTGGCTAATTGGCTATTACTATCTGGCCTTGGATTTTATTAATGACCAAAACCCAATGGGGAGAGGAGATGGCTCTCTGATTTGGCCAGTGATGTTAGGTAGTTCGATTTTATTTGTGATACATGCTCAGAAAGCGCGTAATATTTGGCTGCAACGTATATTACACGGTGCAACGTTTTGGCTGATCTTGGCGTTTATTGCGACACAAGTGAATTGGTTTGTCGCCATTTTACCTTGGGGAATGAATGAGCTTGGTTACTTTATCTATGTGATGGCGATAACCCTAACAATTTTAGTGATGTATTGGTTGCAAAGCCAAAAAATGCCGCCAATGAAACGCAACGGTATAATTTATTGGTATAGTTTTTTACCTGTTATTGTTGTTTTAATCGGCCTCTCATTTATTGCTAATTTTGAAGATGGGAAACTGACATTCTGGAATTATGTTCCACTGATCAACCCATTGGATGAAGCCGGTTTATTTAGCATTGCTTCGTTATTATTAATGCGTCGTGGGCTAATACAAAAATTAAAGAAAATTAGGGAATTTGACCTTTGGATCATTAGGGGACTAGGCTTTTCGGCTATCGTTCTGAGTGGGGTATGGTTTAATGGCATAATCATCAGGATCATCTCCGATTTTGCTGAAATTAATTGGAATGTCGATGCGCTCTTTAATTCTCGATTAGTCCAAACTGTCCTCTCTATTAGTTGGTCACTAGTCGCTTTAGGCTTTATGATTTTTGCCAGCATTAAACAAAACCGTATGAGCTGGTTCTTGGGGGCAGGAATATTTGCTTGTGTTATTGCTAAATTATTCTTAGTCGATATTTATGGGCAGGATGGCTTATCTCGTGCAATAAGCTTTATTGTTGTCGCGGTGTTGATTTTAGTGGTGGGGTATTTTTCACCACTGCCACCAAAAACAGCCCAACATAAAGGAACTAATGAGGTTGAAGATGAAGCTAACTAAAAGCAAAGGGAAGTGGCTGACTTTCGTTTATCTTTCTTTTTCATTTTTATTGTCTAGCTTCGTGCATGCACAAGAGCAAAAAGCATTAACGCCCTATGACTTTTATCAGGGCATAGAATTGAAATATTCTAGCGATAATAGTTCGTTTGCTTGGCTTGAGCTTCCTTCTGAAGCCTATATCAACTCTGCATATCCTCAAACATTACAAGATGTCAGAGTGTTTAATGGAACAGGTCAGGAGGTTCCATCGGCTTTATTTTATGATACAGAAGAGAGGCGTAAAATCTCACAAGTTAGCTTTGCTTTGCAGCGACTAATTATTCGTGCAGACCAAGTCAATTCGAAAGAAGAAACTCACGACGATCAACAATATCTTTTGATTGAAACGCAACCAAGTAAGCTAACACGCATAGAATTGCCCGCAATGCAGCAAGCCAAAGATGCGGTATATCAATCTTATCTATTAACGCGACAAAATAATAATCAAGAAGATTTTCCGATTCAGACACTTTCTTTGCAGTGGATGAATAATCAACAAGATTGGCAAGGGAAAGTGTTTATTTATGCTAGCGATAATAAACAGGATTGGGTGAATATTTCTGCTTATCAGCCTGTCATGAGTTTGAATTCAAACTCTGGGGGGATTTATAGCAATACAATTAAGTTATTAGAAGGGCATTACGTTGCGCTAAGAGCCCCTTATTTGATGGTCATTATTGTGGCAGCTAAAGAGACGAAGATCCCTGATTTAACAATGGCGCAAGGGACCTCTATGGTTGTTCATTCAACAAGGCGGCAAGAGACCTGCCACTTTATTACCAATAATGAAGGGGTGTCACTAAACCAATTAATATATCGTTTACCCTCGCCACAGCCTTTAAGTGCGATTGTGATCCAATTGCGGCAAGCAAACCGCGTGTTGCCTTTACACATTGAATATACCTCTACTTCTGGAGAAGAATGGCTACCACTAACAAATATAGTGGCCTATAACCAAATACAAAATGGCCAAGAAATCCGCAATCCGGAGTTGGTATTAAATGATTTAATGGTTAAAAAACTCAGAATTACTGCATTAAAAGGCAGCTGGGATGATAAACCACCATATATTGAAGGGAAACGCGATGCCGTTAATTTAATGTTCAACGTACAAGGAGCATCGCCTTATCTATTAGTTTGGGGGAGCCAGCTTGCCGGTATTGATAATATCAGCTACCAAGAGTTACTTGGTCAACCACTAACAATCGATGAATTAATGCATCGTTATCCTAAATTGTATGTGCCAGAAGAGATTATTGAGCTGGGTGGTGAAGAGCAATTAACATCAAATGACTTTGTGATAAATGAGTTTGACTGGATGACTATCACGTTATGGGTGCTACTTGGGGTAGGGATCATCGTATTGCTGTATTTCTGCTGGTATCTATTAAAAGAAGTGAATGCAAAGTCATCAGAATAAATTAACTTCCTTTCGAAAATCCTTATCGCTAATAGGGGGAAAACGTTCTCCCTATTGTGATAAGCGACCGTACAGCGCCTTTATAGAAAAGGCATATTTTGCTATTAAAAAATTTACAAAATTCCCCAAATGATTACTTGTCGGTACTATTTTTTGACATGGTATTGCGCTAAAACGAAGGTTGAGCAGGAGGGAATTTCAATGAGAACACGTTTTTTTTCAAAGTTATTTATTGCTATCGCATTGCTAACCAGCGCGTCATTATTTGCTGAGGCGGCAGAAACGGTCACTTCATACGAGCAGGTTAATGTGAAAATAGAACATCCATTGAAACAAAATAAGATGCAAGATCTTGGTGATATAGAATCAATGCGTGAGCAAGCCGAGGTAAGGCGTGTAGAGCTGACTGAAACAACAACAGATCGCCGCTTTAATGGTCGCCAATTCCGAATTGGTGACAAGCAATGATCACCTTGTATTTTTATCGTGTCTCATCTTATAGTGAGCACTAAACTAACGTGAATCATCAAAAGGAAATACCATGTATCAAGGGCAATGCCTCTGCGGCGCTGTAAAAATTAGTACCCATCAGCCTATCGATAAAATAAGTGTTTGTCATTGCAGTATGTGTCAACGTTGGAATGGTGGCCCTGGCTTTAGTGTTGATTGCCATGATGATGTCGTTATTGAAGGGGAAGAGGCGGTGACGCGTTTTGCCTCATCACAATGGGGTGAACGCGCATTTTGCCAACGGTGCGGAACGCATCTATTTTATCATCTGCATTCACCGTCTTCTTACTATGTTTCTGCGGCTTTATTTGAAGAAAGTCAGCATGCAGAGATGGCCATGCAAATATTTGTTGAGAGTAAACCTAAGTACTACAACTTTATTGAAAAAACACCCATGCTGACAGAACAAGATATTATGAAGCTAATGGCTAAATAAAAGGTTTGAGAGCCAGCCGTTGCTGGCTTAGTTAAATTTAATCTATTTTATTTTGCTTCCATAATGTTAATACCCTAAATATGAATTACAATAACCTAAAAGACTTATAACCTTTTATAGAAGGCGATTTAATTCTGTGCATTTGATGTGGGGAAGTGCACGCAAGCTTACCATATCAATATGCATCACTATCTAGGGAATATAACGAATGAATAGTATGAGAAATATGCGGCACGCCAGTAATATTGCGTGGGTTTTGCAATGGGTATTAAATATTGGCTTGATCGCATTAGCGATTGTACTGGTTTTCTTTTTAGCAAAAGAAACGTACACCATGGCCTCCTTAATGTTTAGTGGGCAAAAGGAAGCAACAGCATATGAACTATTAGAAAGAATTGTGATTTACTTCCTCTATTTCGAGTTTATTGCACTGATTACTAAGTATTTTTTGTCTGGTTACCATTTTCCATTAAGGTATTTTATCTATATCGGCATTACGGCTGTAATACGTTTAATTATTGTTGATCACAGCGATCCACTGACAACACTACTTCATTCTGCTGCAATTTTAGTCTTAGTGGTTGCCCTTTATATCGCCAATACCGAAAAACTAAAACGAGAGTAGAATATTTCAAAAAAAATTAATGGTAAAAAAGGAATGTTATTCATTCCTTTTTCTTATCTTTTGATTAATAAAAAATAATCGTTAATTTGCGAAATCTGAGAAGTTATCCCTAACAAAAGCATATTCCTGCTGAGTTTAAATAATTAAGATAATTTATAATGATAAATTATCTTAATGCAAGTCATCACAACTGGTTTATCCTGTTAAATAATCGAAAGAAAGTATTTTACTTTTCATAAATCGTTATTTAGTGTGTAAAAGTTTATTACTCTAATAACTTAAGTACTTGCAAATATGACAACAAATACACTCCCTAAAAAAAAGGGCTTCTTAAACCGTGTTGAACGTATCGGTAACGTGATGCCTGACGTTACAATGCTGTTTATTTATGCCTTGATAATCTGTTGGTTTTTATCTTATTTACTTTCATTTGTAGATTTTAATTATTACCATCCAGTGTCGAAAGAAAAAATCACTGTCATTAATATGTTTAACTATGAGGAAATCATATTATTCATCACAGCGGCAGTGAAAAATTTTATTAATTTCCCTCCTCTTGGAATAACAATAGTTGCAACATTGGGGATAGGGATTGCTGAAAGCAGCGGTTTTATCAATACTGCGCTGAAAAAAATGCTCTCGTTTATCACTCCGAAAATGTTGACGCCAACGGTAGTGTTCGTGGGGATTGTTTCCCATATTGCTTCTGACTCTGCTTACGTCATTTTGATGCCTGTCGCTGCAATGATGTTTTACGCGAGTGGTCGCCATCCATTAGCGGGTATTGCGGCTGCATTCGCAGGATTAGCGGGCGGATTTACTGCAAGTTATACGCCTTCTATCATCGATCCTATTATGCAAAGCTTCACACAAGATGCTGCGCAAATGATGGCTCCTGGCTATAGTGTTAACGTACTGTGTAATTACTTCTTTAGCCTTGGTGGCACATTTGGTGTTATTTTTACTTGCTGGTTTATTACCGAAAAAATTGTTGAGCCATGGTTAAATAAAAACTGCCCAATTACCACCAAAGATGTGGATACCGATGCCGATCAGGATCTCGGTAAGATCACGCCATTAGAAAATAGAGCGTTTCGTGTATCGGGTCTTGTCGTGCTGGCTTTGGCAGCGGGTCTGTTTGCCTTATTATGGCCGGAAAACTCATTATTACGTGGCCCAGATGGCAGCTTGACTAGCCCGAAAGCGCCTATCATGCAAATCGTTGTGCCACTGCTGTTTATTTTCTTTGCGTTGCCCGGCATCGTGTACGGCTATATGACTAAATCTTTCACCTCTACGAAAGATGTGGTGAAAGCGATGGAAAATATTACTAAGTCACTGATCCCCTTTATTGTCTTCGCTTTCTTTGCCGCGCAATTCTTATATTCGTTCCAACATTCGAATCTAGGTACATTATTAGCGTTATCTGGTGCGGAATTACTGCGTACCCTTGATATGCCTTCAGGATTGACTGTTTTTGGTGTCATTCTACTGACTGCAATATTAAATATTATGATCACCTCAGCCACGTCTAAGTGGGCGATCATGGCTCCTGTACTTGTGCCAATGTTGATGGCGGTCGGCATCTCTCCGGAACTTACCCAAGCGGCCTTCCGAGTCAGTGATTCGGCAATGAACGTCAGTACCCCCATGTTCCCATTCTATCCGTTGATCCTGATGTATTGTCAGAAATATTACAAAAATGCAGGAATTGGTACTCTTTGCTCCATGATGATACCGTTTACGGTGGGTCTGTTGATCACATTGACCGCAACGCTATACCTCTTCTGGGCATTCGATATTCCAATTGGATTTGACAGTGGTTATACATGGCAGCCAACACCATAAGTCAGTTGTTGGATTGAGTAAAAGGAACAAAAAAAATGAATAAATTAGGTAAACAGCTCGAACAACGTTTTTTTCGCTATCTTGCAATCGAAAGTCAAAGTGATGCAGCGGCAACGGTTGTGCCGAGTACAGAAGGGCAACGTGATTTAGCGAAATTGCTGGCAAAAGAGCTAGAAAGTTATGGCCTAAAAGAGATTTATATCGATGAACATGCAATTCTTTATGCTGTACGTCCGGGCAATAAACCTTCAGCACCTAAAATCGGTTTTGTCACCCATTTAGATACAGTCGATGTTGGTCTATCGCCAGTTATTAAGCCTCAAACACTTAAATATGAAGGCAAAGATCTGTGTTTGAATGCCCAAGAAGATATTTGGTTTAAAGCGTCAGAGCACCCAGAAGCGGCCCCTTATATCGGTGAAGAGATTATCTTTAGTGACGGAACGAGCGTACTCGGTGCGGACAACAAGGCCGCGGTTACCGTGGTTATGGAGTTAATGGATAAGCTGCAACAGGCAGATTTTGATTGCGGTGATATCTATGTTGCCTTTGTTCCTGATGAAGAAATAGGGTTACGTGGCTCAAAAATCATGGACCTATCTCGCTTCAAAGTAGATTTTGCCTACACCATTGACTGTTGTGACCTCGGGGAAGTGGTGTATGAAACCTTTAATGCAGCGTCAATTGAGGTGACAATTAAAGGGGTGACGGCTCATCCTATGTCGGCAAAAAATGTACTATTGAATCCTATTCGTGTCGCACATGATTTTATCGGCTGTTTTGACCGTTTTGATACTCCTGAACATACCGAGCAGCGCGAAGGTTATTTCTATGTGACTGATTTAGTCGCAAATCCCGATAATGCAAAAATCAAAATGGCGATCCGCGATTTTGACCGAAACAGCTATGAAGCTCGTAAACGTTATATCGGTGAAGCGATTGAATTGATCCGAACGCGCCATCCGAGAGCAAAAATTGATTTTAAAATCGAAGATGTGTACAGCAATATCAGTGATTCGCTCGGTGATGACCGTACGGCTATCGACTTAATTTTTGAAGCATTAAAAATTCAAAATGTTGAGCCTAAAGTGATCCCTATGCGAGGGGGCACAGATGGTTCTGCACTCTCTGCTAGAGGAATTTTAACGCCGAATTACTTTACAGGCGCATTAAATTTCCACTCGCGATTTGAATTCTTGCCTCTCAGCTCGTTTGAGAAAAGCTATTTGGTATCAGAGAGTATCTGCCGTTTAGTCGGTCAGAAATAACCAATTAGTTTCTATTTATAATAATGTCATAGCCATGTATTTGCATGGCTATTTTATTTTAAAAGGATATCGCTTTTTTGACGTTATTTTTAGCATGTATTGATTCGTAGAATAATAAAGCAATCAGTTAATCACGAAACGAAAAGACTATATTTTATTTTGTAAAATTGCTATTTATGGAGGTTTATATGGGTGAGTCGTCATAAAATATAGAGAGAAAGATGATTAATATTATAATTATTGATAATAATAATATATTAATTCGTGGGCTTGAGGCTATTTTTAGCCGACACAAACGATGTCATATTGTGGCTTCATTTCCTTTAATCGAACAAGCCATCTCATGGAATCGGCAACAAAAAGCCAGCATTATCTTAATTAATAACGATAACTGCCAATTTGAATCATTAAAGGCGCTACAAACGCTAAGACGAACACAGCCTGATGTTGGTATTATTATTTATAATATCCACGCTCATTATTCATTCTTACTCAAAGCGCTCGATCTTGGGATCCAAGGTATACTAAGTGCCAAAATTGAAGTAAATGAATTCTTAGAAGCTATACAGGTGGTCAATGCGCGCAGCAAAATTATCTCACCAGACATTGCGCAATCTATTGCTTTAAAACGTATTAATCAGCATGAACAGACCGATCTCTATGAGTTATTGTCAACGCGTGAGTTAGAAATCATGTTGCTTATCACCCAAGGGATCCCCACAAAACAGATAGCACAGGTGCTAAATTTAAGCCCTAAAACAGTAAATACCTATCGATATCGAATGTTTGGTAAACTTAATATCCGTAGTGATGTAGAATTAACCCATATTGCCATTAGCTATGGGTTAATTGTAGCCAAACAGGGTTTATTAGGGTGTCAGAACAGTTTGAACCAAAAGCTTTCTTAAAGACAGTGACCAACCAACCCGGCGTCTATCGAATGTATGATGCTGGGGGAACGGTTATTTATGTCGGTAAAGCAAAAGATTTAAAAAAACGACTTTCCAGTTATTTCCGTACTAACGTCAGCAGCCGAAAAACTGAACAGTTAGTGAAAAATATCGCCTCCATTGACGTCACGGTTACACACACAGAAACAGAGGCGCTATTACTCGAACACAACTATATCAAGCTTTATCAGCCTCGCTATAACGTCTTACTGCGTGATGACAAATCCTATCCTTATATCTTTCTGAGTAAAGAAACGCATCCAAGATTATCGATGCACCGTGGTGCTAAGCATGCGAAAGGTGAATATTTTGGGCCATTTCCTAACTCTTATGCAGTAAGGGAAACATTGGCTTTGATGCAAAAGCTATTTCCTATCCGACAATGTGAAGATAGCGTCTACAAAAATCGTTCAAGGCCGTGCCTACAATACCAAATCGGGCGTTGTTTAGGCCCTTGTGTTAAGGGATTAGTGAGCGATGAAGAGTATGAACAACAAGTTAATTACGTTCGTTTATTTTTAACAGGTAAAGATCAGCAAGTATTAACTGGCTTGATTGAACGGATGGAAAAGGCCAGTCAAGCGTTACGTTTTGAAGAAGCGGCACGGTTTCGCGATCAAATTCAAGCGGTGAGGGCGGTAACAGAGCAACAATTTGTTTCAGGTGATAGCGATGACCTTGATGTGATTGGTGTAGCCTTCGAGGCAGGGTTTGCTTGTATTCATGTGTTGTTTATACGGCAGGGGAAAGTGTTAGGAAGCCGGAGTTATTATCCTAAAATACCGGCTGACACATTACTTGAAGAAGTGGTGCAAACTTTTCTTGGGCAGTTCTATTTACAAGGAAGTGAAAATCGAACATTGCCCGGAGAGATCCTGTTAGATTTTGCGTTACCTGAGAAAACATTGCTGGCTGACTCACTATCGCACATCGCTGGGCGTAAAATTCAAATTCAAACTCAACCTCGTGGTGCAAGGGCGCGTTATCTGAAACTGGCACGGACGAATGCATCAACCGCGTTATTAACCAAGCTTGCACAGCAGTCCACAATCCATCAACGGATGTCATCATTAGCGAAAACAGTTGGGTTGGATTCAATCGCTCGAATGGAGTGCTTTGATATTTCCCATACGATGGGGGAACAAACCGTCGCATCTTGTGTTGTTTTCGATAAAAATGGTCCAGTGAAGTCGGAGTATCGGCGCTATAACATTACGGGGATCACCCCAGGTGACGATTATGCTGCGATGCATCAGGTTCTTACTCGCCGCTATGGCAAGCATATTGATGAGAGTAAAGTGCCTGACATTATTTTTATTGATGGGGGGAAAGGGCAATTAGGCCAAGCAAAAGATGTGTTTAATTCTCTGGATGTGGATTGGGATAAAAATCGACCATTGTTAATTGGGGTTGCAAAAGGGAGTGACCGTAAAGCAGGGTTAGAGACGCTATTTTTTAAGCCAGAAGGGGAAGGGGTTGCGTTGCCGCCTGATTCACCTGCACTGCATGTGATCCAACATATACGAGACGAATCACATAATCATGCGATTACAGGCCACCGCCAGCGTAGAGCAAAGGTTAAAAATACCAGCGCGCTCGAATCTATTGAAGGTGTAGGACCCAAACGTCGTCAAATGCTACTAAAATATATGGGGGGCTTACAGCCGCTGAAAAATGCAAGTATAGAAGAGATAGCAAAAGTGCCCTCGATCTCATACGCGTTGGCAGAAAAGATTTATAATGCATTGAAACAGTAGGTGTCTTAAGGCACCATACTTATTAAATCCAATTTGGTCAAAAAGTTACTGAGCATGATGAAATTAAATATTCCTACGTGGTTGACCCTGTTCCGAGTCATTCTGATACCGTTTTTTGTGCTGGCTTTTTATTTACCAGTCAGTTGGGGGCCTTTTGTTTGCGCATTAATTTTCGTTATTGCGGCAGTAACAGATTGGTTTGATGGCTATTTAGCAAGGTTATGGAAGCAAACAACCAAGTTTGGGGCATTCCTAGATCCTGTTGCCGATAAGGTGATGGTGGCAACAGCATTAGTGCTTGTTACGGAAAGTTTTGATGTTTGGTATGTCACTTTACCCGCCGCGACGATGATCGCTCGTGAAATTATTATTTCTTCGTTAAGAGAATGGATGGCTGAGATAGGCAAAAGAAGTAGTGTTGCCGTGTCATGGATTGGTAAATTTAAGACAACAGCCCAAATGATCTCTTTAGTTGGGTTATTGTGGCGTCCAAATTTGCTTATTGAGAATCTTGCTATCGCATTATTGTATGTTGCAGCTATCTTAACGTTCTGGTCAATGTATCAATATTTGAAGGCAGCATGGTCAGATTTGAGCGAAGCTTGATCGAAATGATTGAAAAAACAGCGAACGAACGGTTTTGAGTGATTTTTTTAAATATTTGTGTTGACTCAAAATGTGAAATCAGTAGAATGCAACGCATCGAACGGCAACGAGGTTTACGAAAAAAAATAAGTAAATCAGCCAGTTTGAAAAGCGAAAGCTGAAAGGCGGGAATAGCTCAGTTGGTAGAGCACGACCTTGCCAAGGTCGGGGTCGCGAGTTCGAGTCTCGTTTCCCGCTCCAAATCTCAGTAAGAGATTGAGAAGAAGGCGCGTTAGCAAAGCGGTTATGCACCGGATTGCAAATCCGTGTAGCTCGGTTCGACTCCGGGACGCGCCTCCAAAATTCAGCCCAGGTGGTGAAATCGGTAGACACAAGGGATTTAAAATCCCTCGGCCTTTAGGCTGTGCGGGTTCAAGTCCCGCCCTGGGCACCAAATAAAAACCGCGTTGAATAACAACGGGTTAGGGAAAGAAAAGAGCGACCTTTAAGGTCGCTTTTTTTGTGCTCTAAATCACACTTCATAATACTTTCAGAATATCCTTTCAGAATATAAATTTCACACTCAGAATTTTTATGCATTATTTCTGATTACCTACCACGGGTACAATTTCTACTTTTCTATCATATCGAGCCGTTTGCCCTATATTCTTATGTCCTGATATTTTTTGCTTCTCTTGCAATGTGCCATCGAGGTCAGAGATCCCTTTAGCTTTCAAATCATGAAAGGTAAAGTCAAAAGATAGTTCAGGATTATTAATGGCTGCTTGTTCTTTTGCTTTTCTCCATCGACTATTAAATCCATCACGTGAATAGGCGCGGCCATTTTGTTGATGAACAATAAATAAACTGGATACACCATCATCAAGGGGAAGGCCAGTTGCCATTGTGATAACCGCTCTCAACCTATCAGACCAGCCTTTAATTTGACTCTTACCAGTTTTACCTTGCTTAATATAAATACCCGCTTCCATGAGCTGATCTTTTTTTAGTGATAAAACGTCTTGCTGCCGAGCGCAACACAAATAAGCGAGTTCCATAGCAACTTGTACTAATAATGGCGCAGATTGGTATAACGCGTCATATTCTCTATCTGTGATGTAACGTTCTCTCGCTTTTTCTTTGAATTGCTTAACACCTTGGCATGGATTTAGCTTTACCATTCCTCGTTCATAACCCCAACGGAATACACGAGACATAAACGTTTTTTCTCTATTGGCCTGAATTCGGCTTTTTAAACCCCGCCTATCCATATATTTACGGATATGTTCCGGCTTAATGTTGTTTGGATTCATTTTCCCAAATACAGGTAATACTTTATTTGAATATTTGTGATAGTCCTTTTGTGTTTCTTGTGATAATTCGATGAAATCAGCAGATTTTAAAAATTGCTCAACAAGAGAATTAAAGTTATCTGTATTTTTTTCATCGTTAATATACTTTTCATAGTGTGCCCAAACTTCGGCGACACTACTTTCAAGTGAACATAATCTTACAGTACCACCATTTATAGGCTTGAATTCAAAGGCTGAACGCCCTCTATAAACACGTTTTGGATAGCAATTATCTTCGGGGTTCTTTCTTGTTCTTGACATTACATAGCCCCGAAATTTGGTTCTTCTTGAGTTTGTGCTTGCGACCGCTTAGATAACGGGTTTTGAAAGTGTCCCCATGTTGTTCTAGGGTGACCATCAGGGCGCTTAATAAAGAAAATACCCGCATGTTCTAAAGCTTTGCATTGTTGGGATGGTCGCTGATAACCTGTTAATTCAATCATTTCCTCATGAGTGATAATGTCATGATCGCTTTTCATTTTGGTCTTGCCTCATCATCAATAAAATTAGTAAATCAGCGGTATCACAAGCGCGTTTTATATCCGCTTCGGTTAATTGCTTGTTTTTAACGCTTGCTGCCAATCTTCCTAATTTAATATCGAAATCCGTTAATAACTGCTCTTCGGGTTTCCAAGGTTGTAATTGCATGGTGTTAACTCGTTTGGTCGTTGAGAAAACACCATGCTAGTTAGAAATAAAAAATAAAACTGATTACGCTTAATCAATTATTGGCTCGGATAATAGCCTCGACGGGATAGCATTCAGCAACCTTACCTTCACTAACTAACAATTCTCTATCTACTAAACAGTTGATCTCATCAGGGTAGATATAGCCATAGGGTTCAAATTCACAATTAATAGCGCTGCAAATCATCAGGAATAAACCAAACATTATTGTTTACCCCTCTGTTGCTGCACGGCCGTAGGTTGAATTTCAATTTTGATATACGCAGGGAAGTCATAAGAAACTGTGCAGCGTCTGTCCGTTGAAATAAAACCGTACGATCCATCGGGTAGGGTGATTTTTACTTCTTGGTCTTTTTGATGTTGGTGTCTTAGCATTGGTCTTGCCTCTTGGTTTCTTTGCTTCTAATTGCAATCTTCAGTCTTGCCAACTGCAAAACTGCATCTTTATATTCTTCTGGGGCGTTGGCATAGAAACGATTAATAACGCCGTGTTCAGATTTTGTAATGCTCATTAAGTTTTCAATATCACAATTCAGAGGATTGCAATCGATAAACTTAATAACATGTCCTTTAGGGACAGGACCATTATGTTTTTCCCATACTAGAATATGTTTATGTTTCCATGTTCTAGGATGCGCTATTTTGACTTTGATGTATCCATCAGTAGTAATAACCTCGGTACCAATAGGTTGGTAATTATGAGGTATATTGTTCTTTTTAAATGATCTTGAATTTGCAGTGGTTAAACCTTTTTTACCTTTGTTTACTGGAATGTGACCTTTTGGAAACGCGCCAGATCTGCCTGTTTTAAGCTTTAGTCGCTTTCTAAAACTATTCATTGCATCCTTAGATCGTGAGCAATTAAATTCTTTATTGAAAGCCAATGTTAATTTATCTAATGGCAGTAAATAGTTTTGACGCATCCAATCACACATAGCATCAGTATGAATAAAGCGGGTCATTTTTTTACTTCCAGATATTTAGGTGTATCCCGAATTCGACCTTCATCAGTCATACGTTTTACTGCGATGGCCAACTTGCCATTTTCAACAATTGAAGCAGCAACCTCAGTAACAGCCTTAGCTCTATTGATTTCATGCTTCAATTCGTCTCCTTTAAGGTCTTCATCAGAGAGCCTTTCAAGCTGAGCGAATAAATGGTTGTGCAAATCTTCTAAATTATTCTTCATAATCAATACTCCGTGACATGTCACACTAGTGTAAAACTGTTGAACTGGTTGGCGCGTTTAGCTGTAGTAATAATGCTTTTTGTACCTGTGACAGCATTTGACGCTCTTGTTTTGTGACATCTTCCGTTGACGCTGTGGACCATTCGATGCTTGATTTATTACTGTCTTTGTCGTGGTTGATGATGATTTCTAATTTCATGGCCATAATATTATTTCCTATAATGCGCCCATTTCTGAGCGCTAAAAGCTATTAACGAACTTGCAAAGTACGCTCACCGATTTCGAGATGTGCGCCAGCCACTTTTTTGCCTTTTTCAATTGCTTCTTTAATGGCTTTTTTGTCCGGTGTAGTTACCACTTGAACTTGAACCAAGTCATTAGGAAGTAAATCCTCGTTATCAATGACAACAGAGGTTGATCCTTTACGTGCAGTAAACGTATTTTTAAGGGTTTTTAGATTGTCTAACCCCGCTGCCAACAAGCAGGTTAAAGCATATTTTTTTAAGTTTTTAGCCTGATTTTCGAATGATTTTTTACGTTCAGATAAGCGCTTAGATTCTTCCTCTAGTGTTTTTGCTTGCCCTTCAATATTGCGAACATGAACCATGATTGCATCTAACTTATCGCCTAGCTCGCCCTCAATACCTTCTAATGTGTCAGCGATTTCTTCAGGGGAAAAATTACCAACTTCAACAAGCTGCTGTAGCTTTTCATAGCTTGCAGCAAGTGCAATAGCAGTAGTCTTGGTCATTAGATTGCCTCTTCTTTCTGTTTAAGTAGATCTATACACTCTTTTTCAATTTCATTTAATCGACGTAACCTGCCTGATAAATATTTTGCGTACTCTTTGTCACCGCGATCTTGTGCTAACTTAATGTGTGTTGATATTTCACGAGTAAGGGTAGATGCAATACCGCGTAATTCATTTTGTGTAACAGCGCTGCGCATGGTTTCAGTATGCTTAGTAAATTTCTCATCCAGCTCTTTACGAACGCGAGTCACATCTTCTGCGCTATCTGTTGCGGCTTTGATTTCGTACTCGAGCTTATTACTTGCTACATATTCAGGGTTATCATGCATGCCCATGAACACATCAGAGCTAAAGCCAAGCATAGAAAGGGCTTTTTTGATTGCATCTGTGAGTGATTTTTTAATGACTTCGCCATCGACTTTAATGCCATAATTGGTTTGGTAACGGTAAGGCGTGGCGCCATAACTTTCAAACTCACCACGTATTTCGCCCTCGATGATGTACCAGAATTTAATTTTGAGTGAGTGGTTTTGTTCGCAGAATAAAGATCCATCCCCATCACGTAAAAAGCGAGTTGCAACCTGTTTGTTTCGTTCATCGAGGATGGGTTCAACAAGTGGCTTACCATCGATAAATTTATCTTCAATAACTTCATAACCCCAACCTTCGCCAATGGGGCCGAATATCTCAGTCGCTCGCATAAACATGTAGGTACTGTTTATGCTTGTTCCTATAAAACCCACACCTTCTAACGGCTTAGTAAAGCGAGCGTCTGTGCGCTGTACGCGCTTCCAAATATTAAGATGATCGTTGTTATCTTTGAGTACATCATCAATGATTGCCGCACGTTGTTCGAAATCGTCATGCTGTACTGCTGATTGAGTTGTTTTAATTACGACCGCATCAGGCTCTTTTGTTTGTTCAGTGGCAGTTTCGGTAGCTGTGCTTTCTTCGACTTTAGCTGGCTCCTTTTTCTTGCGTGTGCGTTTTGGTTTTTCTTCAACAACAGAGTGCTTTTCTTCAACTGTCGTTGATGATTGTTCATCATTAGCCGGTTGCTGAATTAAATTATCAACTGAAAAACGGCCGTTACCGAGTGCTGTTACTTTGGGTTGATTGGTACCGAGTTTCGAATCAATAAACGCTTTACGTGCATTTGCATCACTTAGTAATTCAGTTCGTTCGCGAGCTTCTGTGATGAGTGAAAAAATTTTCTCACGAGGAATGTCGAGAATGTCGGGATAGATACGCAAACTCATTGACCAGCGTTTCCATGCGTTGTCATCGTTGCTGATCAGTTCTTTAGCTCTGCGAACATCAGAACCTTTCACGTCATCGATATCAACATTACTTAACAGTGCGAGCGCGATTTCAGTATCAAGCATCGCGTAATCGCGTTTTATCACCTGTTCTTCATGTGCCGTTTCAACTTCTGATTTGGGCTCTTCAATTAACCAATTGTTACCTAACCCGATCGCATCAATAACGGAAATATCATCATCAGCAAACTCAAAAACAGCATTAGCAATTTCATATGTTTGCTCTGCATCCATCGAATCTAGCTGTTTTATTTTTCCTAAACCTTCTGCGATATTGCGAATTTTAGGTTGCTCTTTGCTTTCGTTAACAAAGCTTACCGCTTTACTGACATCAGAACGGGTGAATTGCGTTTTATTGAATAACAAAATAGCAGCGATACGAATAACGACATTTATTTTGTTAAAATCTTCATATTGAACAGGTACCCATTTTTCACCATCGAATTCATTTTCAAGCGCAAACTTCTCGTCGAACTTATCGAGAGCAGGGCGAGGGGAACCGACACTATCTTCACAGACAATCGGCTCATCAGTATTAAAATTATCCATAGCTTCTGGATAAGCTTCAGACAGCTTGATCATTGCAGCAGCAGAAGCTAATTTTGCATTTGTAGAATTCAATGCAATTGTTAAAGGTACAGCACCGTTCGTCCGAGCGTCGATAGTCGGCTCGAATACACAGATAAAAGTTTTCATTTTGGTCTTGCCTCTTGAATTAATGTCCAGATTTGGCGAGTTTGATCGCGCGTTTAATTCCCGCTTTTTTAATAGTGATTTGCTTATATTTTCCCTTTACTGGATTTGAATAAGCAGTACCAGTTGATGGGTAATATTCAACTTGTCGTGTGCCGCCGATAATAGAAATGTGTTGAGTACCAGAAACTATCTCACTGTTATTTTCATGTTCAATAACAGATAGCTCCGCATCTAATACAGCATCAATAGCTAGATTAATAGCATCCATCATATTCACCATTAATAAGGGAGCTCTTCATCAATTTTAGATATTGGCTTACCCTCTAAGCAGAGAAGCATTTGAATTTGATCTTCAAGTAAACTTGATTTCACTTGCGCATCAGCAAGAATTTTGTTTTGCTCAGCTTTGAGCGCGTCAATCTCTAATTGAACTAGCTCAGTGCTTGACGGTGCAGTAAATGGAATGTCGACAGTATGCTCAGCAATGACAAAGCCTAAGCCAGAATCGATATCGTATTTGAATGTAGAAGGGCGGTATCGATATGAACCGTCAAATTGCTTCTGTGCATGAATGTATAGTGTGACATTTAGGGGGGTTTTAGGTTGTGCTTTCATAGCAACTCCTTTAAAATATAGTCTGATCAGTGATTCTTATCATTGGTCTTGCCTCTTAAGCGGATTGGTCTCCGCTAAGAACTTCCGGTTAGCTTTGGTCGGCGACCCGGGTAAAAGAGCCCACCTCGGTGGGTTTTTTTACGTCTGTATCAAATTCAAGCGTTGCTGTTTTATTATCACCACAACAATTAATGATTGTTTCTGGAAATGCTTCGAATAAAGCGATGATTCTGTCTAATTTAATATTCTTCATTTCATTCTTAGCTACATACATAATCGTCTCCTGTCATTTATGATGTTGCCCGTCTTTCCGAGCTGTCAGGTCTGGTCTTGCCTCGATCGTGGTCGATGGTCTTGCCTAGCTTTGGTCTAAAAGTTTTCCCTGGTACTGCTAAAAAATTGCCGTTACGCCGTGGTAATCATGAAAGGTCGTGATGAGAGCTTTGGTTCTCCTCCGACATAACAGCAAAACTAAATTTGGTTTGAACACCTATCAAAACACTTGCCGTGGTTTAATCAAAAATATCAATTCAGATTGTTACTTATATAGTTTACGTTTCTGAACTAACGGAATGAAGTTTATGATCGTGAACTTTCTTTGTCAACGATAAAGTTTAGAAATGTGAACAAAATTATGATGGGTATAAAAAAACCAGCATTTGCTGGTTTTAATATAATGTGACGAAAATTAGTAAAGAGATAGTTGCATTTTTAAGCACACACCAATAATCAGAGTTTCATCGGTTACTTGTATTCGTTCGTAATTAGAGTTTAAAGACATTAAATATTTATTAGGCCCATCAGTCACGTATTGCTTTACTATGGCTTGTTTATCGTTAGGAGTAACTTTGGCAACGACAATAGCTCCTGATTTTATTTGTGGTCCTACATCAACTATTAAGGTTGCTCCAACGGGAATGGATAAGCCTTGCCCAGATATATTCATCATTGAATTGTTTTCCATTTTAAGAGCAAAAGCATACGGGGAAACGAACTCAAGCACTTCTAACCATGATATGGCCTCAACATCAGGACCGTGCATTAATTCATGCCACTCCGCAGCCTGCTCAAATGAAATCAATGGGATCTCATGAATTTTCAGATGGTAGGTGTTTGCTACATTGGGAGGTATCTCATTTACTGGTCCCCCCTCAAGCAGCCAATTTTCCGACACACGCAATATCCTCGCTAGGCTTGGGATGTACTTAGATGAAGGCTCTGACTTCCCATTTATCCATTGGCTAACTGCACCTTTAGATGCTCCAGTAGCCTCTACAATATGACGATTTTTTAAGTGCAACTGGCTCATGCACATGCTTATACGGTCGTGTATGCTAAGTGGTTTCATGTTCACCTATCTAAACAAAAAATGTTTATTATATTGATCTTTAGTGTTTACGATTATAAACTAGTTTATCAAGTTCAACAGAGGATGTAACCCATGCTAAAAAACGATGTAATTAATTTCTTTGGTGGAGTCACTGCAACTGCAAAGGCTCTAGGCATTTCTAAATCAACCGTAAGCATTTGGAAGTCTGAGATTCCATGGAAATACGCGTTATTAATTGAAAAAATCACTCAAGGAACGCTTAAAGCTAATGTAACTGTAGATCGTTTAAAAAACTGATTCTTAATAATCAATTTTGCGACAGGAGACGCGAGTAGATGAATTTTGATATCGATATTGTCCGTTCTGAATTAGAGAGCTGGGCGACCGAACAAGGGCAAGAGCATGTAGCGATTGAGATCAGCCGTGCATACTCCCGAATAGTGCGAGATAAATCGCAGGGGCGTTTACATGTGATTGAAGATGAGAACGGTAGGGCGGATTGGAAGGCGATCAACAACAACCGGCAGCAAATTTTCAGATGGTTGCGCGGTGATTCTAGTGCGTCATTGCGAAAAATTGCAGAGCTAATGCCGGCAATTGAAATGGCATTGCCAGCATCACGATTAGCTAGGCTTCGCGGTGATACCAAAAATTATTTAGCATCAGTGGCGATACAACTTTTTGCTGATGCGATCAGTGAAATTTTATTAGAGGGGCGTGACATGTCACACCACATCAATAACGCAGTTAATGCATTAAACGCTATCCCACGCCCGACCAGCGTACATTAAGAGGCAAGACCAATGCTAAGAACAATTGAAAAAATCACTTATCGCAATGGCTTTTTGTTGAATGGCCAACCTGCGGATAAGGTTCAGATTGAAGAAGTTTTTGAAGGCAAGAGAGTAGCTGCACTTAGTGTTTGGGAGCAGTACGAGCAACAAAAACAAAAGCTATTTTTAGAAAAGCTCACGCCTGAGCAGTACCAAAACGCTGGGGGTGTGAAATGAGCATGACCTTAATGGCTAAAGCCATGTCAATTCGGGTGGGGAATCCGTTGCGAAAACTAGTACTTATCAAACTAGCTGATAATGCGAATGATAAAGGGGAATGTTGGCCTTCATATCAACATATCGCTGATCACTGCGAATGTAGTAAAAGTGCAGTACGTAGCCATATTGAGGCTTTAATCGACATGGGTTTCTTGGTAAAAGAAAATCGATTAGGGGTTAATAATGGTAAAGGTAATACATCAAATATTTACTATTTAGATTTAACTACCCCTGTGTCATCAGAAAGCATAGCCCCTGTGCTGCCAAAAAACATAGCTATATCAGGTGGTGATAGCCCTATGCCACCAAAAAGCATAGCTATGCCGTCAGATGACAGACCCCCTATGCCGTCAGATGGCACCAGAACCAGTCACTCTATTGAACCAGTCAATGAACCTATCATAGAACCTAATAAATCCCCCCTTACCCCCAAAGGGGAAAAGGGGGAGAAAAAAGTAAAATTCGATCCATTACCAGCTAAACCTGAAAATGTGAGCGAGGAAGTTTGGCAAGACTGGGTGAATTTTCGAAAAGAGATCAGGAAGCCATTGACAGAAACAACCTGTAAACAATTGGCTAAAAAGCTATCCGGTTGTAGTGATGCTGATGCCGTGTTGTGTAATTCAATTGCTAATGGCTGGCAGGGGATATTCCCTGAGCGAATGGCTCAAACTAAGAAACCGAATTCACATGCAGGTTTTTCTGGTAAGCACTACGGTGCTCAAGAAACTCCGCATTGGCTTGTAGGTGGCGAAAATGATTGAACATAACTTACTCGATAGCGTAAATATTCCTCCACGCTTTGCTAACGCAACATTTGAGACATTCAAGGCAGCCACACAGCCGGTTAAACATAACCTCACCGTGTGCAAGCAATACGTTGCGACATGGGAAGATCGTAAAAATGCAGGTGAGGGTTTGTTGCTATGTGGAACACCAGGCACAGGCAAAACGCATTTAGCGGTATCGATAGCGCGAGCAGTGGTTGAGGAATATCAGCAATCCGTATTTATCACCACAGCGGCAAGGATCATCCGTGCATTTCGCAGAGCGTGGGATAGCCATTCTGAATTTAGCGAATTGGATGTCTTAGCAAAATATTGTGAACAGGATTTATTGATCATCGATGAGATTGGCGTTCAGTACGGTACTGACTCTGAGCGTAATATTTTGTTTGAAGTCATTAATAATCGCTATGAGGATTTATTACCGACGATTTTAGTGAGTAATTTACCGATGGGTGAGCTTTCTGAAATGCTTGGTGAACGCGCAGTAGACCGATTATTACAAGGAGGTACGGTGCTAACGTTCAATTGGCCCACGTACCGTAGAGGTAATCACTCATGATGAATGAACGAGACCTTGAAGGTGCGGTGATCAGTGGCTTTTTAGCCGGTGGAGCCTCTCAAGATGCTTATGAAGTATTAGCCACATTACCTGAGGAGGCGTTTAGTTCAGGTTATTACCGCCGTATTTATCATGAAATCAAAAAACAGGCATTATCCAGTTCGCTGATAGATCCGTTTTTTATTGCTGACGCACTCGGGGATAAAGGTGATTTAGCTAACTTACTTGAGCTTGCAAATTCGCCAATTTGGAAAGCAAATTTAAAAGGTTACGCTTCAAAAGTACACAGTTACTTTCGTGTACGCCAAGCCGTTCAGTTGATAAGCAAGTATCAAACAGCAATCACAGAAGCGGGCAATCACGAGCAAGCCGAAGAGTTTATTAGTCAGTTTGCCAATAGAATTAGTCAACTGACTACGGGTAATCAAAACCTGTTACCCGTCCATCTAAATACACTCATTGAGGGATATGTTGAAGTCCTCGAGCGAAGAAATTTAGGTGAAGATGTTGGCGGTATGATCAAAACAGGTATAGAGGCCTTAGATGACAAAATAGGGGGCTTCAACCCGACTGATTTGGTGTTTATCGGTGGTAGACCAGGAATGGGTAAAACTGAACTAGCACTAACCATGATTGAGGGAATGACTCGTGATGGTGGTGGGGCATTGTTGTTTTCTATGGAGATGGCGAATCAGCAAATTGCTGAGCGTATGATCGCGGGTTCATCTCAGTTATCAGTATCAACCCTGAGGAAAGGGAAACTATATGATGAGGATTGGGCGAGATTAGAGTCTGGGCTAGGCCACTTAGTGGATCGGGATATTCACATCATCGATGCAAACAATTTAACGGTTGAGCAAATATGCGCGATTAGCGAAAACCATAAACGACAATATCCGAATTTAAAAGGCGTTTTTGTCGATTATTTAGGTTTAATTAAAAAACCAAAAGCTGAGCGTAATGACCTCGCGATAGCGGCAATTTCAGCTGGGCTAAAAGGGCTTGCTAAGCGACTGCATACGCCGACTATTGCGTTGAGCCAGCTATCACGAGATGTAGATAAGCGACCGTTAAACCAACGTCGACCGGTAGCTGCTGATTTGCGCGACTCTGGTAGCTTAGAACAAGATGCCGATTATATTTTATTCACCTATCGTGATGTGGTTTATAACCCGAATAGCCCCGCGAAAAATTATGCTGAGGTTATCGTAGATAAAAACCGCCACGGTGAAACGGGTACGATTTACCAAGAATTCAAGAACGGCCACTACCTGCCAACCGACCAAATTACTGCAGCGGAAGTGTCCAGAATGCAACAGCAATCGCAGGGCGGTAAAACTCGCCGCTATGCAGAGAAAGCGTTTTAAAAGACCAAAAGAGGCAGACCATGATAATCAAAGACCCCATCACACACGAATCACTCGTGCGTGATAACAAACCTATTTTCCCTGATGATGGTTGCGACTATTCGCAATGTCATATCGATCGCCTTCACGCAGCTGCACGAGCGAGAACTAAGGCTCCATATCAACCTGAGTTAAAACCACAAAAGAGGTAGTCATGTCAGGGCAATCAAGTTACTTGCCTGATGGACTTCCTCATAACCGTGCTTTGTGGCCAGGCAAGTATCGCGAACTGGAGCAGCTTGATTTATTGGCTAGCCGGCTAATACGACAGCTTAAAAATCGCAAAATCTACAGAGAGCGAGTACTGGTTGAAATTGAAAAAGCACCAGAGGTACATCGGGAATTTTTTAGAGATAGGTTAAATCATTGGCGTGAGGTGATGAAGGTATGAGTAAGCAAATAGAACAATCAAGACAACAATTTGAAAACTGGGTTAAAGATAATCATCCAGAAGCTAGTAAAATGGCTGAATATGCCATGTGGTTAGTATGGAGAGCATCACGAGATAATTCCCCTCAAGCATGGACTAAATGCAAAGAACAGTTACCACCGCAAGATGTTGGTGTACTGCTTAAAACTCATGAATGCATGGTTGTAGGCTATTTGGATAGCCATGGTGATTTTTATGAAAGTGCGCAATATGTTAAAGATGCATTTGGTGGAGGTATTGATCCTTTAATTGATGTTGAAGTAATTGAGTGGATGTTTCTTCCGGAGGTGAGCAATGAAAATGACCGCGTCAGAACGTAAGGCTAAGCAGCGCGAGAGACAAAAACAGCAGGGCTTAGTTAAAGTTGAATTATTACTTGATAAACAAGAAATGGAGATGCTCACAAGGAACTGTGCATTACGTAGACCAGGAAGAGAGCCATATGATATCGCTGAATATCTCTCCATGTTGATTAGAATTGATGACCGTTCAGCGATATCTTTGGTTACAGAACTAAATAAAAGGCGCTGTAAAAAGTGCAATGAGCAGTTGCCGGTATCTGAATGTTGTTTAAGTGGTGATCATAAATGCTGGGTAACTCATGGATGGCATGAATTAAAGTTGATGTAACAAAGCATCACAGATAACTCAAATTTAGAGTGTCGCTATTAATTTTGATGGGTATAGAAGATGTGCTGTTTTCCTCTTTTTTACCCTTCATTTTTCCACCTAGAAATTATTTGTTAAAAATCAATGTATTACACCATGCTGAAATATGGAAGGTATTTCTCATAAAATTAGGTGTAATTTATTGTTGAATATGGTTTTTTTCATGATAAGTTATAGTTCACTGCCGCATAGGCAGCTTAGAAGAAGACCACCGACGAACTGAAAGTCATTCTCACGTTCACTGCCGCATAGGCAGCTTAGAAGTAATGTTTGATAGCATTAACTGGTTATATAACCATGCTTACTGTATAATTTACTTATTGGTCTGAACACCCAATCATAACACTTGCTGTGTCTACTGAGAGAAAAAGTATGGCACAGCATAGCTTTATCAAAATGTCTAACGACACTCTTGTACCGGCTAATCCCGCTGCGAGAGATTTCCTGCATTCAAAAATCAAGTGTGGTGATGTGCTTTCGGCTGATTTCAAGAAAGCTCGCAACCCACGTTTTCACCGTAAATACTTCGCTTTACTCAATCTAGGGTATGAATACTGGGAACCAACCGGTGGTACGGTTTCGCCTGAAGAAAAAGAGCTAGTACGCGGTTACGTTAAATTCCTCGCTTACTACACTGATAACGATGACGCCCTCCAATCTGCTGCTGATGTTTATCTCGATGAGATAGCACAGAAACGCACTCACAATATTTCAGCGACTAAATCCTTTGATGCTTTCCGCTACTGGGTAGTCGAGCAATCTGGCCATTATGAAACCTTTGAAATGCCAGACGGTAGCTTACGCCGCGTCTCTAAATCAATTAGCTTTGCCAAAATGGATGACCTAGCCTTTGGCGAACTCTACAAAGCAACCCTCGATGTGCTTTGGAACTTCATTCTATTCCGTAAATTTCCTACTCAAGAAGCTGCTGAAAATGCGGCGGCCCAGTTATTAGATTTTACCTAGAGGCAAGACCAATGACCAAAAAATCAAAGACCAAAGAAGAGAAACAGTGGTTATCAGATGTAGCAGAACTCGGCTGTATTTGTTGTAGAAACATGGGGTATGGGGCAACTCCTGCGGAAATCCATCATACACGAACAGGGCAGGGAATAGCGCAGCGTGCTAGTCATAAAGATGTATTGCCGTTATGCCCACCTCACCACCGCGCTAGCTATGACACCGGCTTTCATGCGGCCCCAAAAACATGGCAGCAAATTCACGGTACCGAAGCGGAATTGCTTGAGCAAACCAAAAGAGAAGTAATGGCATTACGCGCTTGTCGCGTCTAACAATATTGATAAATAAAGAAGTTGAGGGGTTAACATGATCTATCCAGAGACGAGCGGCAAGAGTGGTGAGTATTTAAGGCTACGCACATTAGAAAGTACGTGGATCCGTGGACGTTTAACAATGTGGGGCCGCTGGGCTGCATTTAGTAAATCGCCGCAAGCGGCTGGTATTTTTCAGCGATTATTATCAGACCCAAAAATCACAAAGAAAGCCCTTAAAGATGCAATGCGAAGAATGAAGAAAGAGGGGTTATCAGAGGAAACACTTCGTCTATTTTTGGATGAATACCAGGAGAAAAAAATACTTAGTAATATGTGGTTCTGTAGTGATATTGAAGGCGGCAAGATGGATAAAGTCATCTGTGCAATTATGAGTGATGATGAGGGTTTGAAAAATATTCTAAAAGAGCATTACGTTTATAAAAAATCGAAGCATGAAATCGCATTAGAGCTATGTGAGAAAGAGGGGCGTTACTGTTTACGCACTTATCAAGATAGAGTCAAAGCATGGCTCAGTGTTGCTGAGTTTATGTTGTATCGCCCAATGTGCGATGAATTTGATAGAAAATATCACTACAATGAATAAACCTTGACTATTCTGCCGAAATAGTTATAGTTTTCGTATATGCTGCGCGAAGCTATACACGCAAGGCAGGAAAGGAATTTAAGGCCTCGCAATCGCGGGGCCTTTCTTTATTTAATGGAGTCTAACTTATCTAGGTTTAAAATATCTTTAAGTACAGGTGATCTACCGAAGCTTCTACTTGAGTAATTAAACAAATAACTTTCACTGTTCGTTTGGATTATTTTCTTTAACTCTTCAGTTGTTTGAATTCCTGTAATTACAGCAAGTTTTTGGAAATTTTTATGTTGAGCAGCTCTTATAAAAAATGGGCTGCGGTGCATGTAACTTAAGTAGCCAAGAGTTCCAGGGTGCCAGTTAAATAAATTTATAACAGCCATCATATAGGTAATTGTTTCGGCCTCAACAATATGCTCAAAAGTTAAATCACTTCTGTCAGCTTGCCTTTTAATTATCTCGGCTGCGTTTGAAATAAACTTCATATCTTTACTTAAGGCGGGAGCTACATGCTCGGCATGCCCATAAAACACGCCGAATCGGTCATAATCATAACCGTTATAGCTTTCAGTCTTAGGATTTAAATAGTTTGACGTGTATATTTCATGCAGTAAGTCGTATCGCTCCGCTTTCATTAATGATGCGATAATGTATAAAAAAACCTCATAAACAAAAACTGAATGAGCTTCAAACCAGCCATCATTCCAACTGTTTAGTTCAGGAGGCCTAGATTTTAAGACTCGCAACTGCTCCAAGAGATTGATAAGAGATTCTGTAAATTCAGCAGAGTAGTTTACTTCTGACTCTAATAGCAGCCAATCACTTAAAAAATTACGGACAACTTTCAATTTGTTAACAGTATTTAGGATGTCTTCAGGGAATGTTTCAGGATTTGGCTGCTCTCTTACGCGCAAAACATCCGCAAATTCAAGGCATGATGATATAAAATCATTACGAAATAGTTTTATATTTTTATTATCATTAAGGATAGATTGTTTAAGAAGCTCATATTTAGCCCTTATTTCTCCTGATGGCATATCTCCCTCTTCGTTTAAGAAGGATGGGGTTTTCCCCCTTATTGGTTTTGTGAATCTGGGCTTATTATATAAGAGTCTTAAAAGTTGCTCCCAATTCTTGTTGGCTTTCTCTGGTGATGAAAAGTCTATTCCTATTCTTGCTGAAGCGAAAGCCGGCAAAATAGGCTCATTTGATTCATCAAGTTCGCAAAAAATTGGGATGAATTTGCTTTGCTGTACTTTTCTATATAGTTCTCCTGATATTATTTGCGTTTCAGTTCCCACTCCTTTGTGCCGAGCGTCTGCTTTTTCCTTGTACTTAGAATCACAAATAATCAGAACGTGTGAAACAGTATCATCAGTTACCATGCTTTCCATAAATGCATATTTATCATCACCTTCTTTTAGATCATAAATATCAATTTTAACGTCAACACCATCAGCTAAAAGACGGTCCGCCCAATCTTTTACCATTGATTGATGCTGATGACCTGACCAACTATATGATATGAATACTTTAGGAATTTCTGGTTTTAAATCTTCCATTTTATCTCCATGCATAGGTAAGGCTTCTAAGCTATTTTACTAACACTAAATAAATTTTATTTGTGAGCCTCTAACTTACCTCAAATATTGATTAAATTCATTAATCTAAATCTGGCTGCTGTTGCTGGTGGCTACCTATTAACTAAATATCGGGCACTCCGTAGGGGGTGGTATATGCGTATGGATAAATTAACGACTGGCGCCTCCTATGCTGCTTCGACAGGCTCAACATTCTATTGGCTAAAACAATTATTAGATGGTTTCTCATCTGAGCAGTGGGCAGCAATTGGGGTATTAGGAAGCCTGCTTTTAGGTGTAGCGACATTTCTGACAAATTTATATTTCAAACGAAAAGAAGATAAGCGCAAAGAGGCGGCTCATGCCAAAGATACCAAATAAAATAAAAATGGCCGCTGCAGCTGGTGGACTGATGACCTTAACTGTTGCAATGGTTACAGAGTTTGAGGGATATGAGCCCAAACCTTACCGTGATGTGGTGGGAGTGCTTACCGTATGTTATGGGCATACAGGACCTGACATTATTCCTACAAAAACCTACACGAAAGCCGAGTGTAAAGCGCTATTAGAAAAGGACTTAGCCATTGTCGCTAAGGCTGTGAACCCTTTAATTAAGGTTAATATTCCTGATTACACCAGGGCTGCACTTTACTCATTTACATATAACGTAGGAACAGGTGCTTTTTCACGTTCTACGCTACTTAAAAAACTCAATGCTGGTGACCAAGTTGGCGCATGCAATGAACTTAAACGCTGGATATATGCTGGGGGCGTCAAATGGAAAGGGTTAATGACAAGACGAGAAGTAGAAAAAGCCGTATGCCTTGGCGAGTTCGCTTATGCATATCCGCTTTCATTATCGGAATCCCCTTCTACTTGGCAGCTGGCGTACATGTACTCAGAGACGATACCTGTGGTACTGACAAGATAAGCTTAGAAAAGCGGTGCCAAAAAGCCCTCGATCACTACCGAGGTAAGCAGGTGAACTTATGAAAATAGATAATTCATTCTGGTTATTTTTGGCGCTATTTGCTGTGAGTTGGTGGGCTACAACGCTTTATGACAGCAATGTTTTAGTACGAAAAGATAATGACAATCTCAAACAAGATAATGTCAGGCAAAGTGAAGTCATTGCTAAACAGTCACTGCAGTTTAATAGCTTTAATCTCATAGCAACTTCAGCACACCGCAATGGTATTCAAGCCGATGCAAAGGCTCAGGAGAAAGTCATTGAATATAAAACAATACTCCAAAAAGAGTTTTATTGTGATGCTCTTGTGCCTCAGCCTGTTGCTGATGGCTTGTTCGAGTACACAAACGAATTACGTTCCCGCGCAATGCGTGCCAATTCCAGCCACGCTAACTAATTTAGTGGTGCCTCCACTACCGCCTGATAGTGATGGAAAAACGCTATCGCCAGAAGCGTCTGTATTGTGGAATAGATTATTGCTAGGAACGATAGAAAAGGCGAATGAGCAGCTTGAGGCGATACGGGAAATTGAATATGAAAGAAACAACACAACCAAAAAATAGCGGTAATCTGTGGGACTGGTTTGGGCTGTCGTACGCGTCATTCTTAACTGTTCCGCGGGTGCTTATGCATGAAATGCCCGCCGAGTGGCAAGACAAAATGGCGGCTTTATTGCAT
Organism: Providencia sp. PROV261; assembly: GCF_028477945.1. Lineage (NCBI taxonomy): Bacteria > Pseudomonadati > Pseudomonadota > Gammaproteobacteria > Enterobacterales > Morganellaceae > Providencia > Providencia sp. PROV261. Next base: position 170,115 of record NZ_JAMPMC010000005.1, on the reverse strand, counting down.
GAGTATGATGAAACTTTTGATACATCATCGGTAGTCGATTCAGTTTCAGTGGTTGGGCGTGATAGTGATGGTAAGTTGGCAAAATTACCTGATTACATCCTCAATTACCGTCACCCTGACCGTGAAGAGATTGAAAAACTCAAGCGATAGCCGACAAGAAAGCAATACGTGAAATTGAATAACAACGAGCTTCGCAATAGCGGGCTTTTTCATATCTACAGGAAAATACTATGTTTAAACATGAATTAGGTCAGGTTGTACAAGTAACCATCAGCGGTGAAGAAGGTCATATTAAAGGCCGTGCCGAGTATCAAAATGATACAAATCAGTATTATGTTCATTATTTATCTGCTGATGGCCGAGCGGTGAATGCATGGTTTGAAGAAGGTGAGTTATCGCCAGTCGAATTAAAATTAGACAATTAGCTTTAAACCTCTACAAACGTCATTCTTTGAGTGGCGTTGATAGAGCTTTAATTGGTTGCTATTTTCTGAGGTAAATTATGGCTAATTTAACTGATTTAGCTAATCAACTTAGAACTATTCGTAAGCAAATCCCTTTCGCGACAGCGCAAGCACTGACTAGCACTGTACGTAAAATAGAAAATGCACAAAAGGTTGCATTACAACGTAATTTAGAAAGCCCAACACCTTTCACTGTTAAGAGTATTAAAAGCCGTGGGGCACGTAAAAGTGATCTACGGGCCAAAGTGTTTGTGATGAATATCGCAGCTGAATACTTAACACCATTTGAAGATGGCGGTGTTCATAAGTTAAATGGCTCCGCATTGCTTAACCCTAAAAGCATCAAGTTGAATAAATACGGTAACTTACCAAGAAATAAGTTAAGCAGTCTGAAAGCTAAAGATAATACTTTCATTGGTGAGTTAAATGGTGTCAATGGCGTGTTTCAGCGTAAAAAAACTAAGAAAGGCCGTAAGGGTAAAAAACGATTAAAACGCTCACCTAATGGCACTCGTCGGGATAGGCAAAAACAACCAGCACCTAAGTTACTTATTCGGTTTGGTGATGCGTTACCTGTTCAGCCTGTACTTGGATACCAGGATAGGGCACAACGAATGGCACAGGCTTTATTACCACAGGAAATAAGCCGGGCACTTGAAGAAGCGATGAGGACAGCAAAGTGAGTATGAACTTTAAAACAGCTATGTGGGGTGAAGTTAAAACTGACATATATGCTGGTGATAATTGTGATGAGCACAAGCCATTTATTGAAGTTCTTTGTGATGGTGATATGGAGTCAGATACAACTGATGAATTAGCTATTCACGCAAACCGCTGGCCTGTAGGAACAAAAATAACTGTAGAAATACCTTGCTGTCCTGATTGTGGGCTAGATGCTGAATATCAAGATAGTAATGGGAAATGTGAATGTGATTTCGATTGGAAAATCTGGGCAGAATGTCAGTATTCATAGTGGATCATCTATAGAATTTTTTGGGTCCTTCCTAGCACTTTTCTATTTCACGGGCATTGCGCGCCGTGTAGTTTCACTAGCTAAAAAATTTTGAAATTTGGGTAACAGGTAACACATCGGTATTTCTGAGGTTACGCTTATCTTTATGAATTTAAAAATAAATATTTATTTTTTTGTTTCATTTTTTATGTTACCCACCCTGTTACCTTAGCCAATAGGTAACAGAGTGGGTAACAACTTAAGGTAACATTTAAGGTAACAACATGAATCAGTCAGATTTTGCAAAACTGCATGGCGTCAGTCGTAAAACTATTACGATGTGGAAGTCTCGTGGATGGTTAGTCATGGATGGTGACGAAATTGATGTTCATGCCTCAAATGAAAATATAGAGCGATACCGAAAATCTCCCTCAACATCAGCAAATAAAACTAAACCTAAAAAAGAAAAAAAACAGGCCAATAATGAATTAACGGATGAATCACCAACACAAACGGCTGAAAGGCTAATTCGTGAAATTGGCGCGGACATGTCTTTTGATGAAGCTAGAAGAATAAAAGAAAACTTCCTTGCGCTACTTACTAAGCTGGAATACGAAAAAGAGGACGGACAACTGATTGAGCTTTCAGTTGCAGAATCAATCTTGTTTGCTGAATTCAGAGAGCAACGTGATGCTTGGATGAATTGGCCATCTCGTGTTGCACCAATTATGGCTGCTGACTTGGGCGTTCCAGCTGACAGGATGACTGAGGTGTTAATCGAACATGTCCACAAACATATTACTGGCCTCGGGGAGCCTGAATTCAACACAGACGAAGCGTGATAGGTTATTAGCTAGTGTTAAAAAAGGATGGACGCCACCTCCTCGTATTAGTGTTCCTGACTGGGCTGACCGTTATAGAAAGTTAGCAAAAGAAGCGGGGAGTACATCGGGATCATGGCAGACCGATACGGTGGAAATTGCGCGAGGTCCAATGCTTTCCGTTACTGAATCTGGTGTCCATACGATTACTGTTATGTGCTGTACTCAGTTGATGAAAACAGCTTTACTTGAAAATGTGTTTGGCTATTTTGCTCATTTAGATCCATGCCCTATGTTATTGTTGCAACCAAAAGAGGATGCAGCTGAACAATTTTCAAAAGAACGAATTACACCATTGATTCGGGTTACCCCTGTATTAAGAAAAATTGTTGGTGCGAATAAACAAAAAACATCAAAAGAAACGTTGCTATATAAATCATTTCCCGGGGGCTTTTTAGCGTTGGCTGGGGCTGGTAGCCCTGATAACTTAGCTCGCCGACCAATTCGTGTATTACTAGCTGATGAAGTTGATAAATATCCCATTACGCGAGAAGGTGACCCTATCACGTTAGCTGAGGAACGAACGGCAACATATGGCCTTAATTGGTTATCAGTAAGAGCATGCTCCCCAACTGTTGAAGATGAAAGCCGTATTGCGGCAAGTTATGAGGATTCGGATCAGCGTAGAGCATCCTTAGCTTGTCCTCATTGTGGGCATCGTCAATTTCCTGATTTTTTTAAGCATGTTCATTGGCCTAAAGAAGGTGAGAAACATCAACCACACCTAGCCTTAATATATTGTGAAAGTTGTGGGGCTGGTTGGTCTGAAGGAGAAAGGCTAAGGGCTTTACGAACTATAAGATGGCATCAAACCAAACCTTTTGAATGTTGTGGTAGCCGACATTCACCATTAAATGATTATGATCAAGCATGGCATAACGATGATGAAACCGCAGTAGATAAAGTGTGGGAATGGTCAGAGTCTGAACGACATGCTGTTTATAGAGCTATTTGCCCAGACTGCGGAGGACTTGGGGTTAGTAATATTCATGCAGGTTATCAAGCATCTAAACTGTTTAGCCCATGGCAAAAAGATAAACCTTCTGATATTGCACAAAAATATTTAAAGGCAAAGGGAGATCCAGATAGAGAGCTAGCATGGTGGAATACCCAAATGGGATTACCTCATCGCCCCAATTATGGTAAGAAACTGCCTATTGATGCACTACTGGCTAGAAGAGAAGTTTATGATGCAGAAATACCAATGGGAGTAGCGGTATTAACAGCAGGAATCGATACCCAAAATGATAGGCTTGAAATTGAAGTTGTTGGCTGGGGGAAAGATGAGGAAAGTTGGTCTATTTCATTTGATGTTATTGAGGGTGATTTAGAAACTGCTGAGCCATGGTCTAGGTTAGATGCTTATCTTAAACAAATATGGCGACGAGCCGATGGTCGCGGATTTACTATTATGGCGGCTTGTCATGACTCTGGCGGTAACCATAGCCAAAAAGTTTATGAATTTGCTAAAGAACGATTAGGTAGACGTATTTGGGCTATCAAAGGTGAATCAGCGACTAATGGCAAACGTTCCCCCATTTGGCCTAATAAGCGACCAACACCCAAGAATAGATCTCAATTTAAACCCATTATCATCGGTGTTAACTCAGCAAAAGACTCCATTAGATCTCGCCTACATATTGAAGAAAGAGGACCAGGATATATGCATTTCCCTGTCGATAGGGATATGGGGTATTTCAGCCAATTAACATCAGAAAGATTAATAATGAAAGAGGCTGCTGGGCAACGTTATAGTGTTTGGGAGCTTCCTCATGGCAAGGCAAATGAAGCATTAGATTGTCGTGTTTATGCTTATGCAGCATTAGCGGGATTATTTCATTTAGGATTGAAACTAAATGCTTTGGCAATTGCTATTGATAATAACCCTGACCGTTTATTACCCCCATCTTCTGAGCCAGAAGAAAAACTAGACCTGCGCTTACCGGGCGCAATTCTTCCTGAAGAACAGGAACAGCCTAAGCGTAAACGTATCTCCAGCAAATTAGCATAAGGGATCCCTATGTATCACAAAACAGGTTTACTCATGGGAATGAGCCGAGACCAGCTAAAGGCTGCTCTAAATACAGCCCAACAAGCTTATTTAGATTTAGCTTCGGGCACGAAAGGGGTTTCTTTTTCTTATTCCCAAGGTGATGGAACTCGATCTGTGAGTTACCAAAAAACAGAACTCTCACACTTGTTAGCATTAATACAGATGTTACAAGCGGAGCTTGGTTTAATTCCTCGCGCTAGGCGACCTGTAAGGTTTAAATTCTGATGACAGTTCAAATACTTGATAGGTACGGTAAGCCATATCAATCAGTTCAAAGGTCTAAACCTCATTCTCTGGTAGGTGGTAGCCGTGTTCCTTATGATGCTGGTAATTCCTACAGCGACCAGCTTGCAAATTGGCAACCGGCACTGTGGTCACCTGATAATGAAATCAATATTTACCGTGACAAGATTGTCTCCCGTGTACGAGATTTGGCGCGTAATGATGGATGGGCATCAGGGACTATTACTCGAGTACTTGATAATGCCGTGGGTGCGAGTTATCGGCCAGTGTTTAAGCCTGATTATCGTTTGTTGCATTTCATCTCAGGAAATAAAGCGTTTGATGCTGTTTGGGCTGCTGAATATAGCCGTGTCTTAACTGCACACTGGCGTTCTTGGGCTAATGATAAAGGTCGATATTGTGATGTTGAGCGTAAGCAAACGGTATCACAAATGTTACGCCTTGGCTTTCGGCATAAATTACTCGATGGTGATGCTTTAGCAATTTTACAGTATCGGCCCGATAGGTTGGGAGCCGGTAAAGCTAATTATGCAACAACAATTCAGATAGTAGATCCAGATAGATTAAGCAACCCTCAACAAAATTTTGATATGGCCAATATTCGCGGTGGTGTTGAAATTGACGATGATGGTGCTCCTATTGCTTATCATATTAGAGAAGCTCACATGGGGGATTGGTGGGCTGCGCAAAAAACCATGACGTGGAGGCGGATAGCCCGTGAAACTTCATGGGGGCGGCCTATTGTTGTTCATGACTTTGATATGGAACGAGGTTCACAACACAGGGGCATAGGGATTTTAACACCTGTAGTTCAGCGACTAAAAATGCTGATTAAGTATGATCAGTCAGAGTTAGAAGCGGCGATTTTAAATGCCATATTCAGCGCATATATCACCTCACCTTATGATCCTAAAATGGTTGAGTCTGCTATGGGAGAAACTTTTGATGATACTGAGGTAGGTGCTTATCAGGAAGGTAGGATGGAGTTTCACAACGACCGTCGTATTAGCTTAAATAATGGCGCGAGAATTCCAACCCTTTACCCCGGTGAAAGTATTGATACTGTGAATGCGACACGCCCAAATAGTAATTTTGAAGGGTTCGAAAGTGCAGCACTCCGTAATATTGCCGCCGCAACGGGTCTTTCGGCACAGCAATTAACTCAGGATTGGTCAAAAGTTAACTACTCTTCGGCACGTGCAGCAATGTTGGAGGCATGGAAAACGCTAACTCGTCGTCGCGATGATTTTGCAGCAGGTTTTGCCGATCCAATTGCAAGTGCTTTTATTGAGGAAATTCACGATATTGAAAACCTTCCCATGCCTAGTAATGCTCCAGATTTTTTAGAGGCTAAAACAGCTTATTGCCGAGCATGGTGGATGGGACCGGGGCGTGGTTGGGTTGATCCTGTTGCAGAGAAAAAAGGCGCTATCTTAGGTATGGAAGCGGGTTTATCTACCCTTGAAATGGAAGCCGCTGAAAACGTTGGTGAAGATTGGGAGGAACTCGTGGACCAGCGTGCCTATGAATTACAAACGTTCAAAGAACGAGGATTGGAGCCGCCTAAATGGGCACAAGCTGAACAATTCTCACCGGATAAAATAGAACAACCGGAGGCCAAGTGAATTTACCCCACTTAGCGCAAAAGCTATTTAATACCCCTCTGGCCATTCATCCACAAAAAGCAGAAGTCGTGATAAGTGCCGTCATGGAACGATTTGGTATTACGCAAATTCGTAGCACGATGATGGAGGATGATTATTACGATGATGATCGCTTTTCGCGCAAGAAAAAGGCCGATGCAGGGTACGACATTTTAGAAGGGATCGCGCTGATATCCATACAGGGAACGCTAGTACAAAAGCTTGGTTCATTGCGACCTTACAGTGGCATGACAGGTTATGACGGCATACGACAGGTATTTTTGTCAGCCATTCATGACCCTGAAGTCAAAGGTATCTGTCTCGATATCGACTCACCTGGTGGTGAGGTGGCAGGGTGTTTTGATCTTGTTGATTTGATTTATGAATTACGAGGTAAAAAACCGATTTATGCCATTCTCTCTGAAAATGCGTATTCAGCGGCTTATGCCATTGCCAGTGCAGCCGACAAAATTTATGTGCCACGTACAGGTGGCGTTGGCTCAGTTGGGGTGATTGTTATTCATTGTGATTGGTCACAGCGCATAAAAGAGGACGGGTTAAAGGTTTCCATCATTACCTATGGCGACCGTAAAGCAGAGAGTAACCCGTATATAGCGCTTAGTGATGAAGCGAAAGCGGCTATCCAGCACGATGTTGATGAAATGGGGCGTCTGTTTGTGAGCACTGTTTCCCGTAACCGTGGGCTATCTGAAAAGATAATCCGCAACACACAAGCGGCCTGTTTTCTGGCTGATGAGGGCGTACAAATTGGGCTTGCGGATGTTGTTGCCAGTCCTGATGTCGCATTTCACGAACTGATGAAAGTTTCTGGAGTTAAATAATATGTCTAAATTTACATTTGCTCATCTTATTGGTCGCAAGGCTAAAACTACTGAAGAAGATGATGAAAAAACACGCAAAGCGAAAGGTCGTCGTGTAGAAGATGACGATGAAGAAGAAAATGCTGAAAATGATGATCCTGAATCGGAAGATCAAGACGAAGAAAAAGAAGGTCGTAAAGCGAAGAAGGCAAAAAGCAAAAAAGCCGAAGATGATGATGACGAAGACCCTGATGCAGAAGATGATGAAAATGCAGAAGGTGACGACGAAGATGCCGAAGATGATGAAGACAACAAAGACGTGAAAAAAGGCCGTCGTGCCGAACGTAAGCGTTGTGCTCGTATTTTTGGCAGTAAAGCTGCTGCTGCGCGTCCTGATATGGCTGCTCATTTGGCATTTAATACTAATTTGTCATCGAGTGAAGCAATTAGCACTCTGAAAGCCATGGGCGGGGTTTCAGCGCCGAAAAGCAATCGTCGTTCTCTTGATGCTCGTATGCGTGAAGAAGAGCAAGTGCGTTTAGGTCAAGATGCGGAAGTGGCGCCAGCAGGTTCTGCAGCATCTATTGTTAACAAAATGACAAGCCTGTACAACAGTAATAAAGGGGGCAAATAATGGATCAGATTTCACAAAACCCATTTCAGCCTGGTGTGCGCCAAGCGGTTTTTAATCCTGACCAGTTAATCTCAGGGCCGCTTCAAGTTGTGACTGATACGGTAACTATTGCGAAAGCAGGTATTTTAAAACGTGGTACCATCCTTGGTAAAGTTACCGCTTCTCGTGAGTACGTTTTATGTAAAAAAGATGCGGCAGACGGCAGTGAAAAACCCTGTGCTATTTTAGTTGATGATGTCAACACAACGGAAGATAGCGTTTTAGGTGGTGTATATCTCATGGGCGAGTTTAATCATCATAAAACAACGTATGATGCGACTTGGACTATCCCTGAACTGACTGACGAATTGCGTCAATTCTCTATTTTCCTTCGCGATAGCGTACAAGCTTAATCCCCCATTAATTCACTTAGACGTTGAATGCTAGAAATAGTAGGGCTTTTGACGTCTTTTAAATGAGAAAAAGTATGAATATTTTCGATACGAATGTTTTAGTTCAAGTCGTGCCAAACCTAATGACTAGCCAAAACTGGTTATTAGATAAATTCTTTCCAAGCGTGGTTGAGTCTGATACTGAAGAAGTTTCTATCGATGTAGATGTGGGCTTACGTCGTATGGCTCCATTTGTTTCGCCATTAGTGGAAGGTAAACTGGTCGAGGCTCGTAAGTTCCAAACCAACAGCTTTAAACCTGCGTACATCAAAGACAAACGTGCACCTGATTTACGTAAGCCTATCCGTCGTCAAATCGGCGAACGCATTGGTGGACAGTTGTCTGCAGCAGAGCGAGAAATGCTAAACCTCCAGTTCGAAATGGCCGACCAAATCGATATGATCAACCGCCGCTTAGAGTGGATGGCATCCAGCGCATTGGTTTCAGGTACTGTCACGGTGGCGGGTGAGGGTTACGACACGAAAGTTGTTGATTTTGGTCGTGCCGCTGAATTGACCATCACATTATCTGGCACCGACAAGTGGCCACTGAAAGTTGATGCAGGAAAAACCAATACTCAGCCTTCTGACGATATTGAAGATTGGGGGCAGCGTATTCTGAAAAATTCAGGTGCGACTGCTACTGATATCGTGTTTACCACTAAATCGTGGAAAGCATTTCGTTTGGATACCACGATTAAAGACAATGCGATTACTTTCCCTGCATTAAGCCCGTTCGGTAACCAAATTAATGCAGGTACACAAGTTCAAAAAGGGGCGGTATATAAAGGGCGTTGGGGTAACTATGATTTGTGGCTTTACAATGATTGGTTCATTGACCCAATTGATAACATTGAAAAACCAATGATCCCCGATGGCTCAGTAATTATGTCGGGGGCTGATTTAATGGGAACTCGCGCATTCGGTGCCATTATTGACCCTGCATTTGACTATGGTCCACTGGCATTTGCACCAAAATCATGGTTAGAGCATGATCCCGCGCAGCGTTTCTTAATGATGCAATCTTCACCGCTGGTTATTCCTAGCCGTGTGAATGCGGCATTGTGTGCAACGGTAGTCTAACGGAGGCATTATGGCGAAGAAACCCCAAGAGCAGCAGGATAAAACTGATGACTTGGGGGGATTACCCCCTGAGTTACAGGTTGATGGTAATACTCAACAAAGTGTTGCTCCAACAGATGAATTAAATGATAAACCGCATGTTGAACCAGTTTCAAAACCAGACCCTGAGCCAAAATCAGATAACGATGATGAAACGGATGATATTTATGTCGTTGTAAAAGGTCGCTCAGTTCAGCACAACGGTGTTCTCTATACCGAAAGCCAACAAATTGAATTGGAAGATAGCGATGCCGAACGACTTGTTACTCTCGGTGTTGTTATGTCATTGGCCTCTGTGCGTGAAAAACTGGTTCAAGCCAACCCTACTGGCACGGTAACAATCAGTGGGGGTTGATTGGGATAAGCATCTATTAAATCCACTTCATAATGTTTTTGCTGAAAAGGCGAACTGGCGACCTAAAACAGGGGAGCATTATGATATTGAGGGAATATTTGATAGAGCCTATGCCCAAAACTATGAATCCCTCGATGGGGAGAGTGGAATTAACACCACTCGCCCGATTTTAGGTGTGCGCGATGCTATTTTCAAAACTGCCCCAGTTAAAGGTGACAAGGTATTTATCTATAGTGTGAGCACATTATTCGTTGTTGGGGATGTCCAGCCTGACAGTCATGGTGGAACACATCTGATCTTAAATAAGGTGGTGGCATCATGAATGCAGCGCAGATCCGTGAATTAGTTGTTAACTCCCTAAAAGGAAAAACAGCCGCAGAAAACCGTGTTTATTCACCGATGGATTGGTCAACAGTAAATGCGGATTATCCTTGTATTATTGTTCAAACACCGTTTGATCAAAAAAAATCACTGGGCCGTAACGTACCTCAATTCAATACCATCACGACAGTACGTGTGACGGGGCGACTAGAAGAGTTTGATGGTGGTGACCTCGATGGAGCCATGAAAGCTGAGCTAGCATTGGAAGCGCTACGGGAAGAAATTGAGCGTGCTGTCATTAATAGTTATGAATTGACGCGCCAAATTCAGCAGTTTATTGAAATTCGTTCTCAAATCGATATCAGTGCAGTTGGTGAAGGCCATCTTGCACAGTTATTGGTGGATTTAGACATCGAATACTACCAAGGCCCCGAAGAGTTTTATCCTATTGAGGCGGATCCGTTAACGGGTATCGATATCTCTGTTCAACAACCGGATGGTACACCTCAGCACCACATCAATATTGACCTGACCTAATCAGGAGTTTCTATGTATGTAAAACCAATTAAGGGCCGCAGCGTTCGCTGTCCGGTCAAGGGTTCTCCTTTGCCTGAAACAGGGCAAGAAGTACCCAATAATGTTTATTGGCGTGCGCGGCTTAACAATGGTGATGTTGAGCTTGTCATACAACAATCCAAGGAGAAAAAAGCATGACAGTGCCATTCTCACGAGTTCCGAACAATCTACGTGCGCCACTTTTCTACATTGAATTTGATAATTCGATGGCCAACAGTGCAACGGCGACTCAGCGCACTCTGATTGTAGGCCAAATGTTAACAGGAGCAGACGCGCAGAATGCCATTCCTGAGCGAATTCCCTCAGCATCGCAAGCTGCAGAACGATTTGGTAGTGGTTCAATTTTGCATAGTATGGTTAAGGCATATATTGGTAACGATACTGCTGCCGAGGTTTGGGTCTTGCCTCATAACGATACTGAGTCAATGACTGCTGCCATAGGTTCAATCAAGGTTAACAGCCCTGCAAATGCTACAGGTGTTATTTCACTTTATGTTGGTGGTATTCGCGTTCAAGTTACTGTTGTAGCAACAGATACCGTAGAAATTATCGCTTCAAGTTTAGGTACTGCGATTAATCGATTATCAGAAATGCCAGTAACGGCTAAAGCTGAAAACGATACATTGACATTAACTGCGAAAAATAAAGGTGCTTTAGGAAATAGCATTGATATTCAACTCAATTATCGCGGCTTATCAGGGGGAGAGACTACACCTTCAGGTCTAGAGCTTATCATTACTGACATGGCTGGTGGGAGTGGCGCACCTGATTTGTTGGATGGGTTATCTAATCTTAATGATCGCTCGTTTGATTTCATTGTAAACCCATATAGTGATACCTCCTCACTTGATGCTATTAAGGACTTCTTGTCCGATAATGGTGGTCGTTGGTCATGGGATCAGCAACTTTATGGGCATAGTTTTACCGCAATTACAGGAACATATGGACAATTAGCTGATTTCGGTGAAAAGCGTAACGATCAGCATAATTCTTTGCTGGGGGTTCCTAAATCACCATCTCCCATTTACCAATGGGCCGCTGCTTATGTTGGTGCTATTGCTCAAAGTTTACGCAATGACCCGGGGCGACCGCTACAAACATTACCTATTAATGGTGTTTTAGCGCCTGATGTAACTCAGCAACTCGGTCTTATTGAGCGTAATAGCCTATTACATAGTGGTGTATCGACATTTACAGTTGATGACGATGGTACCGTGCGTGTTGAAAACATCATTACGACCTATCAGAAAAATGCTTATGGCGATAATGACGATAGTTACCTTCAAGTAGAAACCTTGTTTTTGTTGATGTTTGTTTCTCGTTTCATGCGAACTCAAATAACAAGTAAATTTGGGCGTATGAAGCTGGCTAATGACGGTACTCGATTTGCTCCTGGTGCTGCGATTGTTACGCCTAATGTGGTTCGTGCTGAATTAATCGCGCAATACAAGTCATTAGAATTTAATGGCCATGTGCAAGATTCTGATGCTTTTATTAAAGGCTTGCTTGTTGAGCGCAATAGCCAGAACCCAAATCGTCTAGATGTTTTATGGACGGGAACCTTAATTAATCAACTTCGTGTGTTTGCGTTACTTAACCAGTTCCGCTTACAACCAACAATTTAAGGGGAGACTATGTCAAACACAGCTAACCGTTTGGCGGGGACGGCATACGTCACCGTCAATGGTATTTCAATTATGGTCGTGGGGGATTTTACCTATAGCCCATCAAGGGTAAAGCGTGAAACGCTATCAGGAATGGACTCGGTGCATGGATACAAAGAGAAACCAACACCAGGTTTTATCTCCATGCGTGTGCGTGATTCTGGTGGTACCACCGTTGCTGATTTTAACAATCAAACCGACGTGAATATTGTTGCGGAATTAGCCAATGGAAAAACTATCATTGGGGAAGGGCTGTGGACGGTTAACACGCAGGAAGTCAAAAGTGAAGATGCAGAATTTGAAGTGCGCTGGGAAGGCCGCTCGGTAACGGAGAATTAATCGTGGAAATTGAAAAATCGAAAACATTTACGCTGAATACTCCCATTGAATCAAATGATGGTAGTACTCGTTATGAAACTATTAATTTAAAAGAGCCTGTACTTTTTCAAGTTGAACAATTCTACGCAGAGCAGGCCAAGTCACCGAGTTCATTACCTGCGATGCGATTACTTATTGTACTTGTTAGCGGTATTCCTGATCCAATCATTAAAAAAATGTCTATTACAGACTTTGCGGTTTGCCGGGATTATTTACAAAGTTTTTTGGCATTCAATCCCTCAGCGAGTGGCAACAGCTAGCAGCTGAAGCAACGTATTTTTATAAATGGGGGCCACACGAAGCGTGGTCACTCACTAAAAGTCGGTTGCTGTGGTGGGTAGATAATGCAAATCGAATAATTAATAGAGGTAAACATGGCGAGTAACACATTTGATTTTGAGTTGGTTGCTGATGATAAAGCAAGTGGGGTTATTCGTCAGATTGAAAGTGAGTTAAGTCGCTTACGCCCCAGTGTTCGTGATGTGAAAGAAGATTTGAATCTTGGTGGTAGCGATACCGAATCAGGTCTTGGGGCAATTGGCGACAAATTACGGGGTATTGGTGATGTAGCAAGTAAAGGTGCACAAAATATCGGTGATATGATCCCACCATTAAAAAATTTTGGTGAATTATCGAGTAAATATCTCGGCATGGCAACAAAAATTGGAGGGATTGGTGCTATTGGCTATGCAGGGTATCAAATAGCTTCTCAGATTCGTGATGAGGGTAAAAAAGCCACCGATATCTCAACCAGTGCAAAAAGCATGGGAATGTCTGTTGAAGAAGAAACACGATTAACAGGCACACTTCAGCAGCGCGGTGTGGATGAGTCTGACGCTCGCCAATCTATGTCTGGCTACTATGTTGAATTGTCTAAAGCGATAAAAGGTGAAAATAATGAGTTGCTTGCATCAATTCGTCAAATTGGAGCAGATATTTATCAGAAAAAAGATGGTTCAGTGGATGTTACTAGGACATTACAGAGCCTAGAAAAAGCCATTGCTAAAATGCCAGAAAGTCGTAACTGGGAATTACAGGCTAAAGTTGGCCTTGATAACAATATGTTAGGGTTAATGCGTGAAGGTAAACTTGACGAACGACTAGAAAAATCAGATCAGCTTGGATTAACTCGTCATACCGAAGTCGTTGAAAAATTGAGTAAGTTAGATGCCGCCTTAAATGAGCTCGGCGCTGCATGGGAAGGACTAAAAACCAAAGGTTCGGATAAGGTTAATGATGTCCTATCTGATGATTCTGTCATTGATGGGCTTGGTGGCATACAAGAAATCCTAACTCATGGACCCGATAGCGCAGCAATTAACAGAACCCTTGGCATAATCAATGGTGAGCAATCTAAAATATTACGTTGGACGTATGAAACCCCTGAATTTTATGACAAGTTAGATTGGAGTGATCAGGTTGCAGTTAGCCTTGGCTTTATGACTGATAATGTTCAGAAAGAATATGATAAATGGCAAAAAGAGCACACTCCTCAGAAACATGAAGAGCCCACGCAAGAATACAGTAAAATTCCTGACAATTGGATTCAAGATTCAAAATATGACCCAACAACGAGAGGTTTTAGAAATAAAAACCCCGGCAACCTAAGAGATGCAAATAACAAAATTGGCCTTCAAGGCCCTGAAGGTGACCAGTTTGCTATTTTTGCATCTGATCGAGATGGGTTAGCTGCAATGTCTAGACAGTTGATGCTGGATGCTGAAAGGGGTAAAAATCGCATTGCTGATTATATTGAAAAGTACGCGCCATCAAATGAAAACAAAACACAAGAATATATCAGTATGGTATCAAATTGGACTGGATATGGCGCATATGAATATCTTGATATGCATGATCCCGAAGTTTTAGCCAAGTTAATGAATGCAATGATAAAAGTGGAAAATGGAGCACAGCCATTTAGCTATGACCAGATCATGGAAGGTGTTATGGACTCTATTATGGATGATCGTTGGAAAGGACTTAGAGATCCAACTAAAGTTATGGAACAACGTGATATGATTTCTTTGCGTGAAGAGCAGAAAAAAACTGAACAACGAACTCAGGAAATGCCATCAATAAATGCTGGCAACCAAACAACTCAAGCCGTCGATATGATCACAAATGCTTTATCAGAGGCATTACAACAAAACGCTAGACTAGAAATTACTGTCGTGAGTGGTGATAAGAAAACAACACAGTACTTAACACCCAAATCAAACGGAAGAATTACTATCCCTATGGATGCCCCTTAATAAGGGGCATAATTGATATCCATTTAATTAAAATGCTTTTTGTGATGCTCTACATTGGTAGCTTTCGCCACCATGTTCAGTTACAAAATAACTAACAGCACCCCCAGTTAGTCTATTTACTGAAACATGCTGCATTGTTCGCCACTCATCACCTCGTGACCATTCAATGTTATAGTTTATAGTGTCGCTATTTATTACGGGGGAGATAACTCGGAAATTAGTAGAATCACGACCTTGAGATTCACCATCCTCCCAAACAATGACTAAACCAGTCCAGTTTGCTGTTTTTCCATTTTTTACGCAGTTATTTCCTGAGTATTCAGGCCACCCTTTGACATCAAAACAAAGAGTGTCTTGGCCAGACAAATAAAAAGATGGCCAAATAGAAGTACCTTTCTCTCCCGAAGTTTGGTTTTCACAAATAATTGGGGTTGCAGAGAATGATATTACAGGGACTAATACTGACAATGCAGTAAGTATTTTTATATATTTCATCAGAAATCACCTTTATATAAGTTGTATGTTACTTTAATTAAATCTATGTAATGAGCAATAGTATGCATAATTAAATGTTAACAAAATCATTATTTAGATTTTTATCTCTGGAGTTCCCATGGCATTAATTAAAAACGCATTATCTTCTTTATTGGGAGAGGATAGCTCATGGTCATGGGCTGAACATTTGCG
Organism: Providencia sp. PROV261; assembly: GCF_028477945.1. Classification (NCBI taxonomy): domain Bacteria; kingdom Pseudomonadati; phylum Pseudomonadota; class Gammaproteobacteria; order Enterobacterales; family Morganellaceae; genus Providencia; species Providencia sp. PROV261. Next base: position 154,639 of record NZ_JAMPMC010000005.1, on the reverse strand, counting down.
TCAGGCTTCATTTCGTGGTGTTCCGTTTGGCGTTATGTCGGGCGAGGGCGTATTTGGTCGTCGTGTTGCGGTACATGAATACCCATACCGAGATCAGGCATGGGTTGAGGATCTCGGTCGTAGCACTCGACGGTTCACAATAAAAGGCTTTTTAATTCAAGATAGCTTGGTTTATGACGCACCTGATGTTTTCACCCAGCGTGATAACTTGATAGCTGCTTGTGAAGAAGGAAATTCAGGAACGTTAATTCACCCCACATTAGGCGAGTTAACGGTAAGTGTGACTGAAAGTGGCTTACGAATTAATGAAAATGCTGAAAATGGGCGAGTATTTGAGTTTGAGCTATTTGTTATTGAATCAGGGTTAAAAGTTTTCGCAATAACAGAATCAGAAAATTCAGGCGTTTTAACTTCTAAAAATTGGTTAAAAACAGCCACAACAATGGCGGCTAAATATATTTCTCTTATCAAGGGCGAGATGAGAGCGGTTACTCAGACACTAGAAACGATAAAACGAACGGCAAGTTTTTGGGTCATGATTGCTGAAAAAACAGTTAATGAAGCCACAAACTTGAGTGATTCATTGGGCAGTGTGTTTGGTTCAGATCAGTATGGCCGTTATCAGAGTGGTAAATTGGGCGGTTCAGTTTCGGGGGCTACAGGTAAAAAGTTTATTACTGAATTAAATGGAGATGAATCAACAATTGTAGATAAGCAATTAACAGCTATTACAATAGATCGTGAGAATCTATCTCAGCAACTTGAGTTAGTTCAGCAAGCGAAAGACCCCGAACAATTTTGCCAATATACCCAAGACACTATAGCGAAAATGATGGAGTTGGCCAGTTCAATTGACCGTAGAATTCACTTACTTTCGCAGTTATCGTTGTTTGAATATCCAGAATACCAAGAAGATGCACAAAGTAAGCGGATTACAATACTGACAGTTGCTTATTTATCAGTTATCACTTCAGCGGCAGTTGCCACACTTTCGACACAAACATTACCTAGTAGCAGTAATGATGCAGCAAACCAACAAAGAGACATTTGCCATATTCTTGATAATGCATTAACCCAAATAGGTGATCTCGGGATGGATGATGCATATCAATTACTTTATGAAATGCGTGCAGCCGTTGTAACTCAGTATATTTATAAGGGCTCAGAAAAAGGGCGTTTAACTCAGTACTCATTACCTGAAACGTTAAGTGTTTTACATGTTTCTAATCGAATTTACCAGGATGCAAGCCGTAGTGATGAATTGGTAATGGAGGTTTCACCTCGCCATCCGGCATTTATGCCCATAAATTTTAAGGCATTGAAAAAATGAGTGATAAAAATAACGATGAAGTTTCATTACTCATAAATGGCAAACGCATTATGGGGTGGGATAGTATTCGAATCACGCGTGGCATTGAACGGTTCCCCAGCGACTTTGAATTGTCATTGATGGACTATTATCCAGCGACGGATGAAAAACAATTAGTGAAAGCGGGTGATCCTTGTGAAGTGATGATAGGTGAAGATAGGGTTGTTACTGGCTATATCGATAGTTGGAACCCTGCTATTAATAAGACGCAACATCAGATCCGTGTTTCAGGGCGTGGTAAGTGTCAAGATTTGGTCGATTGTTCAGCGAATTGGGAAAATAATGTTATTAGTCAATCTAATGCATTACAAATAGCAAAAAAACTCGCTACTTGGTATGACATTGATGTCATTAGCGATATTCCAGAGAGCCAACTTCAGAACATTCCCCAGTTTACGCTTAATTGGGGGGAGTCCTCACAGCAAGTCATTGAGCGAACATGCCGTTGGTCTGCACTGCTTTATTATGAACTCCCTGATGGGAGTTTATTTTTATCTCGAGCTGGAACAGAAGTAGCCGCTAGTGGTATTTCTCAATGTCAAAATATTGAAGAAGCTAATTACTCTGATTCCATGAGTAATCGATATTCTGAATATATTGGTGTTTCACTATCGATATCACCAATGAACGGTGACTATTCATCGGTTGAGAACGCCAGAGCACGAGATCCCGAAGCCGATAAAATGCGGTACCGTAATTACATCACAATTGTTGAAAGTAACCTTATTACGGCAAGACGAGAGCAGGAAGCGATTAATTGGGAAATGAACCGTCGTTATGGTCGATCTAAGGAGTTACGTGTTGTCATTGATAGCTGGCGCGATGTTGATGATCAATTATGGCGACCCAACACACTAATTCCTATCAATATCCCGATATTTGGCCTTGAAGATAAACAATGGTTGTTGTCTGAAGTTGTTTTTATTCGGGGCAGTGATGGAACCAAGGCGATTTTAACGTTAATGCCTCCAGAAGCCTTTATTGTTGAGCCATACGAATTCTATCAAACGATTAGGATGTGATGATGAGCCAGATTTTAAGAGACATCAAAACGCGTATAGCAATGATGATTGGCTTCGGCAAAACTACATTGTCAGAAGATGGCGGTAACACTCAAAAAGTCCAATACCACAATAATATGGAAGTGAGAGACGGTACAATTCGTTATACCGATTTTGGCTTTTCTTCCTCACTTCCAGCAGGGTCTGATGTCTTAATTGCTTACCTTAATGGTAATCGCTCAAATGCAATCATCTTTGCCAGTAACCACCCTTCATCAAGGCATCAAAACCTGAAATCAGGTGAAAGTGTGCTTTATAACCAATGGGGCCTGCATATTTTAATGACCGAAGAAGGCATTGTGATTGAGGCAAAAGATAAAGCCGTAACGGTAAATAATGCTAAAAAAGTCACGGTGAATGCGTCAACTGAAGTATTACTCAATACCCCAATACTAAAAGTAACGGGGGATATTATTGATAATTGCGAAGGTAATAAATCGACGTTAAAAGCGTTACGAGACAGCTATAACAAACATAATCATGATGTCAAAAATGTCCAATCAGGCGGTAGCAATATCACTAGCGAAGCTATCAAGGAGAAAGTCTAATGTCAGATATTTCAACGTGGTGGCAAGTTAATTCAAATAAAGCGGATTGGTTGCAAGGTTCTGGTGATTTATTGGCAGGAGACGATTTACAAACGGCCATCATGATTAGTTTATTTACGGATGGTGTTGCTAAACCTGATGATCAATTAGATGAAAGTTATCGCAGAGGCTGGTGGGGGGATTTAGGAAATAATTACAACATTGGTTCTCGTCTATGGTTACTGGATAGAGAAAAACTCACTAAATCTGTTGCAAGTAAGGCGGAAGATTATGCCAAAGAGTCACTTAAATGGCTTGTTGACGATGGTGTGGTTTCTTTTTTTGAGGTGCCACGCAAATTGTTTACCCAAATAGGCTGAATATGATTATTCGCTATCACAGACCGGGTGATAAAGGTGACTTACGATTTTATTGGGTTTGGGAGGCATAACCATGCCATTTAAAAGAAAAACACTTTCAGAATTACGGGAGCAGGGCGAGCAATTCATTCGTTCAGAGTTAAAAGAACCAGGGGCATTATTGCGTTTCTCTAATATGAAGATATTAGCAGATATGACTGCAGGGATGTCACATATGCATTATGGTTATTTAGACTATATTGCAAAGCAAACAACCCCCTTTACAGCAACAGATGAATGGTTAGCAGGATGGGGGGCATTAAAACGGATTTATCGAAAAGCCCCGCAAAAGGCTAAATGCAACTCTGTAAAAGCGGTTGGACTTCCGGGGAGTGTGATTAGAAAAGGGAGTAAACTCAATCGCGGAGATGGTTATCAATATGAAACGACAGAGGAAGGTTTTATCGAACCTTCTGGCGAAACCTTACTGTCAATAGTCGCAATTTTACCTGATATCAATACCACTCAAGACAGTGACGGTTCATTCGGTAATAGCCCATCCGGAACTAAATTAGCTTTAGATATTAGCATCCCCGGTGTTTCTTCAGAGTTAGTTGCCATTGAGCCTATTGTTGGCGGCGCAGATATTGAACAGGAAGAACTATTCAGAAGCCGTATATTAGAGGCCTATCAGAATCCATCACAAGGTGGAAATGCTAATGATTATGTAGGATGGGCAAAAGAAGTACCAGGAGTAACGCGAGCATGGATTAGGCGTCGAGCTTTAGGCGCGGGATCAGTTGGTATTTATATCATGTGTGACAATAATGCTAACGGTGGGTTTCCGATTGGCACTGATGGTCCAGCAACAAAAGAAGTCTATCAAGTCCATGCGACTGGAGATCAGTTGCGCGTTGCTGACTATCTTTACGACCTCCAATCCGTTACCGCATTAGTGTGGGTTTGCTCTCCAGTTGAAAAGAAAATTGATTTTGAGTTTAGCGGGTTGTCGCATATTGACCAAGAAACAAGACGAAAATTAGAAGGGGCCATTGATGGTTTTTTCTATATCAATAGTGACCCATCTGAATTAAATACGATTAACCCCGCAGATATTGATCGCGCCATTTTTGCAGCGTTAGGATTGGTGGGATATAAGTTGATTATGCCCCCCGATGAAATTGAATTGGGGATCGGTGAAATTCCAATACGGGGGGAGGTCATTTATTCATGATTGCCTATAGCGTAGAGGATTATACAAAGGCACTAATCAGTTTAGCCCCTCATGGTTTAGCATGGAATTGGAAGCCCGACAGTACAATGTATTCAGTTCTTAAAGGGTTAGCATGGAATTATCATATTTCTGATATTGACTCTATTCAATTGCTGAATGGTTCATTTCCAAAAACTGCAACAGTGATGTTAGCTGAGTGGGAAAAAACATTAGGATTACCTGACGATTGTGCAATCGGTGAAATGGATAGTTTACCTAAAAGGCAAGGTGCTGTTGTTTCAAGGCTAATTTCAACTGGAGGACAATCTAAACCCTTCTTTATTCATTTAGCTGATGAATTGGGATACCAAATTACCATTACAGAATTTCGGGCGCTACGGGCAGGAATATCAGCATGTGGCGACTCATTGTATACGGGGGATTGGTTATACACATGGCGAGTTAATGCAGGTGATACAGAAGTGACAGCAGCTAAAGCTGGTATCAGTTATTGCGGTGATCCCCTTAGATCATGGGGTGACCGATATCTTAAATGTAAATTCAATCAAATATCTCCCCCTCATACTATTGTTCAAATTGGTTATTCTGAATAACTAATTTATTAATTAATTTACTTTTATCACTTTAATTGAGTGAGGATATGTCATGAAAAAAATTGGTGACGTCACCAACACAGCCGATAAAAACGGTGAGTTTACTAATGGCAATATTTCAACAGGAACTCCGCCAACAATATTAGAAGGACCATGGCTTACGGCCGTACAAAGAGAAATTATTAATGTTTTAATCAAGGCTGGGGTTGTACAAAACCCAGATAAAGATGATCAGTTAGCTACAGCAATAGTAAAAATAGCAAGTGATGTAGCCCCTGAAATCGTACAAAATATAGGAGCATCAGAAAAAAGTGTCATGAGTCAAAAAGCGGTAACTGATGCTATTTCTGACAGTCAAGTTAATGTTCCAGATGCGACGGAAGAAATAAAAGGAAAGGTAATGCTAAGTACCAAAATCAGTAATGCTGATAACTTAGCGTTAGCGCCAGTGGCTATCCAGCCCTTACAAAAGGATGTTTTATCCACGCAAAGGACAACAATTACAAATAATAACATATTGAATAACTCTCAACTTGAGTTAATCGCTCACCGTGGTTTCGCACGCCAGTTTCCACAAAACACGATACTTGCATTTAGCATGGCAGCTGAAGCGGGTGCAACTTCATTGGAATGTGATGTGCAAGCATCAACCGACGGTGTGTTATATGTATTTCACGATTTAGACGTAAGTGCACTGACTAACGGAACTGGGCTCTTTAGGGAAAAAAGTTCCGCAGAGATTGATCAGCTAAGATATAAAAATTTAGAGGGAACAATCTACTCAGATATGCATATTCCTAGATTTAAAGATGTTTTAGATTTAGTCAAGGAGCGAGGCTTAAAAATCTACGCTGAATTTAGTGATCACATGACAGAGGAGAATATTCTCGAGTATATAAGGCTTATTACATATTACGATGCAGAAAATAACGTAACAACACAGTGCTTTAACAACGATAAGCTATTATTTCTTCGCCAGCATAATAAAAACTTGGAACTGGGATTTTTACGACCTACCGCAGCTGACTATGAGTCTCTCATTCCCACTTTGCAAGCGAATGCTCCAGCTATGTTCCTGATGGAAATGAAATCTTTTCTTAGTGATTCATCTATAGCTAAAAAGTGTCGAACTGCAAATGTTGGACTTGCTGTATGGGGGGTAATGAATAGCACAGAAGCTGCACAAGTCATGAAGCAAGGGTGTAACCGTATTGTTTCAGATGTTTCACTAAAAACAAAATGAGAAAACAACATGACATCAATTGTATTGCGTAATATACAAGATATGGTTTTTGAAAGAAGCTCAGGAAGTATAGTTTCATATTCAGAGAATGGAGATGCGGCAGTAATTAAAAAAGTAGGCTCATCAAATACAGATAGGGCATATTTAACTAAATCGTTTCCTGTTCGGCCTGGAGCAACTTACACATTCAGTATCGAAGCAAAAATAAATTCAGAATCTATTACTGGTGGTATTTATATTGACTACCCGCATGAATCCAACTTTCAGCAATATAAATTTAATCATCGTGATTGGAAATTATACAAGATATCATTTACTGTTCCAACGCATTCAAATACTGGAGAAAACTGGAAGAAATCTGTAATGAAAATATCAGCTGGAATTATAACGGGAGGGACTGAAGGAGAAATTATACTTAAAAACCCTTTATTAATTGAAGAAAATGGCATACCAACTCCTAGAATCCACGCTATGGGGCTTGTTGTTGTGAGTAATTCAGGCGGATCGTTAAGCAGTGATTATTCAAAAGTAGGTATTCGCGGTTTTTCTTTATCTGAAGACAAAAAAACATTATATATAAAAACGGATAAATTACTTTCATCAGGTTATCAACTTTCTGTTGGGTTTAGACCAATAATCTCGACTCAGATGACAAATGATGTGGGTAGTATGAAATACAGGGTGTACGCAACATTTGGCGTAAATGATGAAATGATTTCAATAAATCTGGTAAAAAATTCTGATAGCAGTGTAGTTGACATATCACAGCTAAATGAATCTCTGGCTTTTTTTATTACAAGCTTAATCAACTAAATAGCGCCGAAAGGCGCTTATTGCTTTAATTGAATAAATTTGAAAATATATTCGTTTATATTTTTTATAAAACGCATAGACAGAGTTATAGATATAACAACTGCGAATACTGCCATTACGATTGAAAAATAAACCTCACCAAATTTATCAAAAAGTAGAGTAAATATACCTGCAAATGAAAGTAATTTTATTATAACTCCATGTGCTAGATAGACATGTAATGTGTTTTCACCAAAGTTTGTAGTTGATATATTTTTTCTTGATATGAGTGTAAATAACAAAATTGACAACAATATTGATATTAGCAGAGTTGCTAGTTTGAGCAAAGTCCCACTAATTGCACCATATCCTAGCGTTGACATACTACGACTTCCAAACCAGATTCTATAATCAATATCACTAAAGTAGACACCAGAAAGCAAAAGGATAAAAGCGATTAGTGACAAAGCTTTATATTTAAAATTAAATGACTTGAAGATGACGTCCTTGTATAGAACTGAAAATAGAAAAACAGGAAAGAAAGTCAGTGTTCTAGATAACCCTAAAGGGTAGCCGATAAAGTTAAAATTACAAGCAATGAGAGATATAAAGACAGAAATAACGAAAGGATATTTGATTTTTAAAAATATAGGGGTTATAAGTCTCCAAATTGCTAAGCTATACAAAAACCACATTATCCACGCTGGAGATAATACTAGAGTGTAATAAGATAAAGTCTTGGCTGATGTAAACAAAATCAGCTCATACAGCAAGTTATAGAAGATGAAAGGAACAATTATGTTGTTGTATGTTTTCTTTACATTATTTTTTGTATTAAAAAATAACCCTGATAACATTATAAATGCAGGCATATGGAAAGAGTAAATTGTCTTAAATATGTCAGTTAACACTTGGCTTGATGATATTTTTGTTTCTAACAAGTGACCGAAAACGACAAGCATGATCAAGAAAAATTTTGCGTTATCGACAGCTACATTCCTCATGAGAGTCCCTTCTGTTAATAAATATAAATCATTATATTGAAAGAAGATGTAATCTCAAGTAACTCTATCTACAATCAGCGATTAGCACAAGATATTGATTGGCCTAACCCCCATCACTACAAAGCGGCAGTTTATGGCTGCGGTTTCTCATCACATCAAGTATTTTGCATGCAAAAATTTTTTGTTAGAACTTCATAATAACACCATTTCTTTTACTGTAATATATTGTTTTATCTAGCCGTTATATTTGCGTTATATTATGAAAAAAATCATATGTTGTTGTTTTATAATATAATGTATATGAATTTAAAATCCCTCGGCCTTTAGGCTGTGCGGGTTCAAGTCCCGCCCTGGGCACCAAATAAAAACTCAGTTGAATATCAACGAGTTAGGGAAAGAAAGAAGCCACCTTTTAGGTGGCTTTTTTTGTGACTGAAATCACGCTTCACTATATTTTCACTATATATCTTCACTATATTTTTACCTTCCCCCTGATTTTTTCTGTCCACCGACCGTTGGAGCGATTACCACTTTTCGAGCATATCGTGCAGTCTGTGAAGGTGTTTTATGGCCAGAAATATTTTGCTTCTCACTCAGCGTTCCTTCCAGATCAGATATTCCCTTGCCTTCAAATCATGAAACGTAAAATTAAAATCTAAATAAGGAAATTTTTTTACAGCTTCCTCTTTAGCTTTTACCTGTTTTTAGCTTGCTTAATATAAATACCTGCTTTCATGAGTTGATCTTTTTCAGCGACAAGACGTCTTGCTGACGAGGACTGCATCAAAATAGAAAATAGACAGAGAGCGAGTGCTGGTAAGATTAAAAAGGCACCTGAGGTACATTGGGCGTTTTTCAGAGGCAGACTAAAATATTTGTGAGTAATGAAAGTATGAAACTGACATACTTGGAAAAAATAAAATCGCTCCCATCATATAACTATGTACCTTGTAGAGGATATAAAGCCGTTTTGTCATCAGGTTATTGAATGTAGTTAGTTGGAGTGAAAATGAAAAAATCGGTTTATAAAGCAAGTGGTTTATGGAACCAACAATCTTTCATAACTCTTTTTGTCGCAACAAGCGAAAAAGATGTGCTTTCAACAATAGCATTTTTGGCAAATTTAGGTGGCGCTAGGGTCGATGAGCTATCTATTGAACGTTTTTGTTCCGTGCATTAGTGTAGTTAAAATGAAGAAACGGGACTAATGGCAAAAGCCGCATAACGTAAAATAGAAAAACGCAAACGACAAAAGGAATTAGGTGTGACTAAGATAGAGCTATTTCTTGGTGAACAGGGATTAGAGATTCTCCCAAGAAATTGCGTAATATGTAGGTCAGGCAGGGAGCAGTACAACGTAGCCAACTATCTTTTTATGTGAGCATTGATGGCTGTTCATTGTGTCCGCTCGGTAGCGCTGAATAAAAAATGTGTAAGGGAGGTAATGATCAGCTACTGATAGTTATTTAAGTGAGGCTCATAAATGCTGGGTAACTCATGGGTGACACGGGCTAAAATTGATGTCACAAAGTCTCACAGATAGTTCAAATTTAACGTGTCACTATTAATTTTGATGGGTATAGAAGATGCACTGTTTTCCTCTTTTTTACCCTTTATTTTTTCACTTGAAATTTATTGATTAAAAATCAATGTGTTAAGAATCACTGAAATATAGAAGGTATTTTTCATAAAATCAGATGTAATTTATTGTTGAACATGGTTTTTTTCATGATAATTTATAGTTCACTGCCGTATAGGCAGCTTAAAAAGAAAAAGACGACTCGTTAAATTGCGATTGGGAGTTCACTGCCGTATAGGCAGCTTAGAAAAAAATGCGAACAATATATTTAAGACATCGCCAGTTCACTGCCGTATAGGCAGCTTAGAAATTTATGTACTACACCTGCTGGATCATGTTTTCGTTCACTGCCGTATAGGCAGCTTAGAAAATATATACATGTTGGCTTGTTGTTCTGCTGATGTTCACTGCCGTATAGGCAGCTTAGAAACAGATAGCAGTGCGTGGTTACGTTAAATTCCTTGCTTACTACACCGATAATGATGATGCCCTTCAGTCAGCTACAGATGTTTATTTAGACGATGTAGCACAAAAACGCGCTCACAATATCCCAGCAACCAAATCCTTTGATGCTTTCCGCTATTGGGTAGTAGAGCAATCTGGTCGTTATGAAACTTTTGAAATGCTAGACGGTAGCCTACGCCGTGTCGCTAAATCAATCAGCTTTGCAAGAATGGATGGCCTAGCTTTTGGCGAACTCTACAAAGCCACACTCGATGTGCTTTGGAACTTCATTCTATTCCGTAAATTTCCCACCCAACAAGCTGCTGAAAATGCAGCTGGCCAACTATTGGATTTTACCTAGAGGCAAGACCAATGACCCAAAAACAAAGACCAAAGAAGAGAAGCAGTGGTTATCAGATGTAGCCGAACTTGGCTGTGTTTGCTGCCGCAATATGGGATATGGGGCAACTCCTGCGGAAATCCATCATACACGAACAGGGCAGGGTATGGCTCAACGAGCTAGCCACAAAGATGTTTTGCCGTTATGTCCACCTCACCACCGTGCTAGCTACGATACTGGTTTTCATGCAGCACCCAAGACGTGACAATAAATTCACGGCACAGAAGCAGAACTACTCGAGCAAACCCAAAAAGAAGTGATGGAGCTGCGTGCTTGTCGCACTTGATGACCATATAAAAAATATTGTTGATATGTAATAGGCAGTGAACCAATGAAACTCGAAAATACACTTAAAAACTTTCACCCTAAGTCACCTACATTCGGTAATGTAGCAGGTTGTACATCTCCTGACCGAATAACGGGAACAGATATCATGGCAGCTATGGGGATGACTGAATCACAAGCTAAGTTCGGTATGACGGCTTTTCTAGCGAAGAATGATATCAGCGAAGAAGATAAATTTTCTACAGTAGAGGCGCTGACCCAATATGCACTTAAAGTAGCACCTAAACTAGTTCGTAAAGCCGCGGGTAAGGAATTGGGTTGTTGCTTAATTATTCTGGCCAAGATGGCATTTGAAGATTATGCCCGTTCAGCAGGTTCAGTTTTTCCATGTTCAGCATGTAGCGGTAAGGGCCTTATTTATAAGCGTAAGGACGTAGTCAAACATCCTGGTATAACGAGACTAGACGGAACAGTGGTTATTGAGCCATGGATTGAAAATGAAAAGGTGGATGAGTTATGTGTTTCTTGCAATGGAAAGGGGCAAATAGCGCACCGTTGCCGCTGCAAAGGGCGAGGTAAGGTATTAGATGACATTCAAACTAAGCTGCAGGGCGTGCCTGTATTTAAAGATTGCCCTCGTTGCGCTGGTAAGGGGTTCAACCGTGTACCGTCGTCTGTGGCGTATAATGCGATAAAGCACTTAGTACCTGATTTGACTCAATCATCGTGGTCACGCAATTGGAAGCCTTTCTATGACAAATTATCCCGCAAGTGCCTTATTGAGGAAAGTATAGCGGAGCAAGCATTTAGCAAAGTAACCAAATAGACAGAGAAATTTGATTTTTGCATAAAATTGGCTTATTATCTCCTGATAATGGACTTTCTATACCTAGTCGCATTAAACCAATTAAAGGCCTCGCAATCGCGGGGTTTTTCGCACTATAGAGGTTTATATATGTTTGATGATTTTGAGGGGTTTGATGAGTTCGAGTGGGTTTAATTTATTGATATTGTTAAGTGGCTTATTGCTGAATTAAGCATATCTATATGATTAAAGTTAGTAATTAGATGAATTAAAGAAAAAAGCCATTCAGTATCAAATGGCTTAAATATCGAAAGTTGATTATTTATTGTTAATTATTAATTATCGTCATATACATCATTGTCTGGTATAATGTTGTTTGACATATCAAAGCCAATCAGGCCGCTATCATCTAACGAAATTCCAGCCCTTAGATACTTAGGGCCTAATAAATTATTAGGGTTTGAAAAAGATGGCGATCCATAGCAATATGAGAGCAGTGTTTGGTAGAACATCATGTCAAGTTTTGAGTGTAGATTTAAATTAACCACCTCTGTCCCTCCGCTAGCTCTTTCTAGCATTAACCTAAAAGGAATATCCTCCCCCGCAAAGTCATTATATATACTAGAAAACCCTTTAACATTGAAAACTATATAACGGCGCCTTTCCATAAAAACCTCGCTTAAATTTTATTAATAGACTAAGTTTTTGAAATTCAATTTAACTGTAGTTAATTAAAGCAACAAAAGCTAATTAATATTAAAATATTTAATGGAATGTGTTTTTTGTATTTAAGTGAGTATCTTTGATTGATTGATTGGTTGATTCAAAATTAACACAGTCAGATCTAGCGAGAGAGATGGGAGTTAAAAAGCAGGAAATCACCCGGCTTTTTAATCTTCAACACTCAACTAAAATTGACACTATTAATCAAGCTATTATTGCAATGGGGCATAGACTAACCCTTTCATTATTATAGTGCAAAACATCTAACCAAGAGGTCGCCTAGTGCGGCCTTTTTCGTATACAGCCACCGCAAATCACTATTAACACGTTTAATTACTGCAATGACGTTGCGGTTGGCTACCTATTAACTAAATCATGGAACACTCCATCGGGGGTGGATATGCGTATGCCACATAGAGATCCAAATAACTATAGCTGGTTCCGCGAGGTGCTTATCTTATTGATGACCATGCTCGGCGTGGCTGCCAGCTATGCATATAAGGTTTTAAACGGAGAGAGGTTCAGCTGGCGGACTTTTATCTTACAAGCAATTGTTGCGGTATTTGCTGGCGCAATTGTATTTCTTGCATCTAGTTACTATCAATGGGTTCCTGAAATAGCTGGAGGAGCAGCTGGCTTTGCTGGCTGGTCTGGTGCTGAACTCATTAAAACAATTGAAAAGCGTTTTTTAAGGAAGGTATCAGGTGAGTAAATTTAAATTCAGTAAACGCAGTGAAGAGAATTTACGTGGTGTTCATCCGGACTTAGTTAAAGTGACCCGTCGAGCGATCGAGTTAACCAATATTGATTTTATGGTTATCGAAGGTAAGCGAACTGAAGCTCGCCAACGACAATTAGTGAAAAATGGCGCTAGCCAGACTATGAATAGTCGCCACTTAACTGGACACGCTGTTGACTGCGCACCGTTGGTTAATCGTGAAATTCCGTGGAACGATTGGTCTAAGTTCAAGTTAGTTGCTGATGCAATGTTGCAAGCTGCCAAAGAGCTTAATGTCGATCTGGAGTGGGGCGGAAACTGGAAAAGCTTTAAAGATGGTCCTCATTTCCAATTAACACATAAATCATATCCGGCTTAATGCTTACAGAGGTCATTATGAAATTCGATAAGTCATTTTGGCTATTTATCATGGTAGTGATATTAGGCTGGTGGGTTGTTACTGTTCACGATAGCAACAAGCTACTGAAAAAAGAAAATTCAGAGCTTATTGATAGTATTCAAAACTACGAAAAGCGCATTAACTCCCTTCACGAACTCGACACTAAACATACCCAAGAGCTAACAAATGCAAAAGCTGAAATTGATAAGTTGCGTATTGCTGCTGAGCGCAATCCTGAGCGGGTGTACATCAAAGCCAGTTGTAAAAAAGCCGAGGGCACTACCGCCACCGGCTTGGATGATGCAATCACCGCCAGACCTACTGACACCGCTATCCGAAATTATTGGTTACTCAGAGAGCGAATTGCAGAGTCAGAGCAAATGATTAAGGGGTTGCAGGATTACATCAAAAAACAATGTCTTTAGCATTAATGCTATCGAGTGCACTGGTAAATTTCTTTTGAAAAGGAAAATAGTGGTTGGTATATAGATGCAATATATGCCCATGACGCAAGAATAATAGCGGCAATAGTTAGAATATATAAGATAATTGGGATTATATTTTTCTTTTCTAATTTTAAATATTTCAATGAGATATAATTAGTGCAAAAATCTAACATAAACGCTATATACAATATGGCAATAAAAAAAGCACAAGCCTGTTCAGCTACATTTGTAAGGTCTGGATATTTACATGAAACTCGTATCCCAAGAAACCACACTAAACCATTAGCGACGGCATAACAGGCAAGAGTTGCAATAAAAGCACTTGTTCGTTTACTCACAACCTTCACTTTTTTATATAGATCGGTAGTTGTATCCATTATTCCTTCCTTCTATTTAATTGATTTTCCAGTTTTCAATATAACCCATCACAAAGTCTATTTGTATTGATAGGCTTTTTAATGAGCTAAGGAGATAAACACGATGGCTAAACCGGATTGGGGGACGCTACAGCAACAGTTCCTCACCGAGCATGCTAAATCAGGAATACCCCCTAAAGAGTGGAGTGAAGACCAGGGACTTAATTACGCAACAGCAAGGCGATATATTAAAAGGCCAGCTGCGCAATCTGCGCAAAAGAAATTGCGCACTGCGCACGAAAAAGAATGCGCAAAAGAGTCTATATGTAATAGCGCAATACCAACTGCGCAGAGTAGAGAACATGATAGTGCGCACGATGATGAAAATACCTTTGATGTGCGCAACTACGGGCTTAATGACTCACAAGTCAAATTCGTTAACGAGTATCTTATCGACTTAAATCGAGCTGCTGCATATAAGCGAGCCGGTTATAAAGGCGAAGGCAATACAGCTTATGTAAATGCTACTCGAATGCTAAGAAATGCTAAGGTTTCAAGAGCAATCGCGGACGCGCTAGCAGAGCGAGAACGCAGAACCGAGATAACCCAAGATGCTGTATTAAAAATGTGGTGGGATATTGCGACCGCAGACGTTAATGAACTAACTGAATATCGTCGATTGTGTTGTCGTCATTGTTGGGGTTTTGGATTTAATTATCAGTGGCGCGATGTGATAGAGTTTGGAGACGCTGTTACTGAGGCTAGGGCTAAAAAGAAAAAGATACCAAATGACAATGGCGGTTACGGTTATGACAATTCGCTTGATCCTAATCCCGATTGCCCTCGATGCAACGGTTTTGGTATTGGCCGTGCGCATTTTCATGATACGCGAGACTTAACCGGCTCAGCTCGTCGTTTATTTGCGGGTGTGAAAGAGGGTAAGTTTGGTGTTGAGGTGATCACTCGTAATCAAGATGATGCGCTTAAAATGGTTGCACAGCATTTAGGAATGGTTAAGAACAAGACTGAGATAACCGGTGCTGATGGTGGGCCTATTCAATCAACAGGTATCGATTTAAGTCACTTGAGTTTTGAGCAACTTATGCAATTGAGAGCAAAGTCAAAGCAGTAAGATTTTTGGCATTATGATATAAAGGCATAGTTAAATATTGGATTGAGCAGGTAGGGAACATGTCTAAATATCGATTTTATGCATTGTATTTATTTTCTGTTCTTTTTTTGGGTGGGTTATTTATGAATCAATCTGTTGCCAAGTTTAATGAGTCACCTGAAATTTTGGTTAGACAGTTTCAACAGGATTACATGGAATGGAATGATCAGGCATTTAGTCTTAGAGACTCTAAGCCTAACGAGTATATGGATTTAGCGGGTAAAGCGTGGCGTACACTATTAACTAAATATACATTACCTGATTTTGTAGGAGAGCCTATTGCATTTGGCTCTGAATCAAGCCATGACCCCAACAAAGAGAAAATATTGTCAGTAAAGAACACTAACAATATTGCCGTTGTCACAACGCAATATCTAGTACCAGATGGTTATTCACCTATTCATGAATATCATTTAATTTTTCAGGATGGTCGGTGGTATTTAACGCAGGTTTATTTAGCTGACGAGGGCCAATTATATCCTGGGCTATAAGCAGGATAATTATGTCAATTATCATTCTATTTAACATAATGGCTCTTACATTTTGGGTGTAGATAAGACCCATTATGTCAAATTAGTTACTTTTGAATAGAATATTCCATTTGCCTTGTAGAAAAAGAGACGCCTTGTTTTTCTGCTTCATTAGACCAATATTTTGCCATCTTTTTATCTTTGGGAACCACAAAACCTCGGTCATAAAATATTGATAAAGCCAGTTGTGCTTCAGGAAAGCCAGCCTCAGCAGACTTGCGAATGTAACGTTCTGCTATGATAGCGTCTTGATCAACACCTTTACCATGTAAGAAAAGAGTGCCTAAACCATAGTATGCTTCAGCTGAGTTTCTCTTGATTGCTAGTTCGTAATAATTAAAAGCTTTTTGGTAGTCATGTGGGTAGTTCTTACTGTAGTGGTATATATAACCAAGCTTCTCTAATGCTTTTAGAGAACCCAAATCTGCGGCTTTTTCAAATGCTTTAATTGCTGCGGTCATATTAACATTTGTCCCGATACCAAATTCATAAGCGCCACCGAGCAAGTAGTAAGATTCCGGTGTTCCTTCAATAGCAGTTTGCAAGCTAACAACTGTAAATGCGACGAGGCCGGATCCATAAGTCCCATCGTAGTTGAATGGTTTGGAGTGAGCGAACGGAATGGTAAAACAATATGATATTATTAGCGAAAGAGCGAGTTTGTTCATCGTAATTTATTTCCTTATAAGATTATATTTATTCTATCTAACTTAAGTGATATTTTTAAGCTTATCAATCGATTTTAACTAATTATGGGTGCTTGATTTGCAGTGCGTAATGACGATAAGAAATTTACTATGCCAATCCCATTTCCATTTGATTTTAAAAATCCTGGCTATACGTAGGTGTTTGAATGGCGAATGGAGCGATGGAAATCACAGGAGCCAGGCGTTACGGAAAAAAAACGTGATATGGGAATGAGTTGGTTAACAGTTGGTCTGGCTTGTACGGTATGTAATTTTAATCGCGGAATCAGCGTAGGTATCGGTAGCCGTAAAGAAGAGTACGTCGATAAAATTGGCGTGCCTAAATCGTTGCTAGAAAAAGCCCGTATCTTTATGTCTTATCTACCGGCTGAATTTCGTTTCGGTTGGGATAGAACCAAAGATGCACCCCACATGAGAATAAAATTTCCTCATACTGACTCAATCATATCAGGTGAGTGTGGTGATGGTATTGGGCGAGGGGATCGTGCCAGTTTTTATATTGTGGATGAAGCCGCTTTCCTTGAACGACCCACTTTAGTTGATGCCTCACTGTCAGCGACAACCAACTCCCGACAAGATATTTCAACCCCTAAATAGTAGCAGAGAAAAGCTGGCGGAATGGAACAATAAATAATAAATTGCATTTAAGCATCAAGTCACGTTGTTGATTCCGGTGCTTACTTTCCATGATTAATTAAGGAACTAAGGTTGATGAAAAGCCGTTATCAGATTCAATTTTCACTATCGAGATTGGAAGTAGAGAAAATACAAAAGCTAATACAACAGCCTGTTGTTATAGATAAAGAAAAAATGCCATACAGGTTATTCACTAGGCTATGGAATATATTTTCAATGATATCGATTGCATTAGGGGGCGTATTATTAATAATTGGATATGAGGCTTATTCAGTTTTGGATGAATTTTCTGTTCTTAAAGACTTAGGTTTTTTTTCCTTTTGTGGCTTGATTATCTCATTGATATGTCTGTATATAACATTTCGCATAGAGCAGCGTTACATAGAAAAAAACGAGAAAAAAGAACAAAGTAATCCTGACAGACTAGTTAAGATTAAAATTAATAGGAAATATATAGACAGTATTATGAAAGGTACTCTAATAAGGGTATTTTGGCAAAATATAGAAGAATGCTATATCAAGGAAGAATACATGTTTATTTTTGCTTTTGATGGTGAAGGAGCCGTTATCCCAGCGAGTGCTCTAGCAGATGGTGAATTTCAAGAGTTATATCAGTTTGTTAGGGAGCAGATGGCTAGCCATAAATCCAAATAAAAAGACCGTCAAAGCATAAGCCAAGGTAATATGAGCTTGTTTAGAAATTTGTGTATTTGCCTGATTTTGATATGTTCAATCTAACATCAAAAGCAGGTTGTTTTATGGACGAAAAACAATTATAGGCTCTGGCTAACGAATTGGTCGAAAATCTCAAAACCCTTGAAGATCTCAACCAGTTCGATCGCCTGCTGAAAAAATCAGTATTGAAGCAGCGCTCAATGCTGAAATGACTTACTACATCGGCTATGATAAAAACCAGTCTAGAGTAAGCGTCAGTGCCCGCAACAGCTATTCGACAAAGACAGTTTCTACTGGCGATGGTGCGCACTTTCCGCGATTGTAACGACTCCTTCGAACCGCAATTGGTGAAAAATAGATCGATATGGATAACCAGATCCTGTTGCTGTGCCCAAAGGTATGACCACCCGTGAGGTTGCTGTTGCCTTCAAAGAGCGCTATAGCGCCGATGTTTCGCCGGAGATGGCCTCAAAGGTCACTGATGCTGCGATGGAATAGGTTGTTAAATGGCAGAATTGGTCAATTGATACTGTCTATCCCATTGTTTACCTTGACTGTATTTTCCTAAAAGCACAGCAGAACAGCCTCGTCATTAACAAATTCGCATTTCTAGCACTGGGTATCAATATCGAAGGCCAGAAAGAGCTATTAAATATGTGGCAGACCGAAAATGAAGGTGCAAAGTTCTGGCTTAATATGCTGACAGAGCTGAAAAAACGTGGTCTGAATGATATCCCCATTGCGCGTTGACGGGCGGAAAGGCCCCCATGCCGTGTATCCGCAGGCACGTATCCAGTTGTGTATCACACATACTCAAGAGTTCTCCTTCTATCCCTTGTATCAGGAAAGAATAGGGCAAATAGTGGTACATCAAAGTTGTTCAAAATAGATAAAGGCTTTCATGAGATCACTTTCACTTTCTGGCTTATTCAAATCTACGCCTGTCGCTTTCATTGTGATTTTAAATAGCTCTTCCCGTGTTATACCAAGTCTAGCAGAAACATGATTAGCGCAGCTTCTAACATGGGATGCTCTTTGATTTAAAGGTAATTCAGAGTTGAGGGCTTTTGACCTCGAACTATTGTGTGACATAAATTAACCCTAATAAATTCAACATGAGTTATTGTAACATTAGGAGATGCTGAAATTGGAAACTCGTACTGATGGACAAATTTAAAATAAATGATAGGCCAAAAATGAAAACTAACAAAAAGATAATGGAATTGGGTGAAAAGCTTAAAGATAGACTGCCACTAGAGCGAGTTATGTTCGCGGTCGAATATGTTAATTATTGTGAAAGTCCTTTAGCTTTAGAAACGTTACGTGATTATATCGAAGAATACGATGTAGTGATTACTCATGATGAATATAATTCCTTCATCGAAATAGCAGAAGAATTAAATATCCAGCTAGATACGAAAGACTTAATTGTGAGGTGAAAAAATTGAATAACCACAGTGCAAATAAGCACTCAGGATATACATCAATACGTTATCATAAAATTACCCTAGTGCTACATTAAGGTTTCAGGTGGTCAAATTGACCGTTAGTAGATAAAACTCATTAATAGTTACACCTATCAGATGAAAACTATTTTTGGGTTAATAGTTCAATATTTGACAAGGCGCTACTGTTGTTAATGAATAATTAGGTTAGCGTAAAACTCTAAACGAAGGTGGTAATCATGAATTTTCAGCATTTTCGAATAGCTAGGCCAGTGAGCAATTTAACAAAAAGTCGTGAAATGTATTGCGGTGGGCTAGGGCTAGAAATAATTGGCTCATTTTCAAATCATGATGGTTTTAGTGGGTGCATGTTAGGAAAAGTAGAGCTGGGTTGGCATATTGAATTTACGGAATGCCATGAGCACCCCGTATCACCATCCCCTACAAATGAGGATTTATTGGTGCTGTATATCCCAAATCGAGAAGAGTGGCTTGATGTTTGTTTGAAAATGGATAATGCAGGATTTAATAGAGTGAGATCATTTAATCCATATTGGGATATTGAGGGAGTGACATTCAGTGATTGTGATGGGTATAGAGTTGTTCTACAGAACGGAAAATGGGGCTAGTGTATTACACGGTTAAGATTATCTTTGCTTGGCGTTTCAGTATCTGCAATAAATTGATTATTGATGATACTTATGCAACATTCGTAATAAACCCTATCATAGCATAATAGAATGATAATCGTGCTCACAAGATAGCCAGAAAAATGTATGTAGGGAATAAAAAGGGGCATTCAATCTATCTTTTAAAATAATTAAAAATTAATTATATCAAATTGCTAGTCCCCGCGTTGGCAATAAAAATAACCTTTATTATTAAATGACCAAATGAATTTATTTGCGATGAAAATCATGCTTCATGATATTTTCAGATGCCCATTCAGAATATAAATTTTATGCATGATAAATTCTTAGAGCGAAGTATCTTGATAGATTTGGGGTCGGATGATGTTGCCCAAGATCCCTTTTACTAGCGTATATTGGCGGATTTATGCGCAAATTTTTTAATTGCGTTATTTAAATGAAAGAGTACAGTTCTTTCATTAATACTCAATATTTTCGAGTAGCGTTTGTATGTAGTTTTGACTAATATAAGTAAAATATTGGCTAAAACGAACATTACAGATTAGGACAAAATAAAGGAATTATTTATTCTTGTTGTTTCTAGGCGTAATGAAGCTGCTTCCAATGATAATTGGAACGTATGGTTGGATGAAATACACGAAGATACAAATGAAAAAGCTGGACCTTGAATTAAACATGCAACATTTTCAATGGAAGATAATAAAGACCTAACAGCTGTGGTTTACCACAAAATCGTTAAATAAAGCGTACTGCTACTGTTGTACATATGTATCTATGTATATTATGAAGTATATTATCAATAGCAATGGTCGTTAAAATGATTAGAGCTGACTTAGAAACTAAGCAATTTGAACAGACTGGAAAATTAAAAATAAGGAACTACTTAGTGATTAACAATACTATCAAGCTATCAATGATATTCGCGGTTATTTTTTCAGTTTCATCATATGCAAAACCAATCAAAATTGAATGTGAAAGATCACAGAAGGTTCCTGATGTAGAAGTAAATAAGAAAGAAAGATTATGGTCGCTGGATTTCGACAATGCAACCTCTGAGGTTGATGATAAAAAGACATTCGTAATAGAATCAGGCTCTATAACATGGACGGACCCTTGGGGAAGTGAATACACCTATTTTATTGATGATAATGTTCCGCGTGTGAAAGGGTATAGAATAATGCAGGCTTATAGCAAAAACGAAAGTAATATTGAGCGTGGTATTAGTTATTTCGAAGAAAAAAAAGTGCTACGAGAAAGCTATCATTATAAAGGTGAGGACTTCGCTATCTGGCGTACAGGATGTGAAATATTTGATCCAGAAATAGATTAGATATTTCTGCACATAAAACTAAATAAGATTAATTTTTTGATATTCCAAGTGACTGATTTTAAGAGGCCTCTCAGTGCGGTCTTTTTTCTATATACAAAAGTGTTACCGTCTCCGGATTGAATGATGGGCAACCGCCCGACCTACTTGACTCTGCTATCCGAAATCATTGGTTACTCAGAGAGCGAATGATTAAAGGGTTGCAAGATCACACTAGAACGAAGTGCTTAATTAATAATTCAATGAAGTAATCAAGAAAAAGATAATAAAAATCAGTAAAAAAATGGCAGATAGACCAACTAATACACGAAACATATTAAGCAGATCAATGGCAATGCTAGATTTGTTGTCATTTTTGTTGATTGGCTTGGAACTTATCCCTTTAAACGACAGCCAAATAATCAAGAGCAACACGGGACCTAGAATGAGCGTAGTAATACCTAAGATAATGGGGACTAAAGCCATAATGTATTCCTAATCTTGCGATACAGGTTTCATAAGGAGAAATTATACAAAAATACGGTAACAAAAATAATTAATGGAATAAAAAATGAAGCAAAAAATGAGTAAAGGCACCCAGACATAGAAGTATCACCTTTATATTTATGATCCATATAAAGGGCTATGGCTGTGAATGAAATAAACGAAACAATGAATGCAGTAAAAAGAGCAGCTCCTAAGTCAGCCATAATAGATAAGTTCCTGTTCAATCGAAGTTGCCAGTATACATAAGTTAAATATTTATAGCCATCAGCTAATCGCTAGTGGTTTTTTCATTTATGGAAACAGTCATGTTAAATAAGAGGAGTGCGGCGCATTGTTGCTGCCTCATGTGTTATCTATATTCCTTATGTAGTGAGCGCATACTGAGAATCAAACACAATGAATACCACCGTTTAGGTTGTTTTTCTGGCATATCACAGTAGCGTTTGCTGTGGATAGAAGAAATGACGTGACAGTGGGACAATCAAAAATCTATTTTTATGAGTAGGCTTTTTAATCAGCGAAGAAGATAAACACGATGGCTAAACCGGATTGGAGGACTTTAGCCGGTGCATCTTGCCAGTTATTTGTGGAGGGAAGGAGGGGAAGTTTGGCGTTGAGGTGATCACTCGCTATTAAGGTGATGCGCTTAAAATGGCCACACAACATTTAGGGATGGTGAAAACCCGAACTGAATTAACCAGTAAAGGCGGCGAACCTATTAAAACTGAAATTGCAAACATGACTTCACAAGAGGTTGCTGACGCTTATAAAAAACTAATGGGTTAATTACTGGAAATAGCCGTTTGAGCGAAAAAATAGGTTATGCAAAAACACCTATTTTACGTACGTTTTATTCACTGAGAATTTATGCATTTTTAAGGAGTAATTTAGATAAATGGTGCTTATCTGCAGAAACTAAATTGAACCTGTTTTCCGTAGGGGTAAGCACCATTATTTTAAATAAAAATGTGTTAGTCACATTTAAGTGGGGGGCAGGATGCCCCTTAGGGGGTGTCGTTTAAAAGAAACAATAAAAGCATTGCCACGGCGTTATTAATCATATGCAAAATAATTGGTGCCATAAGCGAATTAGTCTGAATTCTGACATGGCAAAAAATAACGGACATCACAAAAATCATAATAAATGTGGCAGGTGAATTATATTGATGGTGTATCATTGCAAATAGTACAGAGGTGATAATAATCATCACATGCTTGCCATTTGGGCCGTAGCCCATTCCGGCATTCAGTAAAAAGCCTCTGAAAATAATTTCTTCAATAATTGGCGCTGCGAAAACGACTGACACGACCAGAATAAACTGATGCAATGGTGATAGGGCGAGCATCTCAAGTATCGATGTTTCATCTTCTCCGTAAAACATAGTTGCAACAGATAATATGACCATTGCTATTATTGGAAGCCTGAGATCTGAAAATCGTACTGTGCCGAAAGGCATTAGCCCGGTTTGTTTCTGGTAATATGCTCGAGAGAACAGGGAATAAGGTAAGATAAATAGAATCGTAAATAGGGGCCAAGCGGCTAAGGCATCGTTATAGGTGGTTATTCCAGGAAATGCCAGTAAGGCATACTGAATTAAGTACCAACCTACAAAAAAACTGACGCAGACCAAGCTGTGTAGAACTCTGTCCATAGATATCATTATTATCCACATTGTTTTGTTGTTTATAAACGTTGATTTTAATGTATTACCAATAAAAAACCAAAAAATATTGGTTTTGTTTCATTTGCCATTGTCGAAGCGCTTAAGTGGATTATATTAAATAGCCCCTAAATGTAAGGAATTGACTAAGCCAACTCCTTCCCATTTGATTTAAAAATACTGAGCTATTTCCTGCATGATGAGCATGTGACAAAGACAATCCAGCCCAATTTATCATTGATTGGGGGATGATTAACGACCCACGTAATCCTGAGCGTGGCTTACCCTCGTATATTCCATTTACTGCTCTTTCCTTGGCAGGAAGAATGGGCTAAACGGTTTATCAGTAACGCACTAACAAAATATCGTCGTCTGTAATGAGGCGGTGCTAATCTCCCAGAGCGAGAATGATACGTATGATAATGTAAAACAATGCTATTAGCTTAATAAAAGTTAACTTTCACTCTTATCTGGAGTAATAGCTATCATATATCTAGATATGGTGTATAGCTCGTAGGCTTACAATGATGTTGATGTGGGGCACGCACTGCAAAAGTAAATATACCTGCTCGTAATAAAAGTAAAATCGCAATACCAAGGCTAGCCACGAGCAAGAATCCACTCAGGATGAGTAAATTAAAAATGCATTTGACCTTGGTTTTGCTTGCCACGAAAAAAACATGGAAAATTAGCTAAGGTAAAGTGAGTGCTGAATATCTCAGAGAAATTTGTTGCAGGAATTACTTATCTGTCAGTTGATGACTTAAAAAGTATCAACAGCGTATTGATAGTGCTGCAAACTCTTAATGAGCCAATAGAAGTAGAAGTATTGAACTTCAATGATCTTAGTTTATCCCAATCAAGTTCAAGTCATGTGAACTATTACCAGCAAACAGATGATATGTTTGTTCTTGTTTCATCTTTAATTAAAAGCTGGATAAGAAACCACCCGGTTACTAATGCGAATAAATGAACCGCTATGATGGCGAGTTGTGTTTATCTACTGCTTAACGGTTATGAGTTAACTACCCCAAAGAATGAGGTCATAGAGATGGCTAATGGAATGGCGACCAAAGAATATTCGCTTATTGAGTGAGATGGTTGGTTAAGTTTCTGATTTAGGCCTTTTGACTTAAGACAATTGTGTGAGTAAACGGAGATAGCAGCCATCTCAATCATCAAGATAAAGATAGACTAGTTCACTGTGGCGATTTTCCTAGGCATAAAAAAGTCGAAGGTGTTATCACCTCAGCTATAGATAATACCATCATCGACCAACCTGCTCATTTCGCTAACAAAATTATTGGTTATTCAGATAGCACATGATTTTAAGGTCGCAGAATTATGTAAGACAGAAGTGTTTATTTGAATAGCAAATAAGTGATACTGATTAAAAAGGGAAGGTATCCAGTATTGAAAAGATATAAAGAATAATGTTAACAAGAGGTATATCACTAAAATATATACGATTATATCAAAAATCTTTCCCGTATGTTGATTGCGTTCAAATATAAAAATATAAATCTTATTTAAGTTTTAATAGGATTTATATTAACTAGCCATACGGGAACAGCAATAGTTAAAATAACAAGTCAACAAAAAGCAACATCGCTACACGTATGCAGATATAAAGAAAAGGGGGATGCCATCATCTTGAGCAAAGGAGGGTGCAACCGATACTGCATGCCCCTCTTTCTTTAATGACGCTAACTAACAATGTTCACCAAATAAATACATTGTGTGATATTTTAATTGACTTGAGAGTCTTCTTGCTCAGCGAATGCTTGTAATTCCCTGATATATCTATGCCATTGCCTTCCCTTTATTTCTTGAGCGTATTCACGAATAGGGAGGGTTCGGTCATGAGTGATAGAGTGGTCGATTCGAGAAATTTCAAATATAACAACCATCTCTCCATTAACTAAGTAGGTATAAATATTTTCACCTTGTTCAATCATCTCATAAATACAAAATACTGATTTTAATTCGGTAGGATGAATCACTTGCCTTAAGTAAGGGACTATCACCTCATTTTGTTTTATCATAAATTTCTGCATATAGTCTTGAGTGGTGTGTTTATTCTTCATTTATAAGCCTTTTAGCAATTCAGGGTTTAAATAACTATATATTTATAACCCGTCATAGTGAATGATCCCTAGCAACTGGCTCTCCAATTTTTGAGGACAAAACAGAAGATCAGGTTTCTGTCAGCAGTAGGCGTTCATAATGATCTATGGTTCGTTTAGCTCTTGAATTATTTCTGAAGAAAAGAACGATATTGACTCATGACTGTGTTTGGATAGTCGTTCAAAATGCGGTCACTTCATGACAAATCGTTTTTTGAAGGATTTAAAATATTCAGTAAGATAATTGCCTATCTGTACACTGTATTTAGTGAAATTTCCTGCCAATGATTCTGTCTGTAAAGTAATTTATCACGCTACCAAGTCAGCCTCTAAACAGTGGCGTATGTCAATTTGAAGCCGAAGGCAGGCGATGCATCGCTTTATTATTGAGCTTAGTGACAGCATAGATGACTATCTTAAATGCAAGGCAAATACACAAAGGTATTTTAGGTGCGGATATAAATTTATCCGTAAATGCTTCCCTCTCAGCAATCGCTTCCTTTAACAACATAAATATTTATCATGGAAATAGCGGTTTATTTAATAAGGAATAAAAATGTTTAATGTTGCTATTATTATTTTTGATGAATTTACTGATATCGATTACTTTTTGATGCGTGATATTTTTGGTCGCTGCCGTGAGGATTGGAATGTTAGCGTGTTGGGCACTAAACCCTTTCACACATCTACTCTTGGGCAAAAGGTCGAAACCGATGGTCACGTCTCACTTGCAAATCAAGCTGATGTCGTTTTATTCAGCAGCGGTCAGCAAGGTGTGCCAAATGCACTTGCCGATAAAAGTTTTATGCAGTCCTTTAAACTTAACAGTCAGCAACAAATCATTGGTTCTATTTGCGCAGGCTCCTTTATCTTACATAAGCTTGGATTATTGAATGACATTCAAGCAACGACACATCCCGATGCAAGAAATGCGTTTATTAATATGGGAGCAGACGTTGAAGATAAGCCTCTGGTTATTCGTGGTAATATCGGTACAGCAGGGGGTTGTTTATCCGCCTTATATTTAACGGGGTGGATAGCTGAAAAACTTTTTGATAGTGACAAACGTCGACAAATGCATCGTCAGATATTACCTGCAAACCAACACGAGTTATATGAACAAATTATTGTTAATGCAATTACAGAAGCCCAACACTAAATTACAATAAGTTTTATTGGTTTTTAAATGCGAAATGGATTGCGCAATAGTCTGAACCATCTGCTCAGCGGGTGGTTATGTTTTGTGCTATAGCATCGCTATTCTTATTAAATATGTCATTTTTTACCTTGAATATTGATGAAAAATCAAAAACAGAATTGTTCAGTTATAGATGAACAACGTCAGGGCTGATAGAAAAAAATGGTGCCGCGTGGTGAGTGTTTAATTATACATATTGCTCAATGAATGACCTTGATAAGGCTTATTTTAATATTATCGGGTGTATTACTGTTTTGATAGCATTATTATCAACCCCCTTTTATCACTGCGCATAGCTGATGATTAATATAACAATGTGCTACAGTGATTATTAGTATTTGAGTGATCCCTCAACTAACCAAAAACATCAAAATAAAGCCTCACCGAAGTGAGGCTTATGTATATGCGCTTTGCTAAAGAAACACTAAAGATCCTATACACGGTAAATGAATAAAGAATATTGCTGAAAGTACCAATATCAGGGTTAGCAATAAAAGGATTGAATGTCTAAAAAAGCTTACGGATTTTGGATTTCTCAGGAAAAATATTAATAAAAATGGGATGATAATTCCTAATATAGATACATAAGTTAGATACTTATCCAAATATTTAAACATAACTAACCCTATTTACATTGGCTCTTTATATTGTCATTTCACGTACACAAATGGCCATTTATATCTGCCAGCTAGTAAGGCCGTCAGTGCCAATGACATTGTAGTGACAGCGGCTGCAAGGTAGCTTCCTTTAGAGTAGTGCGGCATAACGAGTTTTAAATTCCCAGTTATAGGCCACACCAGCCTTGCTCTTGCCATTATCCCAATTCACCGACCAAGTCATTAGGCCTTTAATCGACAAGTTTTTGGCATCAAGACGCGCAAAAGCATTATAGACAGCTTGTTTATCAATCACATAACCAGAGCCAGCAGCATCATTGTTGGCAGGCAAACCGATAACAAATTTAGAGGGTGGAATTTTTGTATAACCGCGGGTACCAGTAACTAGACTTTCAGTCAGGTAATACAAAAAGTCTTCTTTCATTGCGTCACTATTTTGGGTGAGCCAAGCACCTTTACCGCTCGTGGTTTCATCAACCCAAATACCATCGCCACCCTGATTATAATATTGCGGAGCAATAAAATCATAATATCCTTCGAGGGCATTGATATAATCTAGATAAGCACCGTTGATACGTAAATATGGGAATTCTGGCGCCATACTGATAATAAAGTTTTTCCCTTCGGCGGCGTAATGTTCTTTTACTTTTTTCAATGCGGCAGGTAAAACTGTTTTATTATTAGCTGAACTAATGGCTGTTTGCTCTAAATCGATATCTAAGCCATCAAAGCCGTAGGTTTCCACCAAACGGATAATTTCATTAGTTAGCTTGTCTTCGTCGCCAGTTTTCAATTGGATATGCGCATCGGCACCACCTAGGGAAATGAGTACTGCGCGACCTTGGCTGTTTAATACTCCGACTTGACGGCGGAACTCGGCATCCGACAGATTGTATGGCTTGAAGGTTGGAATACCTTCGCCTTTCATAAAGGCCACGGCCACCACGTTATATTCTTCAGGAATGTCTGTCAGATTCATATTGGCACATTGCCCCTGCTGATAGCCATCACTGGCACCCGCGGCCCAATTGTGCCAAAAACCCATCATAATTTTTTTATTAGAGATATCCGGCATGGCGGCTGCGTCATCTACGACTTGTGTATTGATAATGTTATCTGAGCTCATAGTAACCTCGTTATTTTAGGTAAGATTAATTCCACACGCGCCAATATTGGTGGGCGTAAAGATATAATGCGTTTTTTTAACGAGGGTAAGGTGAAACCTTTTCCTGCCAATAATAAATTAAATTCAAGCTGACTGGAAAATATAGGATGCTTTCAAAAAAGAATGTTTTGCTCTTAGATGTATAATTTTTCAGATTAGTGGAGGCGTATTTATAGCAATGGCTATCTTCAAATGACTCACTAAAGAGTAAATAAATTATGACAGTAATTGTTACATATTATTTATAGCTATTATTCCAATTTATATTGATGATATTTATTGTCAGTATCATGCCGCGGTTTTCACTTATGAAGCGAGTGACGATTAGCTTTGTGAAATGGATAGATGAACCATAATCTGATAATGGTGAAAAATTAGCAGGGGTTCGCAAGAGACTAGAAACGACGTATCAAGTGAGCCGTGCAAGAAAATAAAATAGGTAATTCTGCTAGTATTATTGGTTACAGCGAAATAGCTAGTGTTTATTTTATAAATGATAATGATTGTTTATAAGTGGAATATTATCTGCTTTGGTCTTTATTGTCTATTCTATGGGGGATGCCAAAGATATTACAACAAAATTCTAAAATTAGAGATTTCAGTGGTGAGTCGTGATAGAAAAATAGAGTATTTCGCTTTTAGTTAAAATGCTAGAATCATTCTACCGATGAAAATGCGATAGAGAATTTAAATGATTAGATTATTTCTATTTTTAATATTTGTGTTCCCTTCAATCACATACGCTGCAAGTTTTGATTGTGCTAAGGCTCAGAGTAATGTGGAAAAACTAATATGCAATACTCCTGAGCTATCTAAAGCAGATGATGAATTATATGTTGATTATCTGCAAGCAAAGTTAGTAACTGGAAACAGCGATGAATTTAAGAGGTTAGTTAAAAAGAATTGGGAGTTGCGGGTTAAAAATTGCGATACAAAGTCGTGCTTGCTAGATTGGTATCATCGCTCAACGATTATTTATAGAAATATTGCTGATAGCCAACCAGTAGATGAGCAAGATATATCTGAATTTAATTATTATTATAATTCGCCAGTGAAGTTAAGAGGCGTTATTAGATTAGAAAAACCAGATGGGTTCTTAACATTAAGAACAGATAATATAATTTCTGTCTCATCAAAAGAGCCGGAAGATAGTGAGGGAGAGCCCACTGAATGGGGGATAGGTGCTTTGCATTTAGCACCAAGAAGTTCAGATCAATTTAATCAGCTAAAAGAGATCCAAGGTAAAAAGGTAGATATCACTTGTGACCTATACCATGCAACCAATATTCATCACAAAACTCCGGTTCTTTGCAGTGTTGAACATTATGTTTTGGTTAAGTAATTGGCAGTATGGCATAAAACTGAAAACATAAAGTATCGTAGAAAAATGAAATAGGGCAACCTGCTATTCGTTTGTGATGAGTGACTGAAGGTACGATATTTTTATCTTTTTTACCCTTTATTTTTTGCTCAAAAAATTTCCCTTTAAAAATAATAAGTTATATTCTGTCGTAGAAATGAAGGTATTTTGCATAAAATCGTTGTAATTTATTGTTGCGCTAAGATTTTTTCCTGATAATTTATAGTGTACTGCCGCATAGGCAGCTTAGAAAATAGGAAGATAGTGCCCGTCGGTCACTTGAGGGTGTACTGCCGCATAGGCAGCTTAGAAAACATCGAGACTAACGATGAGTCTGAGGGTGTTGTGTACTGCCGCATAGGCAGCTTAGAAAGATTGTAAAACTCTTTGCTGACCACATCGAGAGTGTACTGCCGCATAGGCAGCTTAGAAACACGATTGCAGGTACAGTCATGACAATCGACAGTGTACTGCCGCATAGGCAGCTTAGAAAGTATAATCATATGACTTTTTAAACAGTTCGAAGTGTACTGCCGCATAGGCAGCTTAGAAAAAGTTCGGAGGGATTGAACGCCAAAAAACGCTGTGTACTGCCGCATAGGCAGCTTAGAAAACGACTGTGGAGATGAAACAAAAATAATCCAAGTGTACTGCCGTATAGGCAGCTTAGAAATTGGCGATATCGCACTCATGGATGATTTTCTGGTGTACTCCGGATGCAACTCCCGCTATCGCTGGCAACACCAGAGGAAATTGTAAAACCAAAACAAATAGTGAAAGTAAAACAAATTATGCGGGAACCATATATTTGACATAACCTAAAACAGCAAAGTTTATCGATTATATTCGTGAAGCATTACACCATCAACATGCAAAAAGGCATCTCTTAGTATTCCCAATGATTGAAACTCATTTAACTTATGATAATACGTCGACTCTACCTGTTCACGGGTAAGGCCTGTGAGGTAATCACTTTGTTGATTTGTTTCCCAATAAATCTCACCTTTTCCTTTTATGAAGTATCCTCTTAAAAATCCAGGCCATTTATCACGCATGTTAGATATCAACAGAGAGTGGCTATCAGGCTGTGTTGCTTGAAATTCATGAAAAAAATCACCTCTAAAGATAAAAATATTATTGCATTTAGTACATTGATAGATATCTCTTACATACTTGTATGCTACAGAAGCAAAATTATCTCTAGACTCCCCTTCTAGTTCATCAAGAAAATCATAGAAGTCTTGATCAGAGATGTAATAAGCCTTATAACTAAGATAATCTGTATTATCCCTAATTATATGACCGCAGCTACATTGAAACTTAGACATTTAATATTGACCTCATAATTCTGGATTTAGAATAAGATTATCGCCAATATTAATAATACATAATGTTAGATAAAAACATCATAAATATCTTAAAATTACCTAGAGTGATAAATATAACAGTATGTTAAATAAAAACACACTGAATTGACGTAAACACAGGCTTATAGGCTTACAAATCAAACTTGCTCATGGATATCTTATCAATTAATCTCTTTAGTAAATGGTCATTATTTTTTCCACACTGGGGATGGCTAATTTTTGAGGCGCTTAACCCATGATATTGGGTACGACTCATTGTATTTATTGCTTAGTCAAGTGAGATAATCTTTGATTAAAATACACTAGTATGAAAAGATTACCATTAATGTATTAGAGTAAGAGGAAATGCGTGTCAATGAAGGCAATATATTTATTACTGGGGTTGCTGTTTTCATCTTTTGCATTCTCAGCTGAAAACTCAGTGATGATCCTTGGCGATGATTATAGGCATACCTTAGTTAAGGAGCTAGAAGGGGCAACATTTGTAACTCATGGAAAGAATGACTCACTCATTCAGCAGGTTAAACAAGCATTTAATCAAGACAGTATTATTTTGGTTATTAACATGGCGGATGGACCAACTCAAAATCTTAGAGAATCCATCTTAATAGCAAGGCAATCAGGTCATAATTCTGTCCAAGTTTATTATCATGGTAAGCATTTACCAAAAGAGATGCTTAATGATGATGACTTTAAGAAGCTAATGACACTTGTTGTTAAGGAAGTTAACGAATTATTGGATCTGTATGAAATCCAAATAACAGGGGCTTATTATGATTGGGAAAGAGATTTTCCAGAAAAATTTCAGTTACAAAAAAATATTATGGCTAAATTTAGTCCAGAGCCTAACACGTTAATGACTGAAATACATAGTTATGCCTATGTGTTTACAAAGGAAGAAGCAAGTGATAATACTATCATCACTGATGGAACGGTATTGGCATTTGCTTGTCAGGATGTCATTGGTAATGCGACTGTTCGAAGCCAAGATCCCATAAAGAGAGGTGGGAATTATTCTCACATAGTATTGGAGTTAGAAAAGCCAACATTAATCCCTTTACACGCACGATGCTTAGGTACATTAAATAACACGTTAGCTATGGCTTTTATTACTTTATTAGAGAATGAGAAATAATTAAATATCATGATAGTTTTAAGGTATCCACTATCTCATTTTGTTTTAAATACCTGTTTATAGACAGATGTTTGAATGATGAATGGAGCTATTAACGAATACGTACTAAACTCCTGAATATATAATTGTATTCAATTTGTCAGGCTGCATGTTATGAAATATTTAGAGCGTTATCTGTATCACATCATCTATTGAATTTTATGATAAATATAACGGTATCATTATCAATTTAACTATTTAAATTTATCAATATATTAATGCGAAATAGAGTATATTGATTGAAATAAACACCACTTAAACAATTTAACGGAAAAATTCTTTTAGCGAAGAATCTTTAAACCCTATTTAAATCCTTTACAGAACAGTATGTTTATTCTGTTTTATATAGAGTGCATATCAATCTCAGGTGCCTCAGCTAGAAACTATCCGAAGGTATTAGCAATGGGGCATCATTTCATTTGGTTTGCGGCAATTGAAAAAGTTATTGATGCTTTAGATAAATGATCGCTGATAAAATTAGCAAACATGATATTTTCAGAATTACATTAAAATCAGATAGTTAAAAAAATATAACTATTGAAAATGAATTGACAATTTTCCGAGTGATTTAAGCGCGGTAATTGCGACCTCTTTATTAGGATCAAAGCAAAGCTCTATTAATCGGTTTAAGGTTTCTTCATTTTGAATTGCGTATTTGTAATCACCAAGGATGGATATCGCAGTGAGTTTAACCTCATTATTAGTTCCTTGTGTGAGCTGGATTAGTGTATTTAATATGATTTTTTGTCGTGAATGATTCATTTATTCATACCTAGCTAGGATATGTTAAGAAAAATCTGATTATAATCAGCCAAAATAGACATCATATTGTTATTTCTCCTTATTGCATTGTTCCTAGATGACAACTTTAATAAAAAGTATATGAGAAATTTGCATTTTATAAACAATAGCAACTAAATTTACTACGGATAGGCATCGGTATAATCACCATCTAATGTTAAAATCAGGGCGAAGTAGGTTTTTTATACATCCTATTAGTAAGATACATGATAGGAAAACTTAATAGCTAGTTAAATTAACTGAGCTAAGAGGTATTTTCACTATTTGAGTATAGAGTGCTAATAAGAGCCCAAAATATGGGCTCTCATCTATAAACGTCATTCATGTGTTATTCTCAACAAATTGAATGTTAATTACTTAAATTCACATCGATAACTTGATAAAAAGCATTTTGGGTATTATCAACATCCCATGTTGCAAGAATAACATGGTAACCTTCATGATCAGCGGGCACATCACATATAAAGTTGATATCCACTTCGATCAATGGCATTGCTCCATGATCATCTCTTTGGCAAAATGGCGTTAACTCAAAAGCTGAACGAGTTAATGGTGCTGATTGGTCCCAGCCATTTTTTGTAATAAAAAACCGCCAATTATCGGTTGCATGAGCCATAGTTAGATACCAAGTGAAGGTATTGAGACCCGTTTTCATATCAATTTTATGCCAACGGGTAGGCGTTTGCACATCAAGAGGACTGAAACGTTCTATACCACCTCCGCTAGCTATTAATCCATCAGGAGGCCCAGATTCTGGAAAGCCTTTTTGAGTTTCAATGCTCTGAGGTTCATATTCAGGCCCTAATCCACAATCATTGTTTAATGGTGTTTTTGGCTCCTTAAGATAGTCGTTAAAGCTACATAGATAAGCGCGACTTTCTGGCATCCTTATATAGCCATGGGCGCTCGCGTAGAATGAAAATAACGTTAATACAGTGCCTAATATACTTGGATATATTAATGGTATGATTAGATTTTTCATAATCACCTCGGACATAAAGATAAAGAATATTTACTGAACGATTATTGAATGATGTGTCAGAGAACTCATTCATCGTTTCAGTAATAATATTTTTATCATACTGACTTTCAGCAAAATTGAATAATTTAGTTCTTTATTTATTAAATTTTGCGTCATCTTTGCTGATTAATCATCTAATTAGTTAAATCTAAGTATTATTTAATGAGATTTAAGGGTATGAGAAGTTGAAATAGGGTAGAGTGGTATTATCCTAACCCTCCAAAGGAAAAGAGGGTTAGAACCAATAGCATTATTCAATCAGCATTAGGGGCCTTCGCCGCCTGAATCAATCCCTCCCATTCCTGGTGTATAAGTTATGCAATCTGGTTTGCCTGTAACAGGATTTGGTTCAGGTGAGCACCAAGTAACAGTGTTAGTCGCGTAAGCCGATGAACAAAGAATTGAAATAATAAATAATAGTTTTTTCATGATTATTTCCTTCTATTTGATAATCATGACTACTTTATTTTAATTATGTAGGCGAAGTTCATATTCCATTACTTAATGTGATGGGTGTCTCTTAAATCATCTTTTATTTAAGTGATTGATTTAATGCTCTTAAAAATAAGAGATGATATTTTACTATATGGGTAATTTATAGGTTAAGGTTGTTATGGCGTAATCATTAAAATATTTTATTGATTATGGTGTAACTGATATTGTGTATAACGTGATGTGTTAGTATGGAGAGATAAAGGTATTTAAATGATTCAAATAATTAACAATAAATTAGGCGAACCTACTAAAAGGTTCGCCATTCAATCATTATTTAATACTGTCATCTAATAATTCATTGAAATAAATGATTTTTTGGTCAAAATCAATAGCTATATTTTGATCTTTACACTCATTATTAGATATCATTTTACAGGAAGATTGTATGTTTTTTTCATGGATGCCTAACCATTCAGCTAATAAATGAAATAAATTCAGTCCACTCCTTTGCGCTGATATTATCTCTCTCGTATTTGAATCTGAAGAAGTAATAAAAAGAGGCGTTTCAAAATTTTGACGATGTTTATCACCATGGATTAGATCTTGTTGATTATCAATAAAAGAAAGCCCATGATCTGAAAAATATAACATAGACTATGAGTTTTTAGACTTTGATAATATGTCATGTAATAGAGATAACTGTAAATCAGTATTTTTTATACTTTGAACATAGCAAGATAAGTCTTTGCTTTTATAAAATTCATCATACTTATTTGAGATCCTTTTACAAAATGGAGAGTGGCTACCAATTAAATGAACAACAATCAGTTTTTTCTTTGCAGGATTGTCGATGGGCTCAATAAACTTGGGAATAATAGGGTCATCTTCTATTAATGGGTATACAAAGCTGTTTCTATATTTACTTTTAGTGTGAGCAGTCGCACATTTGCAAAATTAACCATGATGTTGCTAATAAGGGAAGTAGATACACCAGTATAGATTTATTATGTACTGAGTTATGATTATGTTGTCATTTTTGACGTAACTTAGGGGTAATAATATGTTAAAAGTAATTGCAGAAGATTTTATCCAGCTTGAGGCTATAAATATCGTACTCCCACTTTACCGTGAATTAGTTGAAGCGACTAAGCGTGAGCCTCTCTGTATTGCTTATGATTTATATGTTGACCAAAAAGATAGGGGGCATTTTATTTTTATCGAAGAGTGGCCTGATCAAGCAGCCTTAGATGCACATTGTAAGAGCGAACATTTTCAACGCCTTGTTCCCATGATTAATCAATATCAGCGAAAAGAGCCTTCTTTTATATTTATGGATGACGCTCTAGCTAAAATATAAACACTATAGAATTTCTTTTCGATAAAAATCATTAGGGTAACTCTATTTTAATGCCATTAGTGTATAGCTGATGGTTATTTTATTTTTAATGGTGATGCAGAAAGGACTAGGGGATAATTGGTCAATAGGTATGTTTAACTTTACTTATTTGGTTAACCGGGATTTTATTTTTTCTAAAAGGTAAAAAGCGACTTTCAGCTTAACTAATGATTTTATAGGGCCATCAAACTATCTGTTAGGTGTGTGTGAAATATTTATTTTAATAGTATTTAATGTATAAAAGGTTGGGTTAATTTTTTCGTCTAATCAGCAAGTGATTTTCCTTGTTTTTTACCCTTTAAATTTTTAAGGTTTTTATATCCTTTTAAAACAATAGGTTATGTTACCTGATAAAAAAGAAGGTATTTAAGGAGAAATTGTTATAATTTACTGTTGCATAAAGTTTTTTTACTGATAATTTATAGTTCACTGCCGTATAGGCAGCTTAGAAAAACATCAGGGCGCTTACCAATAGTTTTAGGGCTGTTCACTGCCGTATAGGCAGCTTAGAAATGAAACTGTCAAGGACATGTTAAAGCACACATGTTCACTGCCGTATAGGCAGCTTAGAAATTCAAGGCATCATTATTGATATTTCGATGCTAGTTCACTGCCGTATAGGCAGCTTAGAAAATTTCGTGCCGATATGTTTCACTTCTCATACTGTTCACTGCCGTATAGGCAGCTTAGAAAAAATAAGAACAAACGACGGGATTCACATTACTGTTCACTGCCGTATAGGCAGCTTAGAAATATTTCTATTAATACCTTTTAGAGCCTGATATGTTCACTGCCATATAGGCAGCTTAAAAATACGTTTTAATATAACTTAAAATTTCTACCTTATCCTTTCTAGCACACCCTTAATAAGATTTAGTGATTTTCACTTATCATGCAGAATAAAAGACTGTTAGCCTTGATGCGAAGTCAGAATAAGGCTTATGATATTTTGTACAGGGAGATTATTATAGGAATATTACCTATGGTGAGGAGGGGTGTTGATGTGTATTTTGAAAATACCAGCTCGGTGGAGGTATTTATATGAATAAGCTTTTTCGAATGTGCAACCTATTGCTATTAACTGCAAGCTTCTCAATGGTCTCTTTATCTTCCTATGCAGATCCCAATGGCGGTCATGGTCATGGTCATGGGCAAGGAAAAGAGCATCAAAAAAATAAGCCTAACAAAGGTCATAATGGTAACGGAAAAGAAAAAGCAGATCATTTATCCTTAAATAAGAGTAATTCAATATCAGTATCATTAACTTACAATGAAGCAAGAGCACTCGCTTTAGACAGTGGTATTACAGGCTATCACGCGTTACCACCCGGTATTGCCAAAAACTTAGCTAGGGGGAAACCATTGCCGCCAGGGATAGCTAAAAAAGTTGTTCCACCTTCTATGCTTGTACAATTACCTCATTATCCAGGCTATGAATGGAGTATTGTTGGTAATGACTTAGTACTTATTGCATTAAGTACAGCGGTAGTCACTTCGATTATTAATAATGTATTTGACTGATCTTAGTAATGTGTATTGAAGCCATTAAGTAATATATACCTGTTAAATTGAAAAAGACCGTTCATTTGATAAACGTTATCCCATTAGCCCTCAATTTTTTGAGGGCTATGCAATCAAAGGGATTATTATTTCGTTTTATTCTTTTCTAACCATTTTTGCATTTGCTCTATTTCTGGACCTTGGGCGTTAATAATCTCTTCTGCAAGCTTTCTCATTTCAGGGTCGGTGCCATATTTTAATTCAATTTTTGCCATATCAATTGCCCCTAGGTGATGAGCGATCATACCTTGCGCAAATGCAATATCTGCATTCTCTTCATTCATACCTTTGGCCATATCTGCATGCATTTTATCCATAGATTGGTTTAACTCTTTTTGCATTTCGTTGCTGGCAGGAGCTTGAGCATGCATAGAATGATTTGAATTAGCAAAAGAACTAAAGGAGGCGATGCTAATGGTTAAAATTGCAGCGATAGGAAGCATTTTTTTCATGATAAATACCTTATTAAAAGGGGATTAAGTTAGGTTGACGATAAAGCTTCCCCTAAGGTTAAGGTCAATGGGGTAATAACAGATTTAACTTATTTTACATATAAATTGATTTTTATACTTAACTCATTTAATTGAGAGAGACGCAGTGAGTCTAAAAATAGTGGTATGATAAAATGAAATAACGATTCTTTATAATAGTGATCTATATCAAAAATTTCGAATAAGCGCTTATCTGTTTTTTACCGGTTTATATAAATCGAATGGATAATTAGATGCGTGGTATTATTGGTTTTATGTATTGTTCGCCATGTAAATATACTCTTTAATTATTTTTAAATATGGGGTTTATGTGGTAATTGATTGATTTTAAGGTTGAAGTTTTTTTAGGCTTTATTGTTAAAGTATATCTTTTTATTTAAATTTCATAAAATAAATTATCAATGTTAATGATAATGATTTCTATTTGAGAGTCTATTCTAGGTTGTTATATACTCTGATTTAAACAGGTGTGGTGATGATTCAGGGGTTATTAATGGCTATGCAGAAATAGTCTCTTAATACGGGGGAGATTAAGAATAATTAGGTTGGGTTAATTCTATAAATATTAAAAATCCTTTTTATAGCTAATGGAGTGAAGCTGTTATATTTATTACGTTTTTAAAATTATTTATATTATTAAATAATGGTCTTCACAATAAATAGCAGGCAGGAAAATTTTTATAAAAATGAAAATTAACATAGATATTTTATTCTGTAAATTTGAATCCTTATTTGAGTGATAATCAACTCATTATTTTTACTGTTATTTACTGATGTTCAAAGTGTTGCTATGCCATCAAAAATAATATTGAAAGTTATTGCAAATAACAGTTACTGATAGGGGAGCGCATCTGCAATGTTGTATGTTTATTTGATGAATTTTTATGCAGTCATTGTGCTTAAAAAAAAGGAAATGGAGTGGGGGAAAGAATCAATGTATGAGGCTTTATGATGCAGATCACATAATAAATTCTTATGTTTTCATTGTGGTTATTATATGAAAGGTAATTGAAATTTATATAGGCAATATAATAGTCTTAATTTTGCTATTTTTCCATTCTATAGGCCTAAATTTATCCTAAGTTAGGATAATTGTTTAATCGTCTGTTTTTTAATGATATTTGTTATTTTTTTATTCGATTTGACCATGGTTATAGCGTAAAAAGAAGTAAAATACCCATAAATGGTAATGATAATAATAACTATTTGCAATTGAGTGGGGTTGATATATACTCCAAATCGATCATTTATTTTAATGAATCTGTTGTGAGTAGATAGTTATATTTAATATGCATTTATCATTTATATGGCAAGGAATATTATGAAAAACCTATCATTAACAGCATTAACAATTGTTTTATCGAGTGTCGCGTTTAGTACTAGTGGAGAGACGGTTTCAGGACAGAGCCAAGCGTATGATTCCAATGGAGTTGAGGTGAATGTTGGAAAAACACAGTTTGCACAAGGCACCCATAGTGGGGTTATTGGTGATCCTGGTGTCGGTTTGAAAACCATCGCTAACGGTACAAGAATTGGTTTTTCTGGTTTTAAATCATTAGCACCAGAGAATGAGCAAGGTGTCAATGTATTACCTGCATCAAGTGGTGGTCATGGAGGGGCGATGGGGGAGTTTCATTTTACACAAGTTGCTAATGCAGAAGTCTATTTTGGCGACTGGTCTAAAACGGGGAGTGTAGGTGACCAAACTCATACTGCTTTCTTCTCAGGTAAAGAAGCCACAGAGTCGGTACCAACCGCGGGGCAGGCGGAATATACCATTGCTGGTATCAATCAATTTGATGGTCCAGGTAAATTAAGCGGTGTATTTAATGCTGATTTTGGTTCGAAAAAATATACAGGCGCTCTAAATGGTCAATCTCTTAATATTACTATGAATGGTAACATTCAAGACAAAGGGCAATTTTCTGGTAGTGCAATAGCAAATGGTTCAATTCAGGGTAAAAGCTCAGGGCAGTTTTTTGGCAAAAATGCGGATGTTGTCGCGGGTATAACCACCTTTGATAGTGACCATACAAAAGACACTTCGTTTGGCGGTTCAAAAGTGCAATAACTTATATTGCGGGTGGAAAGGATTTCCACCTATTACGATTACTTTAATAGAACATTGGTTGAGATTTATGGGGTTATTTCGAGCGGGTATCCTATGGTTGTTACTTTATAGTAGTGTCGCCATCGGAGAGATAAGTGATATTGATAATTATCGCTTTTTATTAAAAGATAAAGCGGAATTTAGTCGAAAACCTCCCGTTATTGAAAATAATAAACCGTTTATTAAAGATGACATCAAAATTAATTTCGATGGTAAAGAATATCAGGTTAGTAATACGCTTAATGAGATGGGAATGGCTATTTATATTGCCTTAAATCGTGGGCAATACGATGACGTAGAACGTTTATTATCATATTACCAACAATTAAGTGGATATGACGTTTTACTTGTTGAGTTTGCTAAAGCACAAATGGCACGTGCAAATCATGATTATGCTCAGGCTATTTTTCACTACCAAACTATTTTAGCGCTAAAACCTGATTTTTTGCGTGTCGAGCTTGAATTAGCTCGAACTTATTTTGAAGATCAACAAAATAATGAGGCATCTTCACAGTTTAAACGGGTATTGGAAAAGTATCAGCAGCAGTTACCACAAAGTGTATTAGCTACAATTTCACAATTTACTACGGAATTAAGTAAACGAAATAGTTGGTCAGGAAGTTTTTCGGTAGGTTACGGTTACAACTCTAATATTAATCAAGTACCGGGGGATAAAAGAC
Organism: Providencia sp. PROV261; assembly: GCF_028477945.1. Taxonomy (NCBI): domain Bacteria; kingdom Pseudomonadati; phylum Pseudomonadota; class Gammaproteobacteria; order Enterobacterales; family Morganellaceae; genus Providencia; species Providencia sp. PROV261. The sequence continues at coordinate 113,512 of NZ_JAMPMC010000005.1, read as the reverse complement.
AGCGTTGCTACAGAAATGCAGTGCAGCAGTTTTGTTATGGTGCTGGATTGGCGGATAAAGGCACCAAATTTATCTATGATGGTGATATTAAACGTACCTTTTCACTTTACCAGCATCACAGTTTACTGTTTAAAGCATATACCTATGGCAATAAGTATGATGGTGCTGCCGAGTATAATGAAAATACCAGCCACATACGGGTTTATTATCAATATCAGGATGCAAAAAAATCATTCGCTATTGGCCCAATTAGTGAATTTAAATGGGTAGGAGAGCGGCGACACTATTATGGTGTTGGAGTGGGAATGGAAGCGGAGTATCGTTTTTTACCCCAGTTTTCGCTGAGTACAGTGATTGACCACCAAAAAATAAACTATCGTTCACCTTATCAAAGCCAAGATGGTAATAAGAGTCAGGCTTATATCACAGGGATTTATGCTCTTAGCTCAGATGCAGTGATATTTGGTGGTGTAGATAGTGGGTATGTGAATAAGGTTTATGATAGTGACAGTTATAAACAATATGGCATAAGAGGAGGAATATTTAAGGACGTTAGTCAGTATTATCATCTATTGGGGATCGCCAGTTATAAGCAAACTCGATTTAATGCTCCGCAATATGCGTTGGGAAGTCAAAATCGAATGGATGATGAACAACTGTATTTGGCTAAGTTAAGTTTACCTAAATACAGTATTGCCACAATGACACCATCCATTTCTTATAGGTATAGAGTTAATAAAAGTAATATTGATGCACTGTATTCATATCAACAAAGTGAAATTGAAATTAGATTAGAAAAACGCTTTTAATATTTTAGGTGTTAACAATGAAAATAAAAAAAATCATCACAATGAATATTGTGACAGGGATTTCGCTTACCTTAATTTCCGGTTTAGTGTTAGCAAAAGAACAAGAAGACCTCGGTACTATTATTGTTAAAGATAACGCAGAAACAATTAAGGAACGCGATCAAAAAGGTTATGACGATCAGTATGATAAAAATGAATCCAATATTTACCTCGGAAAAGATCTTGTTGAACGTTATAAAGGAACTAACCCAGCAGATGTGCTCAATAGTGCGGTAGGGGTGTATAGTGGAGATGCACGTAATAGTGGTGCATTAGATCCCAATATTCGGGGGATACAAGGTCAAGGGCGAGTACCAGTCACTGTCGATGGCACAGAGCAAGCCCAAACAGTGTGGCGAGGATATAACGGAGCCAATAATCGTAATTATGTTGACCCAAATATGATCAGCAGTATAACGATTCAAAAAAGTGCATCCTTAAACCCTAATGTGAAAACATCGGTTGGTGGGGGCATTGCGATAAAGACACTTAATATTGATGATGTCGTTGCTCCAGATGAAACGTTTGGTTTTGATTTAAAATTGGAAACCAGCAGTAATTCAACAAAACCAAGAGTACCTAATTTAGGTTATGGGCATGACTATCGAGATGACCCTGCGATTATGGATAATATAAAAAATGGCAACAAAGCAAGAATGTTGTTTAATGATCCAGGGCTGCTAGTTACGCCTAAATCTCGTGGAGACGCAAACTTTTTTAATTTTAAAGATAATGCAGTTAGGGTCGCGGTGGGAACTCGGCAATCACGTTTCGATATCATGGCGGCTTATAGTTATCGAGACCAAGGAAACTACTTTGCGGGTAAACGTGGAGCTAATCGCTATAAAGATGATGTGTTTAGTTATGACCCGAAGAACCCATCTAAACCGGTTGACCCCTATTTGCCTTTTGCTGCGAACGTGTTTGCACCAGGTAAAGAGGTAACTAATACCTCCAGTGAAATGGAGAGTTATTTAGTGAAAACGAATCTATTTTTATCTGACTCACAAAAGGTGTCATTAGGATATACCCATACGACGAACCACTATGGGGAAATCATGCCATCAAGGATCAGTTTCATGGAGTTAGATGGAAAAGTGCCGCAATGGACACTCGCGAAATTTAATATTCAAGCTTTTCATGCCGACTATTATTTAAATCCTGAAGATAATCCATACGTAAATATGAAACTTGGTTACTGGATGACCAAAACAACGAGTGATACGAATACTTCAGGCGGTTTTCCTCGAGAGCCTAAAGAGCGTGATATGGGGTTTGAATATGGGTGGATGCCTCGCAACCCTAATATTGATGGTACGTTAGTACCGGGTGCATCCTTGAATTCAACGAACAAACGACAAGGCTTAAATTTATCTAACCAAATGGCATTAACAGATAGCCTTGATTTAACTTTAATGGGGAGTTTTAGCAAAGAAACGGTTGATACAGAGGATGATATTTTTGAATATTCAGGGAGTTCTACATCGACGATTTTCCGAGCTGTACCGAGAGAAGGGGAAAGGCAAGAGAATACATTCGCATTTAATTTTGAATGGCGGCCAACAGATTGGTTGAATGTGACGGCTGGTGCTCAACAAACGAGTTATTGGTCGAAAGATCATTTATTAGATAAACGACGCGATGCGAAAGATGTTAACTTTGCGAGACCTCATCAACTACTCTCCAAAAACTATGATATTTCACGCACAATTACACAAAATGAATATGACACATTGACTCGTTTTACCAATGCTGAAGGGCAAAAATTAGATGACGTCATGGATTCGCCTTATTATTTAGAAAGGTTTGTTGAGGAAGCGCTAAATTTACAAAAACATTCTCTCGATTATGCGGGATTCAGATCTGCAAATGGGCAAGGGGAGTTCCGCATAGATGAAAAAAATAAGGCTAAATGGCGACCCGATGGAAAAAATAAACTGACCCGAGAAACCAACCCTTTTTATAATGGTACGATTGATACAAAAGCACAGACTGTCGATCCATTTACAGGAAAAGTGGTTAATCAATATATTCCCAATCAATCTCGCTCTAGCGATGAACAGGAAGATATTCGCTATTTATCCGAAGAAGAACGATTCCGCCATCAGGGGAAAAAGAAAGCACATGCTTGGGCGCCTTCCTTTTCCGCTTCTGCCTATTTAACTGATAATGACCGAGTTTATGCGAGCTATACGGAAACGGTACGTATGCCTAGTATCTTTGAGGATACGGTAGGTTTTTCTGGCTCAAGGGGTTATGCGTCACTCACCGAGAAGTTTGAGCCTGAACGCGGTAAAACAGTGGAAGTGGGTTATGTGCGTAATTTACAAAGTCTACTGGGTGCAGAACGTTTTGCTGACGTGCGTATTAATTATTATCACACGGTCATTGAAAACGCGTTTGAACGGGATATCTATCTCAAGTTTACACAAGTAGATAAGCACAAAACATCAGGTATTGAGCTACAAGCTCGTTATGACAATGGTAATTATTTTGGGGATATTGGGCTTGATTACCGTTTGCAAAATGAGGTGTGTGATAGTGCCTCCATTGCTGCTTTAGATCCAACTAACAAGTTTAATATGTCTGAATGTGTTGATGCGGGCTTTCCTGGTGGGTTCTTACGCACACAATTACAACCTAAATACAGTATTAATGCCAATTTAGGGATGCGTTTTTTGGATGAGCGTTTAGAAATTGGTAGCCGCATGCGTTATCACAGCCGTGCTGAAAATAATGACGAAAAGAAAATGATGGATAAATATCCGGCCAACTACGCACCTTTAAATAATAGCCCAATGCGCTGGGAGCCTGTATTTGTTGCCGATGCTTACGTCAGTTATGGCATTTCAGACAACGTCAAAATGGAATTGTTAGCGACAAATATTCTTGATGAATATTATGTGGATCCACTCACTCGAACCATGATGCCTGCTCCAGGTAGAACGTTACGATTGAATTTTACAAGCCATTTTTAAAGCAAAATGCCCTTCTTGTGGTACTAAGAAGGGCATCTTAAGATTCTCATGAAAAAGACGCGTTTTTTAACTGTTACTCTGTCTGTTTTGCTGCACGCTGTCATTATTATGGGCTTTATTCATCTGGCTCAAGAAGAAAAAAATCAACAGCATCAAGCGGTAATGGATGCGCCAGTGATGTCGATTGCGTTAACACACGCTATTGAAGAAACTGCGCCAACAGACTCAGATATGACACCCATGGTTGAGCCTGAAGCGGAGATTGTTCCGCCTGTTGTCGTGGAGACGGCACAGGTAGTGCTACCAAAAAAAGAGAAGAAAATTGAGCGACCTAAAAAAAAGGTCAAAGAGCCAAATAAGCGTTTAAGCGAGAAAAAAGAGGTTGAACAGCAAAAAGTATCTACCAATAAAATAACCAAGTCGGCAATAACACCACAGCAGTCACAACAAGGGGAAACGGCGGCATCTTCCCCTTCGATGGGGAAGGTGGGGCAACCTAAAAATGGGATGTCAAACCTAGCAGATACTCAGCAAATCAATGCATACAGGGAAAAATTACGCCAAGAAGTTGAAAGGCATAAACGCTATCCTCGGCGCGCCAAAAGTATGAAGAAACAAGGTGTTGCTCAAGTCCAATTTAGGTTAACGGAGACGGGAGAAATAACGTCAGCGCGTATTGTGAGTAGTTCAGGTAGTGAACTATTGGATAACGCTGCGCTCGCTGCTGTTGAAAAAAGCCAGTCAGTAGGGAAGCCACCTTCCGGCTTTGCTCACATAGTCACCTTTAAAATTGAATTTAAATAGCGATTGTGGGTGGCACACATCATTCAGTTGCCGTAGATATTTTTTCGCCAATAAAGTTAATCGTTGAAATCCCTTTTTCACAGGCTGTTTCTTTCAGTGTAGAAGGGGTTTTTTCTGCTGATTTTTTAAGGTTGTTTAGCTGCTTAACATATTTTTCTGAACCTGCAATTGTCGGGTTCTCTTCTAAATAACCTATCAGTGAATCTATTTGTTGATAGAAATAGTCGCATTGACTTTGATTGGGTTCAATTTTCTTGAAATTTTTTAGCCCTTCGGGAATTAAGTTTGCTGTATTATCTTTAACTAATTCAGCATATTGCCCATTTTTAATTTGTTCGACAGTTGAGTCAATTTTGCTTTTTAAGTTAAAAAACAGAGCTCCCACGACAATAATGGTGATCAGCAATACCACATTTACAAAAAGGCTAATTGGCAACAAATACTTTTTCATAGTAATCCCTTAGATATCAGGTTTGTTGTTGATATATGTATTTTTCCATCGAGCCTAATATAGCACTTAACTTGAATTACAGTAAAATAAAATATGCAAGTAACCTCTAATATTAAAACGGTGATTAAGTGTCTCTAGAACAAAAGTAATTTTTAAGGCAAACAGTATGGTGCTACAGCATAGGATAAATAAACTACCTGTTTATAGGGTACAAAGGAGATTGCATAAAACGCATTGTTTATTTGCATAAAGAATCAATGTTCAGTGATCCGCTAGCGAAGTATATTAGGTTTGATTCCTTAGGATATAAAGGAAAAATGCAGTAGCCAGTAAATTATTTCTGTTGGTGAAGAATTATTCAGGCTGATATTCTTTTGAGTTTGTTATTCGCCATATTAATCACGATGGTGAGAGTCTAAAATTTCAAACGAATATTATTCGCTTAATTCCCCATTCAGTTTGAATTTAGTTAATGCTTATTAATAATTTTATGATTGCGTTTTTAAAATCTGAACTCGCTATATGTTTTATTTTATTTTTATTAATTAGCATTTTAATTTATGGATAAAAACCTATCGACTGCTGGGTTTTTATCAATCATTTTATATTAATCAGTCTAAGGTTATTTTATGAATAAAGTATTATTTTCTATTATAGCAACATTTTTTTTGTTCTTCAGCGGTAGCACAATCACAGGCTCACGATAAGGTACGTACGCATGAAAATGCGCTGATTGCTTTAAGTTTTACAGAAAACAGTACCTCTCAAGCTAACCAAATTGCGATGGCTAGGCATGCTGAAAAAGCCAATATTGAAAAGCCAACGATTAATGGTCTATCGAAAACGTTTTTAAATATGGATGCCCATGAAAAAGCCGCGACGGCATTAAGTTTCACAGAAAATAGCCAATCGTATGCTGTACAACGTGTGATTAATCAACATATGGCAAGAAGCCAAACTAAATAAGCTTAATGAAATAGCGCATAGACACTCTATGCGCTATTAAGCATTTAGCAATGTGAATTAAAATAGTTTTTTCTGGGGAGGCCCTGAGAAATTCATTTTACCAATATTTTCCATAAGGACTTCTACAACGACAGGCTGTTTTAATTCGACGGCACGTTGTAACGTAGATTTAAAATCTTCTGCCTTATCAACGGTTAGTGCTTTAATTCCCATTGATTCTGCTAATCGCGTAAATGAAGGAGTGAGTAACTCATTATAATATTGCCGATCAGCGAAATATTTCTCTTGGATCCCGCGCATAACACCATATCCATGGTCATTCATAATAAGAAGCACAATCGGTAGTTGCTCTTGTGCCATGGTAGCAAGCTCCCCAATACCTAGCATTAAACCACCATCGCCAACTAAGCCAATAACGGGAGTCTGAGGATTCGCTTTAGCGCTACCGATAGCCATTGCTAAGCCTAATCCAATCGCACCAGCCAAAGAGTGAATATTGTGTAATGGCTGAGTCGCTTTTAGTAAGCGGCTTCCCCATAAGCTACCTGAAACGGTGATATCTCGCACAAATATACCGTGATCTGGCAGTGCCTGCTCAACCGCATCGCTTAATTGGCTGTATGGTCCACATTGCGCTCTGAGTTGTGCTTCGGCTTGCTGAGTGGCTTCTTGGACTTGTTGTTGCCATTGTGGTGAAATTGTTCGCTTAGCTTGCTCGAGTTTGCTGGCTAATGCGTTCAGAATACTATGGCAATCGGCAGTAACCACCAAATCTGCACGATAGTTTCGATTAGCCGCTAGCGGATCGATATCAATTTGAATTAAAGGTTGTGGCAAGGGTAATGACCACGTTTTGGTTTCATTACTGCGTAAACGAGAGCCAGCGACGAGTGTGATATCGCAAGAACGCATCAATTTATCAATAGCATCTGCGTTATGGAAAGCGCGTAAGCTAAATGGATGTTCGTCAGATAAAATACCTCGCCCATGCGTACTACTGATCACGGCTACCCCCTGATCTGCCAATTTTTTAATCGCATCAGAGGCGTGTAGCGCACCACCACCAATCCATAATAAAGGGCGTTGTGCATGCTGTAATTTTTGCCAAATCGCATCGACTTGATCCGCCGTTGCTTCTGGTAAAGGTTGAACTGTCAGTGGTGCGCTGAGTAGCGATAAGGGAACTTGTGCGCTTTGTATATCAATCGGTATTTCGATAGAGACGGGGCCACAAGGAACGGTTTGTGCAACTTGAATGGCTTTATGTAAGACGGCAACCGCTTGTTCGGCGCTATGGACACGAAATGCTTGCTTAGAGCTGGCTTTTAAAAAGCCAAGTTGATCGCGCGTTTCGTGAATAAAACCGGCATCCATATCCAGATACGCTTTTTCTACTTGCCCTGTAATATGGATAATTGGCGAGCAAGCATTCATGGCTTCAATCATTGAGCCCACGGCATTACCCGCGCCGGCTCCTGTGCTGGTTAAGGCGACGCCAAGTCCGGTGAAGCGACCATGTGCATCAGCCATGGTAACGGCACCCGCTTCCCCACGGCTAGGGGTGAAGTCAATCATGCCACGGCGACCAATTGCATCTGCAATCGGCAGGTTGTGGATTGAGATAACGCCATAGACGGTACTGACTTGGTATTGTTCTAATGTTCTGGCGATCGCCTCGCCAACCGTGATTGTCTCATACATAGTGTTCTCCTTTAGAATTCGATAACCAATAATTTGCAACGTGAAGATATTTACGGATGCATGGTCATTTATTCACACCAACGGTTTGGTTGTGGGTTTAGTGCCAGAAAAATACTTTTTTGCTGCATATAAGCTTTGAGGCTTTCAAGGCCTTTTTCTCTACCGAGTCCACTCTCTTTAAACCCACCAAAAGGTGTTGAAATGGAGAAAACTTTGTAGGTATTGATCCAAACAGTACCAACATCTAAAGCATCTGCTAATTTAAAGGCGCGAGTGTAATCTTGCGTCCAGATCCCCGCAGCAAGGCCATAAATAGAATCATTGGCTTCTTCTATGAGTTGCGCTTCATTATCAAAAGGGATAACGACCAGCACAGGCCCGAAGATTTCTTCTTGGCAGACAGAAGCTTGGTTATTCAGCCCTTCAATAATGGTTGGTAAATAATAATTCCCTGCTTGTAAGTTAGGGTCTTGGGGGATAGCTCCGCCAAGGCGAATTGTGCCACCTTCAGCGATTGCTTGGTTGACGTAGCGAATAACACTTTCTCGGTGTTCGGGGGATATCAAAGGGCCGACATGAACCCGTTCTTGGCGAGGGTCTCCGATAATGAGTTGTTGAGTCAGTGCAGTGAGCTTTTCCATAAAAGGTTCATAAACAGCACGTGAGACGAACAGCCTAGAGCCTGCAATACAAGCTTGCCCCATTGAACTGAAAATACCATAACAAACGCCATGTGCCGCAAGGTTGAGATCCGCATCTTCTAAGACAATAGTAGGAGACTTGCCACCAAGCTCTAGTGACGTTGTGATCAGTTTTTCTGCCGCAATATGTGCGAGTTGTCGGCCTGTATTGGTGCCGCCAGTAAAGGATATTTTTTTCACTAAAGGATGGCGGACAAGTGCATCACCAACGATAGAGCCTTTACCGGGGAGTACGCTGAGTAAGCCACTCGGTAGACCCGCTTGCTCAAATAATTCCGCGAGTTTCAATGAGATAAGCGGGGTCGCCTCGGCGGGTTTTAATATCACAGCATTGCCCGCAGCTAGTGCAGGTGCAATTTTTTGCATATCGCTAGCAATCGGTGAATTCCATGGTGTAATAGCGGCAATAACACCTAGGGGTTGATATGTACTTAATGTCATCATATCGGGCTGGCGACGAGGAGGCAGCTCTCCGCCACTGACTTCGCATACGGCGGCAAAATAACGGGCTGTTGCCGCAGCACTCATGACTAGCCCACGAGCTTCTGCCCAAGGTTTACCATTGTCGAGAGTTTGTAAGCGGGTTAGCTCGTCTGCTTGCTCTTCGATTAGCATACTGACGTTGTGTAAAATAGTCGCGCGTTGATGTGGGGGCATATTGCGCCAACTTGGCGCTCGCCATGCACGCTCTGCCGCCTGAACCGCTTCTTCAACATCACTTACACTGGCGCTGTTGAGCGTGGCGATAATGTGTTGGTCACCCGGAAAGCGAGAGCACATTTCATTACCGCGCCCTTGTTGCCATCGTCCACCGACAAATATATTGAGTTTTTTCATGGGAATTCTCCAGTCAGATAATGGCATCTTGATCTGCAATGCGACGGCAAATTTCGACGGCACTTAATGCAGATAGCAGGGATGTTTTAGGATTTGAAGGTAATGGGTTACCATTTAATTCGATACAAAAATGGCCAAAATCACCAGTAACCTCAATGCGATGACTATTTTGCTTGGTCGTCGGGTCGACCATAAGTTCGACTTTTGTTTTATCCATACCGATACCGTAGAGGGCAACCGTCGCCGCCACATTGGCATTTGCGGGGAATTTCAGTGCCGCCTCGCGTGCTGTTCCGTGGAAAAAAACCGTTGGCTCTGTAACCGTATCTAGGTCGATGTAATTTTCAGCCGGACCATTGCGCCAGCTGGCAGGACTTTTACGTGATTGGTAGGTTACTTGGCGGATTGCGGCTTCTTTTGCACAACGTAGTCCATCGAGACCAGCAACAGCCCCTGATAATGGGATAAAGATAGCGTGGTGTTGTTGAGCTTTTTGGCTTAGCGTTTGTGCTAATTGCGCATCCGCCAATGCGCCAGTTGAAATCACGGCTAGCGTCCAGCCTTTTTCTAAAACCATGGGGGCATACTGTTTGACAGCATGTTGACTAGCACACTCCAAGACTAAGTCTGGTTTTTGTGAGGCGTGCGTCGGGCAGCTTAGTGGTATCACACGGTTTTGAAAGCGTTGTTTGATATCATTGTGGTGATGTTCGCGGGCCACTATCCAGCCTAGCTCAATCCCAGCAGGAAGCCGTTGGATCACTTCATTCGCCATAGCACCATATCCGATAAGCATCAGTGTTTTCATCATCGTTCCCTTAAATGTGGTGGCAAAAACCGCCGGAGACATCTAACGCCGCACCAGAGGTAAATGAAGCCATTGGTGAAGCTAAAAACACCAATGCTCTAGCAGGCTCTTCTGGTTTCCCTAAGCGTTGCATTGGAATGCCGCGTTTTTTGGCGATCTCACCAATCCAACTGTGCCAATCAAGACTTTTGTCGCTACGCGCCTCAAAGCGGCGACGCCATTGCTCTGACTCCACCATGCCGAGCAAGATAGAATTGACACGAATGCCTTTCGGCAGAAGGGTTTTCGATAGATTAAGCGTGAGATTGAGTAAAGCCGCGCGAGCGGCAGAGGTCGCTACCATATGAGGCTCTGGTTGTCTTGCTAATAGCGAGTTGACACAGGTAATTGACGCGATATCTGACTGTTCTAACAAGGGCATAAATGCATTAACGGGATTGATAACGCCAAACAATTTAAGTTGCGCTTCTTGTAACCAAGCTTCTTCAGGCGTATCAGCGTAGTGAGCCACATATCCTTGACCTGCATTATTAATCAGTAAATCGACTTGCCCAAAATGTGTTTGTACTTGCTGTGCAAATGCCTCAGTTTGCGTTTTATCCAGCACATCGCAACAGACAGCGAGCAACTTAGCGTGTGGATAGGCCGCCTGTAATGCGTGATGTGCCTCGGTCAGTTTATCTTGGTTTCGACCACAAAAGGCGACATGACATCCTTCGGCTAACAGGAGTCGGACTGTGGCTAGGCCAATTCCTGAACTTCCTCCAGTGACGACGGCGACACGATTTTCTAATTGTAAATTCATAGCGCTTTCCTTAATCAAACTTCTACTACGGCATAGGTCGCCAAAAATTGCTTCAGGTAATGGTTAAATGGCTGAGATGCATCGAGATAACTTGCATGTCCTGCTCGTTCAATATAGGTAAGGGGGCAACTGTGTTGCTGAGCGAGCATGTGCACTTTTTCAGGCGGCGTAATGGTGTCATCAAGGCCAACAACCATTTGGACGGGGCCTGAATAAAGATTGAGGTAACGGCTAATATCATCGTGAGCCAACATCCATGCTGCGGCTAAGAAACCGCGAGGGTTAAGTTTACGCATGGTTTGCCTTACCCAATCAATCTGTGGTTCACTGGCAGATGGGCTTAGTAGGGCGGCGGCACGATGTTGTGCATAATATTCAATACCTGAATTGAAGACGATTTCTCGTCGTTGTTCATAAACCTGTCTCTGTTCAGTTTTATGTTTAGTTGCGTAGCCTTGCGCCGGATTAGCTAAAAATAAACCTTTTATTTTTTGTGGATATTTTGCAGCGAACGCACAGGCCATGATGGCACCAAGTGAATGACCAACCAATACAACTTGAGGAAGATCTAAGCCATCGATAAAGGCCGCTAATGCTTCTGCATAGTCATTGGCGGTTGGGGTGTCGGTAGTCAGTGCTCGGCTATTGAGGTAGCCTGGTGCATCCCATGCCAGCAAGCGGTATTGCTGGGTCAGTGATGAATCTGTCAGTTGATAAATCCACGATGCAGAGCCTGAGCTAATACCATGAAGTAAGATCACCGTTTCACCGTTCCCGGCTTCACGCCAATTCAAATGATATGAGCCGAATTCAGCGGTTTGGATAGTGGGTAAATGTTCAATAGGCAGTTTCATCACTGAATTCTCCTGTTAACTACGTTTGACTTTTGATAATGGATGATCGTCTGGGTAAGTCGGAATGGCAGGCTTAGGCGTACCGATCATTACGCACATCAACGCTTCTTCTTCACCATGATTAAATAAACCACGGTAAATCCCAGCTGGAACCGAAATTAGGTCACGCTCTTTGAGCACGGTTTCATACTCCTCATCCCCATCTTTAATAAATAAGGTGATGGTTCCTTTGAGCATGAAAAAGACTTCTTCAACATCAGGGTGCAGGTGCAGCGGTCCTTCACACTTTGAGGGCAGTACCATGGTTGAGAAGGTAAAGTTTTCCGCGGGAACGGTATTGGCATCGTTGGCAACCCCTGTCGCCCCCGTACCGATGTAACGCATCTGCGCCCGACGGTATTTAGGGTCAAAATCCGCCTGAAATTTCAATGCATTCCAGTCATATTTGCGGCCTTCAAAACGGGCGATGCGTGATTCAACCCAATCCGCCATCGAGATGCCTTGTGGTTTTATTTGATTCAGTTGTTGTGACATAGTGATATCTCCTGATATTGAGTAGTTAAATCAGTATCTTTTTATAAGGGGGATAAGTAATACGCTGCCGATCAAACCGATAATGACAATAAATAACAGGCCACTATCCATATTGTGGGTGAGGGTGATTAATACCCCCATTAACAACGGTGCGGCGGCACCCGCAAGGTTGCCTAATCCATTGAAAATACCGCCAGCGAGTGCACTGACTTGCTTTTGTGTCGCTTTGGCCAGAAGAGCAAATATATTTGGAGCACCAGCCCCCCACATAAACATGCTAAAGGCCATCATTAAAATAATGCTGTAGGTACTGGTGAGAAATAGCACACCTAAAAGGCCGATTACGGCGCCAAGTAATGAGATAAAACAGACTAAGGCACGACGATCATAACGGTCAGAAATCCATGCTCCTATCGCTTCACCAAATAACATGGCGATAAAGGGGAGTGAGGATAAGATCCCCGCGTGCTCTAAATTGATTGATTTGCCTTTGATTAAATAGCTTGGTAACCAGCCGTTCATGCCCCAGAGGTAAACTAAGAAGGCAATATTAAATAAACAGATAATCCAAAAATGGCTATTGCGTAACAGGGTATTACGTTGAATTTTAGCTTCTGCCATGTCTTTGGTAGAGACTTTGCCATCCACGTTTTGTGTTTGCTTATTGACTAAATTGGGGTGGCGAATGCCGATAACGACTAGCCACCATACGGGTACAGTGAAAGCCGCCATAACGAAAAAGGTGCTTTGCCAGCCAAAATTATTCAGTAAGTACAAGGAAATTGGAAAACCAAGAGCCGCACCAATAGGCGTGCCTAATAACCAAAGCATTGTCGCTCTTGCTTGCATTTTTTGTGGAAAAGTACGGCGCACGATGGCATAGGAAATGGCAAGTAATGGCCCTTCAGCAATACCTAGTAATACTCGAAGAAAAACCATTGTGGCGTAATGGTGAGTAAAACCCATAAAAATCATTAAAATACACCAGCTACTGATCATAAATAGCAGCATTTTGGTGGGGTGAAATTTATCGCCAATCCCACTGAGCAGCATGGATGACACGCCATAGGCAAACAGGAATGCACTCATCAATAGCCCAAGACGTGTGGGATCAAAATCAATTCCTAGAGCTTTTTGGAACTGTTCATCAGAAAATAGGGCGGCAATACTAATTTTGTCGAAAAAGGCTAACAGTACGCAGGAAAATAGTGCGATTGGGATCAACCAGTTCACGCTTTCTTGCGGTGATGCCATTTCATTTTCTTGTGTCACTGAGGGCACGGGTATCGGTTGGTTTGCCATATTATTTCTCCTACCTGCACATTTACTTCAGTGACATCAGTGAAAAATTAGGATCTGCAAGTTCCGATGGGGATAACTTGCGGCTGTTTTGCATCCACCTTTTGCCTAGCTTGATGGAACGAGGGTCATTAAATGCGACCATCTGAACTAATTCGTTGTCATCATTCAGTGAAAAATGCACTTCAGCATTTGGTGTGATGCGTTGAATATGTTGGGTTGCTAGTGGGGTTGGGATCCCTAAAATCTGGATATTGTCTTGATATTGATCTGACCATAGCCATGCAGGGTCATTAAAATCCTCACTGTGGACATTAAGCATGGCTTTGGCGGTGGTAATGGCTTGGTTTTGTGCATAAGCCCAAGATTGTAAACACAGGGATAATGTGGGATGACAAGCAACATCGCCAGCAGCATAAATATCGGGGTGAGATGTTTGCCCTTGTCCATTGATCACAATACCTTGTGTGACTTCAAGGCCTGCTGTTGCCGCTAGCTCAAGATTTAATTCAACACCGATCCCCATAACAGCAAGATCAAAGGATTGGCTAGGCTGCTTAGCACAACTGATCCGTAAATCATCGTGACTTTCATCGAGCAAAATTTCGCCACAATCGGTTATGATTTCTACCCCCGCTTGCTGGTGGCGTTGCGCGAGTGCGTTTGAAACAGATACAGGTACACTACGCTGACATAAGCGCTCTTGGCGTTCAAAAACGGTAACGTCAATGCCCATTTGGCGTGCAGAGGCCGCAACTTCTAAGCCAATCCATCCACCGCCAATAATGGCCATTTTTTTAGCGGACAACAGCGCTTCACGTAAACGTTGCCCATCATCCCAAGTACGCAGTGCAAATACGCGTGGATGCGATTGCCAAGCAGAAGAGAGAAAACGAGGCCGGCCTCCCGTTGCAATTAATAATTTATCAAAAGCTAAATGGCGACCATCACTGAGCTGCACCTGCTTTTTGTTGGCATCAATATGGGTCGCACGAACAGGGCGATACCAAGTCAAATTCAGAGAGTCCGTTTCATCTTCACTAAATAGGCGTGATAGAGGAGTGCCCTCCTGTTTCAAAGCTGCCTTTGATAAAGGCGGTCGTTCATAGAAATCATGTGGCTCATCACTAATAACAGATAAAATGCCTTGGTAGCCTTCATCTCGTAATGTTTTTGCGGCCCAGCCACCGGCTTGCCCGCCGCCGATAATGACAATACCGCCATCAATAAGTTGTGTCATGGCATCACTCCTTGTCTTTTTTCACTTGTCGGCGTGTTTCGTGGTCGATACCACCTTCAACCGCCCATTCGGTAAAGGAAACGAGAGAGTGCTCTAGTTCACGGGGTTGCCATTTTTCGGTTAGATAGTCGTCGTTGGTGTAGTACTCAAACGCACCGCCCGTTGGGCTATTGACATACCAGAAGTAGGCAGACGAAATAGGGTGACGACCCGGGCCAATAAAAGTACTCCATTTTTGGCGGTTCATGGCGAGGCCACCGCCAATCACCTCATGAATATCGCGAACCGTAAATGCCACATGATTCAGGCCCCGCCCGCGATGAGGCAGCTTGAGTAGGAATAAATTATGGTGGCAACCATTAATTTGTGTACGTAAAAAAACCGCACGGTCGATATAACGGTCAGACACTTGGAAGCCCAGTTTTTGGCAATAGAATGCTTCTGTGGCCTGTAGGTCATCAACAAAAAAGACCACATGACCAATATTAATGGGGGTTGCTTTGTCATAAACAGGGCTTGGCGCATCAATACGACGAATATCTCCCCACTGGTTGATAGGGGAAATATCGACGGTAACATCTTGTTGTTGGCTAATCGTAAAAGCCACCGTCATACCGTTTGGGTCAAGGCACTGTGCCCCATCAGAGGTGAGTTGAAAGCCTGCACAATCTTCAATCTGTTTGATGACCTGTTCGAGTGTAACGCGGTCTTTTACGCCCCAAGTGATCCGTCGTAAGGTGGAGCCTGATTCAAAAGGTGTAGGCAAGCGGGGATCATCAATCGATGAAAGGGCGACGCTTGCACCGGACAGTGTTGTAAAATAAGAAGGGTTATTGGGTGATGTTTGCAGTCCAAAATCCTGCAAGAATTGCTGACAAGCGGCAAGGTTATCAACACCAAACTCTAATTTTTCAATACCAATGACTGACATAATTTGACCCTCTATATAATCGTTTTTTATTGCCGACCTTGTTTTTGGGCAAGCAGAGGCCTGAGGCTTATGGCAATAAACCTAATATTTAGTTTTATTTATGGGTAACGCTATACCGCTTTAGCGGAGGTTATTCCGCCAATAAACTCAGTAAGTTTTTGGGCTGCATTGCTCACTTCATTTTGTAATCGTTGGCGTTCTTGCGCGGGAATGCTATCCATTGGCACCATAATACTGATCGCCGCCTCGACACCGTGGTCTCGGTTGTAAACAGGGTAAACAATGGAAGAGATACCCCGACGGTAAAAAGACTCTCCGATAACATAACCCCGTAGCCGGTCTGCTTGGATCATTGTCCAAAATGCCTGTTTACTTCCCGCATCATCAGGTAACTCATCATCAGGATAGAGGGTATCGAACTCCTCTCGACTTAAGCCACTAAGTAACATTCGACCAATTGAGGTGCGGTGAGCTAATAACCGAGTACCAACACTCACGTGGTTAATTTTTGATTCGGCAGCACTAACCCGAGCAATATAAATAATGTCTCGCCCATCGCGTATGACGAGGTGACTATTGCACTGGCTACGGTCGCGTAATTGTTCAATGATCGGTTGGCCTAACTGTGTTAGATCGAGTGAAGCAATGTACCCTAAACCTAAGCTAAGCACTTTGCGACCGAGTGAAAAAGCCCCTGTCCTTGGGTGTTGTTCGATAAAGTCTAAATGCACCAAAGTTTGTATTGCACGATAGGCCGTCGCTTTCGGCATATCGATTAGACGTAAAATTTCAGCAAAGGTTAGCTCTCGGTGCTGCTGTGCTAGGAGTAACAAAAGCTGCAATCCTTTTTCCAAACCGGGGATCAAATATTTGCATGTTGAACTCAAAGCGTTAACCTCCCCGCATTAAGCGGCGTCTTTAGTTAAATACAAACCCACCATTGACGGGGATCAGTTGGCCCGTCACAAAATCGGCCATTGGCGAAAGCAAATATAAGACAGTACCGGTCACATCTTCGGGCTTTTGCTCCCCTTGAATAGCACGCCCATTTTCATAAAGCTGGTGGCGCTCAACTGGTACATATTCGGTGGCTTCGACTTTAGTTAGGCCAGGCGCGATAGCATTGACACAGATCCGGTGTGTGCCAAGCTCCCTTGCCATTGAGCGTGTCATGCTAATAATTGCCCCTTTGCTCGCGACGTAAGCCATCAGCTTAGGGGCGCCCCATAGAGCTGTATCAGAAGCAATATTCACTATCTTGGCATTTCTACTTTGGCGCAAAAATGGGAGTGCCGCCTTTGTCACTAACCATGTGCCTCTTACATTAACGGTCATGACGCGATCCCATAGATTTAAGTCATACTCATCCAATGTTTTGCCGCCAACGCCAGTGGCAAGGGCGGCATTATTAACGAGGCCATCAATATTGCCTTGTTGACCAATCTGCTGAAAAACATGCGCTATGGCCTCGGGGTCGGCAATATCTAAGTTAAAACCATCGGCAGTCAAACCGGCTTGGCGTAGCTGGGTAATGCTTTGCTGTAGGCGATCACTTAATATGTCGCACAGGATGACGTGAGCACCTTGTTGTGCGATCGCTTTCGCAAATTCAAAGCCTAAGCCTCTTGCTGCACCCGTAATGACGATGCGTTTGCCTGCCAGTAAATTATGCATTTGACGTTTCCTTATTATAAATTTGGTCAAATTGCTTTTTGGCTTCACGTTGCATAATACGGCGTAGGCGAGATAGCCCAACATCATGCTGATAAAGGAACTCATGTTGGCGAGCATTAGGCGCCATATTTTCAAGGATAATACGGTCTTGCTCTAAAACATCCCAATGTAATCCCTCTAAGCGATTACGGTACATAAAGCGCCAGAGATCACGTTGCCAATCTTTTACTTTACGGATACGCCAAAAGAAGACCCGGGTATTGAAGCGATCTTCTGGCACAACCATTCCGATGATCCAGAAGTGGCC
Source organism: Providencia sp. PROV261 (assembly GCF_028477945.1). NCBI lineage: Bacteria > Pseudomonadati > Pseudomonadota > Gammaproteobacteria > Enterobacterales > Morganellaceae > Providencia > Providencia sp. PROV261. The sequence goes on along the minus strand of NZ_JAMPMC010000005.1, from coordinate 95,774 downwards.
ACCCGGTCCGAAACGTTTTTGATAAGGGATGGATAGGCGTAGCCAGTTCGCGCCAGTACTGGCAAATTCAACCCAATCAAAATTCACCCCCATTTGGTCATTTTTGCGGAAGATAAACCCATTTTGAGTCGGTTCTAAAATCATCTCTGATTGCTTATCACCGTCCGCCATTGAATGCGAAGAAGAGTGGAGATAAGTGCCATGCATGGGATCCATGACATTTTCGAGTGCATATTGATAATTACAATGCCAAGTGGCTGTACATAAGAAATGGCTATGATTTTCACTATCCGCCAGCTCTTCAGGGAACGCTAGCGTCGGTGGCTCTTCATCAGTAATGGCAAAATAAAGAAAGATTGCGCCATGATATTCTTGAACTGGGTAGGTTTTTAGGCACTTTTGACCTTCTAATGGACATTGGCTAACAGCAGGAACATCTTTGACAATACCATCGCCTCCAACTTCAACGCCGTGATACCAGCAGGCAATACGTTCACCTAGGTTCCAGCCCATTGATAAGCGTGCACCACGGTGAGGGCAGCGGTCTTCAAGCGCATGAATTTGACCTTGCTGATCACGCCATAACACAATTTGTTCTTCTAAGCGGGTGATACCGATTGGGTTGCTAGTGACTTCCCAACTGGATAAAACGGGATACCACTGGCCTCTAAGTCCAACGTCTAAATAATCTTGATAGTTCTGAAGTTGTGCATGAGTTGTCATAATCTGCTTCCTGTTGTCGTGGGGTATCGTTGGTTATTATTATTTCTGCGTCACTGGCAGGAGATTAATACCCGTTTACTTGGAGAAATTCGCGAAAACTGGCTTCATTCCATGGTTGTCCTTGTCTATCAAAGAGTTGTCTTTGATTGAGTGCACTAATAATTTGCTCGAGAGTTTCAATACCTGAATCAAATAAGATTTCCAATGTGGCAATGAGAGCGGTTTCGTAGTCATCAGGGAGACGTGAGCGAGTTTGCCAAACGATATTTGGCGCCGTTCCCGGTGCTTGGATTTGCCCTTTACCGCCTTCACGAGCCGGTATAATTTGGTGATTAGCAGGTAAGTAAGGGTTGAAATTCTGTATCGGTTCCATTTCTACTCCTCAATAAAGCTAATTTCGATTTGGTTGTTATTAATGCGAGTCTGGTAGGTTTTGAGATCGCGACCACCTGGCTCACGTAGGCATTTTCCTGTTTTGATATCAAATACAGCCTCATGAAGTGGGCACTCCACTTTGCCATCCTCAACAAACCCTTGACTGAGTAGGGCATAGGCATGAGGGCAAACATCTTCCATGGCGTAATATTGATCATCCACTAAGAAAACACCGATCTCGGTATCATTGACTCGGGCTGAATAAGGAAATTCTTCTTGTACTTGCGAGACATCACAAATCGCGACCCAACTCATATTGTTTCCTCCACAGCAAAATAGTGTTGTTTCATATATAAAACATTGTTTATTATTTAAAACTAGCCTAATAGGCTGAGCGATAAACAGTCAATCGAATGTTACTCATATGTAAAACATTTGTTTTGAAATGTGCAGTGTGTCGAGATTATGGTCATTTTTAGTTTCATATGAGAAACAAAATGGGCTGAAAATAGTGTGACTATCGTTTGATGGATAAAATCATAAAATAAGGGATTATCATTATTTCACGGTAAATTACCCACTATAGTGGTAAAAAATAAATAACAGCAAAGAGTGAGAATTATTTCTGATATGAGAAAGCCTTTATCCATTAAGGCGTTTTTTTATTTTCTTCAGAGAGAAGGAATAGGAAAATTGAAAGGAATGAGATTTAAAAGTTTATATTTTTTAGTTTGTTACTAAGAATTAAATTAAAACCCACCGAAGTGGGTTAGTGAATTATCGTACTGTTAAGACAGAAATCTTAGAGTTTTGGATGATCATCGAAGCTGTTGATCCTAAGAAATACGTTGACATTCCAGGGCGTCTAGAACCAATAACAATCAAATCTGCTTGAATATCATCGGCAATACGCAAAATTTCATCCCTAGGCGTTCCCATGACGACCTGAGCGGTAAACTTTTCTTTAGGAAGATTAAAATCTTTAATAATATCAACTAATTGATTTGTTACTTTATCTTGTTCGCTATCTGCCTTTTCGGCAAAACCAAAGCCCATAGAGGTATAAAAAGGGATAGTAGGAATAACGGCTAAAAAATGAATATGAGCGCCTTCTTCCTCCGAAAGGTATTGAATATGAGGAAGTACAAGGTTTGCTAAATTTTTCTCTGTAATATCAATAGGAACTAAAATTTTTTTATACATATTGTTCTCCGAACAATTATCCAAGCCTATTTAAAATCTATCCGCTAAAAACAATCAGTAAAAATAAAGATAAGTTTAATATTTAATCAATTTAACATCTTATAGCCAATACAAAAATGGAGTTAGCTAACAATAACAATACAACGTTGTAACGAACAATACTTTGACGGCGGCTTGAAGTTAGAAAATTAAAACGGTTTGATGAAAAAACAGTTCATTTGTGCGGTTCCCCATTGAATGACTATCTTTCTCATCTTAGTTATTATATGGTTTATATATAAATCGTAATATTTTATATGTTAATGAGGTGCTGTCTTGGGAATCGTGAAAATTTCAGATGATCTGCATGACTATTTGCGCCGTGCTAGCCAAGTGATGTCACGCTCGATCAATTCTCAGGCTGAATTTTGGATAAAAATAGGTATCCAAGCCGAATTAAATCCCGATAAAACCTTCACAACGCTTATCAGCGAAATGCTAGAAAAAGAATCTGTTAACCATAAAGGGAAGTACCATGAGTAATATCACAATCAAAACAGCTGAAGAAATTGAATTGATGCGTGAATCCGGCCGTTTATTAGCCAAAGTATTTGCGATGTTAGATACTTTTATTGTGCCGGGTATTACGACCATGGAAATTAATGACAAGGTTGAAGATTATATTGTTAATGAATTGCAGGCGAGACCAGCCAGCAAAGGCCAGTATGGTTATCAATATGTATTAAATACCTCCCTTAATGAAGTGGTGTGCCATGGCGTACCGAAAGCTGATGAACATTTGAAAGCCAGAGATATTATCAATGTTGATATCACATTAGAGAAAAATGGCTTTATTGCAGACTCAAGTAAGATGTATGTGATGCCCGAAGCCTCACCATTAGCACGTAAACTTGTTAAGGATACTTATGAGGCTATGTGGGAAGGGATCAAACAAGTCAAACCAGGGGCAACACTAGGGGATATTGGTTCTGCAATCCAACACCATGCAGAAAAAAATGGTTATAGCGTGGTTCGTGAATATTGTGGTCATGGTATAGGCCGTGAAATGCACGAAGCTCCACAAGTGCTACATTATGGTGTACGTGGGCAAGGGGTTACCTTAAAAGAAGGGATGACATTCACAATAGAGCCGATGATCAACCAAGGTGGTATGAAAATTAAGACCAAAAAAGATGGTTGGACAGTTGTGACGCGAGATAAAAAATTATCGGCCCAATCAGAACATACTGTTTTAGTGACCGCAACCGGTTATGAAGTCTTAACTTTACGCGATGAAGAAAAAGCATTTGTCGCAAAACATCATCTTTAAAATTTGACGATGGCTCTGCAAAGCCGCGAGTGCGGCTTTCAGACTGTTATCGCGAAGCATAATAATTAATTTCATAACGCTGGCCATATTCGCTCTTGGGATTCAGTCTTTCAAACAGAAAATCGATAGCCATTCTTGTTTTATGGGGTAAATAGTGTCTATTAGGATAAACCGCATAAATAGAGTGTTCTGGCAATGAGTAATCCGTCAGTAAAGGGGTTAGCATACCTTTTTCAATATAAGGGGCGGCGATAAAGCAGGGTAGCAGCGAAATTCCCACTCCTTGAACAGTCGCTTCGCTATTATTGGTCAAGTCGTATCAAGCTTTATCTTAGATATCATCAACGGGCAGGCTGGAAATCATTTACTCTTACAATCGATAGGGTTGCTATTGATTATTTTAGGCGTGTTTTATCAATACATAAAAAAGATAATTAAAGTGATAATCATAAAGGTAATATTTTGTTGTCAGTAGGGTTATATTTTTTGTGTTGTCATTTGAAGAGTAATAATTATTAATGACTAAAGAAATAGCATATTTAGGTCGAGAAGAGTTTGTGTAAGGATCCATTCTGTATGCTAGTTTATATTAGATAATATAAATTAAGATATGTAAACAATTAATGATTGTGATTTTATTTTAATCTTATTTGGCTTGGTTTTCACAATGTTTGTAATACTATTCTTTTATTATTACGATACATAAGTAGAATGTGAAATTAATTTTAATGACTATTGAAATAATTAATATTTAATATCATATGATTGTGATGCCCATTATTTCGATAGTTTTATATAAACAATAAGGGGGCTTCATTTATTGACAATAAACTAGCACTCCATTTAGGAGGTACCATTATGCATGAAAAAAATATCGATTTTTGGGCGCAAGTTTTCCGCTGGGTTCAACTCAATTTACCTTTATTAAGTGGTGTTATGTTAGCAACGTTGATTGCATTTGTTAGAGAGTGGCGAGAGAGTAAAAGTACATGGCAATCATTAGCAGAAGCTGTAATATGTGGTGCTATTACAGTCAGTGCTATTCGAGCGCTTCAATGGTTACTTGTCTATTTAAATTATTCTGATGCTTGGTCATCACTTGCCGAGTTTTGTGGTGCGATGATAGGTTTCCTGGGTACAAAGAAGCTCAGTTGGGTTATTGATTCGATGTTGATTGCAATTCAAAAACGCTATAGAAATAAAGAATAATATTTTGAAGTATAGAAAAATCATTCTTATCAGAAATAAGTTGTACGATAAGCCCAAAATGAGGCTTATCGAGATACCTACCTTAAGGAGGTACTGTTATTTAAAACGATTATAATTCTACTGCTATCTTAATTACCATTTAATGATTACCTAACTATCATCTCTGATCCCTTCAATAAGAGAATTATTTATTTTTTACTGCATCGGTATCAATATAAGAAGAAGTATATTGATATCATTAATCAAATGCTAATGAACTCCATAATGGCTAATTTTATGCTCTAAAAGAGAACAATCTTGTGGTGTTCCGCAATGATGGGTAAGATCTCGTGTTTTGTTTGTTTATTAAACATGTTATTTCTCTGGCTAGCTTAAAGCGGTAGGAAGTTTGTGTGAAACCATAAAATCTATTACTCTTTGCATTATCTCTAATTAACTTAAAAGGTTTAAGCTGATGACGGAGCCAATGAAAAAGCCGAGAACAAAACCCGCAAAAGAGAGATTGGATGATTTAATGAATGCTGCTGAGCATTTATTTCTCACGAAAGGTTTTTTAGAGACAACAGTGAGTGAAATAGTTAGCCAAGCCGATGTGGCGAAAGGTACTTTTTACCACTACTTTAAATCGAAGGATGAGATTTTAGAGGCTTTGCGCGAGCGTTATATGACATGGTATTTGGGAAAAATTGATGATGCACTGAAAGAGAAGGTGGACAGTCAAGCGATGCTAAGCCAGTGGTGTGAAAGCAGCGTACAATATTATGTTGAAAAAAGACGTATTCATGACATGCTATTTCATGAAAGTTTTCATACGTGTAGCAACGTACATGAACAGCGGGCAATTTCACAAGTGAAAAAAATCTTGTTACATGGAAAGGCGCAAGGTGTTTGGTCAGCAGAGCCAATTGGGCTGGTTAGCTCTATGCTGTATCACAGTATGCACGCTGCCGTCGATGAGCTTGCATCGAGCCTTGAATATGATGAGAACACATTAGGCGCAATACTTTATCAAAAGTTACTCGGTTTAGTTCAATAACACCGTATCTAATCACTCTTCTATCCTTCTAGAAATAGAAGGATGCTGTCATTTAAATCTGTCTTGTACTGAAGTTAAATTACATATCTAAAAGTGACTAAAAAACAGTAGGTTAAGCGACTGTTTTTTATGATTGCATCGTTAATACTATCATGTTTTTATCGTTTGATGATGACATTTTAGCGTTAAAATCTAAACTGATTTTTGCCAGTGAAAAAGCTAGAAAAATTTATTCTGGATGTGTTATATCATCGGAAAATTACTTGTCTGGACATGTTTTATGTTTAATTTTTCCGAGTTTATTAATGATACACCAATTGACTCTATCTTATTGTTTATAATTACATTTTTCTTGCTCATTATTTCAGCTTATATCGGTAAATTTATCTTTAAGCGTAAGAAGCTTAATGATGATATTGCTGATGACGAAGCGAAAATTATATTAGGGGCTATCTTATCCTTATTAGGCTTATTGATTGGTTTTGTTCTCTCAATCTCGATCAGTGGCTACAACAATCGTCAGCAAACAGAAGAGAATGAAGCGATTGCGATAGGGAATGCTTACCAACGAGCGCAATTATTAAACAGCAGTGACAGACGTGAAGCAATCCATTTATTGCAGCAGTACCTAGAGGCGAGAATTGAATTTTTTAAATCAGGTGTCAGCGATGAAAATAATCAATGGCGGAGAGTCTCATTAGAAAAACAAGCTATCTTGTGGGAAATTGCGGTTAAAGAGGCAAATCAATCACCAAATCCAGTGATCGCCTCGGTATTAACTGCATTTAGTGATCTTTATCTTTCACAACAAAAAACGATGGCGAGTTGGCGGCATCAAATACCGAATGCAGCATGGTTCTTATTAATTTTCTTTGCGATTTGTTCTAACGTTTTAATTGGTTATAACATTCGAGGAACTAAAGGTAAAAACTGGCTGATCCTCATATTGCCATCATTAACAACACTGGCACTATTTATGATCGCAGAAATTGATATTCCCGGTGAGGGGGTCATTCATGTGACGCCGGATGATTTAATATCATTACAGGAATTCTTATTTAAAGAAGGGGCGTTAGTCGGGAAACTTGATTAAATAAATATGCCCCGTAACGGAAGTATTACGGGGCACTATGGTTAGCGGACAATAATGCCTAAAAGAATACCAATAGCACCAAAGTCTGCATCACTAAATGTGGTATTAGCGATACCAATGTCACCAAGGACAGGTAATAAAAAGACAGGTAAGAAGGTAATGAGTAAACCTTGTGCAAAGGCACCTAAAATAGCGCCTCGGCGACCTCCTGTTGCGTTACCAAAGACTCCCGCCGCTGCACCAACAAAGAAGTGTGGCACGACACCTGGGATAATGACGGTCATATTCAACGCATACAGTATGAACATACCGATAATACCCGCAGCAAAACTGCTTAAAAAGCCGACTAACACGGCATTTGGTGCATAAGGGAAAACAACAGGGCAGTCTAGCGCTGGTTTAGCATTTGGAACCAATTTATCCGAAATCCCTTTAAATGCGGGTACGATCTCCGCAATTACCATACGTACACCTTGCAGAATAATGTAAACACCCGCAGCAAATGTAATGGATTGCATTAATGAGAACATAAACCAGTTTTTGCCACCGCTGACTTCACGAACATAATCTCCTCCCGCAAATAAGCAGGTAATAATGAAAATAATGAACATAGTGAATGAGATGGCAACTGGCGTGTCTCGTAGGAAAAGCAAACTTTTTGGCACATTCATATCTTCAGTAGAATGTTCTTTGTTGCCAAATTTGCTGCCAATAAAACCTGCAAGGACATACGATATCGTTGAAAAGTGACCAATTGCAACGTCATCAGAGCCAGTGATTTTTTTCATGTATGGATGTGCAATGGCTGGGAAGAACACCATACAAAAGCCGACGATTAATGAACCAACAACCACTAACAGAGTGCCTTCCATACCCGCTGTTGCTAAAATTACGGCAACCATCATCGACATGAAGAGTGTGTGATGCCCTGTGAGAAAGATAAATTTCCAAGGGGTGAGGCGTGCAATTAAGATATTAATTAACATGGCAAAGAACATGATCATTGCCATTTCACGGCCAAAACTCTTCTGGGCGATAGAAACAATCGCTTCGTTATTTGGAACGACGCCATTAATACCAAATGCGTGTTGGAAAATAGCGGAGAAATCGCCTAATGAACTAACAACTAAGCCAGCACCCGCTCCTAAGATCACAAAACCCATAATGGTTTTGATGGTGCCTTTAATACATTCGGTGGCGGGTTTCTTTTGAGCGATAAGGCCGATAAGCGCTATCAAACCCACTAAAATAGCGGGTTCAGATAACACATCTTGCATCAGAAAACGAAAAAATGACATACAGCCTCCGCTTATAGTGCGCCGAGATTACGTAAAGCCACACTTAAGTGCTCTTTCATTGCCACTTTGTCTATCATATTTTCCAAAGCAACAATTTCTCCAGCAACTTGTTGAGCAACCAATTGTTCGGCAATATCTTTGGTGCCAACAAAAATATCACTGGCGGTACCTTTAGCTGAGCCAAGATCAACGTGGTCAACCTCGGCACTGACTTGAAGATCTTTTAAAATATTTTTGATACTCATTTCCATCATTAGGCTAGTGCCTAAACCATTTCCGCATACGACTGTAATTTTCATATTGTTTCCTTTTAATAATTAATAACGCGCGATGATGTTGAGGATGTCATCGACGTTTTCTGATTGCATGATGTTGTCAATATCTTCTTGGTTATCAAAAAGTTCAGCGAGTTTAGCGATAGCGCCGATATGGCTGTTGCTATCGGTTGCGGCAAGAACAATTAATAACTTAACGGGGTCGTTGCCATCGGCACCAAACTCGACACCGCGTTTAATAACGGTAAGGCCAAGAGATAGCTGATTGACGCCGTCTTCAGGGCGAGCATGTGGCATTGCAATGCCTGGGCCTAGTACATAGTAAGGACCAATCTTTTCATGTGAATGAATGATGGCATCAACATAAGATTGTTGAATACGGTGGTTTTTGAGGAGTGGTTCGCAAGCGATTTGGATCGCATCGCGCCAATCGGTGGCACTTTCAACAACCTGAATGACGTTGGGGGTCAATAATGTGGTTAACATTAAGTTTGCTCCTGGTGGTGTAAAACTATTTTTAGCTTTTTTTCTAACTAAGGGCATAGTAGTGATCAATGGTAGCGCTATCTAGTCGAATTATTCATTTTCGTGATAGCGCTATCATTTCGCATAAATAAAGCCAATAAAAACTCAAGAACACGAAAGTCCACTCATGAACAAAACTAACCTGTGGTAAGTTATAGTGAGATAAGAGTGAATAGAGCAAAAAATAATTTTTTATGGAAAAAATACGCAAGAGAAAGAATACAGGACGAGTTACGCTACAGGATGTGGCTAAATATGCAGGCGTTGGTTCAATGACTGTATCTAGAGCGTTGCGTACACCTGATTTGGTCTCAGATAAACTGCGAGAAAAAATCAATGAAGCAATCACTGAGCTAGGATATATACCAAATTCAGCCGCAGGTATATTGGCATCAGGTCAAAGTCGTACAGTTGCTGTATTGGTGCCTTCATTAAGGGATTACGCAAGCTCTGCATTTCTGCAACCATTACAAGAGGTCCTCAATAAAAATAGCTATCAGGTTGTTATTGGTAGTCATAACTATCAGCAGAAAAAAGAGTCTGAAGTCCTCTTTACGTTACTGCAAAGTAACCCTGCTGCTGTGGTTATTTTTGGTGGGATTAATTCAGAGAGCGTATTTAGTTATCTCAAAAACCTTGATATTCCTGTTATTGGTGTGGCGGGGGAGTCGAGTCATCTATTCTCATTAAATATAAGAAGTAATATTGGTGAAGCCGTATTTTTTCTAACCAACTACATGTTGCAAAAGGGATATCGGAAAATAGGCTATATTGGTGCTCAGATGGATAGCAAAATACAGAGCCAACAACTGAGTGGTTGGACTAAAGCGATGCTAAATCATTATCATAGCGCAGAGCAAAGTATTACGACACCGTATGTGGCGACAATGGATTTTGGTCGTCAAGCGATTAGTGAAATGTTAACTCGGCAGCCGGAATTAGATGCAGTAATATGCAGTCATGAAATGATTGCGCTAGGTGTTTTGTTTGAATGCCAAAGAAGGTTAATTAAAGTGCCTTCTATGTTGGCAGTGGCTTGTGTTGAAGGGTCGTCTAATTGTGATTATATTCACCCGTCGTTAACATCGGTGCGTATTGATTACAATAAAATGGCGAAAGAAACGGCGAAAAAATTACAAAAATGGTTAGCTGATCCTGATAGTGGTTCTCCGCATCAACAAGAAGAAATTATTTTTCCCTATAAATTCGAAGCAAGGCAAAGCGCATAATGATGAAGTTTGTTGTTTTTTTGTTAACATTATTGGGTTTATCAACATCAACGGTATCAGCGGCATCGATAGCGAAAGGATATTTACCAGCAGTACAGAATATATATGTATTGTTTAGTGGGGTATTAGTAAAAGGCCCAGTGAAAGAGATAAAAGCGACTTTTTATACCGAAGATAAGACGGTGACACAGGATATCCAATTAAAATTGGATCAAAAGAGTTGCATTGAAAGCTTTGAATCAATTTCTCATGGCATACAGCAGCATATTCAACTCAAAAGAGATAATAACCAACTGAAGGGCAGCAGCAATGAAGGGGAAATTATCATCGATTTAGACGAACAGTGCCGTTTTATATCCCAAAAAGACTCTTATGGTACGACGTATTTTGAATATGATGAACGTAACTACATTAAGAGTATCCATTCTAAAGAGGATAACGGCACCGTTGATAAGGTAGTATATAGTAATTTAGGTGAGTTACAGGAAATGAATTACTATGATAAAAATCAGTTATATATGCAAACTCTCTTCAAGCCATTAGCTGATATAAACCGTTATGCGGATATTCAAATAGAGCAGAAAATGTTAGGTGATTTGGGCTATATTTCTGAGAGAAAATGTCAATATAATCATTTTGGTGCACCAACAAATTGTCAAATTTTGACCAAATATGATGCTGATGGAGAGATGCAAACTCAACGGCAATCTGTCGTGATTGACACACAGTTTGAGGAGTGACAATAAGCACAAGATTAACTTATTGATTAAATAACAGTTAGCTTGTGTGCCATGCAAAAGCGGAGGGGATCGTTAAAAGAAGTTACGGCACTTGAATTTGTGTCTATTTAATGAAACTCACATTTTTTCGATGAGCGCCTCTTAAGTGAAAACTAAGGAGGCGCTTTTTAATATTATTCTTTATTAATTTGCATTTTTCTTTGAATAAAACGCGTTTCTGCTTGCTGCAAGTAGCTTTGAATTAATTGGTAGATTTCGTCGCGTCGATCGTATAAATCGCTATTATTTTTCAATATAGGTTCAACTTGTTCGATAAATCCCTTCATAAAATCATTAAGCTTTAACTGCTTGTGAGCAATCTGCGCGTAATAAAATTGATATACATACGATGCATGTGTATGGGAGAGAGGAGCACTTGCGTTAAAATTGTTGGTTGCAAGTAATAGCAATTGAATGTTTGTCATGGTACACCCTATCAGAGAGACACGTAGATGCTACCGGACTAAAATAAAATCTATTGTCAAAATTAGCCGTAAAATTTTAGTTTTTCAATCAAAGGGCTATTTATAGGAATATTCTGTATTTGCTGTTGTTTGCTGGTATGGCCTTTATTTAATCGTCCCTTTCTTACTAGTCGCTAACCTCCCTCAAAATCATTAATTTTCATAATGAATATGGCATTAAGAAATACGAATACTCGCAATAAGAGTAGTGGTTTTTGAGTTTATATGTAAATTATTTTTATGTTTAGTGTCTATTGTAACATTTAGCTTATGGATATGGGCATGTAGTACTACAGCATGTTTCCACGCGAGAGAGGAAAGTTGCATCATCGTACCCGTTCAAAATTGATAGAGAACGTTAATGACAGAATGCAGGTGAGTACTTTGTATAAAAAGACATAAAGAAACACACTACAACTAAAGAGGGTAACTGATCATTTAGCTGAGGATTTTCTTCATATCGGTTATCTTGAAAACAAGATACATACAAGCAAATATCAGCAACAGCATCATGTGATAAACACTAAAAAACAGAATAGGTTGCAGAATATATTGCAATTGAGAGGACAGTTTTTATTTTTTTATGATCAATTTACTCCTATTTAGGGTTGGTTAATGCTCTGTAATACATATTATCTAATTGAATAATTTATTTATGTTTATTCATGCTTGAAAATGAAATATGATTAACACTTAAATTAAATAACTATTTTGAGTGTTATACCCAAGAGTTCTTTTTGGAAGGAAGACACAAATTGTAACAGTTTGCTGTATTGCTGACTCTTATTTTTAAACATTATTACTGTTAGGATTACTCTCGGTTTGTGTGAAGGAATGCGTAAAGACTGAAATGGCGAGCATTTAATTGTTACTATCTATTATATTGTAAGGATTTTTTAATCGATGAGAGTTCATTTTAATTTATATAGTAAGGTAACTTTAAGTAATTAATAGGATGTATATCTCTATTAGAAATAGCACCTCAATCCATATTATTTAGAAATACTTGATTAAGATACCTACTGTTCAAGTGATCTGTCTTTATTATCAAATTACTCGTTGTGTTATACAAGAGCGAAAAGTATGAATATGGTTAAATTGCTCATTACTGTATTACTTATTGGTTGTTCATTTTTATTAGGGGTAATGGTTAATTATAAGCCAAACCCAGATCTGATTAAATTGGCCAAATACAATGTGGCAGATTACTTGTCTTATCCTGAATCCGCATCATTTAGGAATATTAAGTATAATTTTATTCGCTCAACGGCTGATAAAGGGGAGGTCGGCTATGTTTGTGGTGAAGTACTGCGTGTTAAAAATGCAAAAATCGAGGGTTATAAGCGATTTGCCGTAAAAACGTATAAAAATCAAGATGGCAGGATTGCACTATCGATTCCGCTCGTAGAAGGTGATTATGATTTGTTACCTTTATCGGTCATGGAATCTTTATGGACAAGATATTGTCAGTAAATAGATATTTTATTTTACTTTTTATTAACATTTAAAACGTAAAGTAATAACTGTTTAATATTATTAGGTATCTACAGGAAAGGCTTGAATATTAGCAAAGCTGTAAATTAACTGGCTATAAAGATTAACGCTTGATAACGTCACTATTATCAAGCGTTTTCTTTATTGTTATTTATTTAATGTATTGATTAATAACTGATGGCGGCTATTGTAAAACTTAAGGTAGGTCATATAACCTGCCAAAATGGTCGATAAGCTGGCTGTTGCTAGTAACATAAAAGTGACCATGATTTGATATTTCACTGCTTCTAATGGATCAACCCCAGCAAAAATTAATCCAGACATCATACCGGGTAAACTGACAATACCGACGGTTTTTGCGGAATCTACAGTCGGGATCAAGGATGCGCGAATACTGTCTCGAATAATGGCGATAGAGGCCACCTTAGGTGTTGCACCTAAACTTAGCATCTCTTGTATTTGTTGTTGTTGGCTACTAAATCGTTGGCCTAGATTATTGAAACACAGACCGACAGCAATCATGGCGTTCCCTGCGATCATGCCTGTGATTGGAATAACTTGCATCGGGGTAAAAGCTATTGCTTTTGTGATGATCAGTATTAATAGGGTTAAGAGTGTTCCAGAGGTAATGGCGATAAAAGCGGTCAAAAAGATTTTATCAATATATTTACTGCGCTTTTTGGCATTCCAAGCCGCATTAAAACAGATAAACATCACCATCGCGATAGTCAGAACTTCATGATCGACATTAAAAATGTATTTTAGAATATAACCAACAATCAATAGCTGGATGATAGCGCGTAGAGTGCTCCAAATAATATCTTTTTCTAATGCCAGTTTTTCTTTATGGCTGATAAAGATAGCGACCAAAACAAGCATAATAGAAAAGCCCAGAGATTCATTGGTAATAGTGGGTTGGTGCATGACTCATTCCTATTTATCTGCATTATGGACGGGAAGGGTAATAATGTCATCAGCATGTGCAATTTCATCCTGATCATGAGTCACCCAAAGAATAGCGATATTTTGTTGTGTCGCTAACTGGTGGATTAGCTCATTAACTTTTACTTTATTTGCTTCGTCTAATGCGCTGGTTATTTCATCTAACAGTAATATTTTTGGTAGAAACTGAAGGTTGCGAATCAACGAGATACGTTGTTTTTCTCCACCAGATAATTCATTAATGCCTTTTTCTAATATTGAATCGGGTAAAGAAAAGTAACCAAGGTCTTTATAAATTTTATCTTTATTAAACGGTAGCTTACGTATCTGATAAGGGAAAAATAAGTTATCGTAAACAGTGGCTCCAAATAAAGAGGGGGTTTGAGTGCAATAAGAAACCTGTTGGCGATATTCCTCAGGGGGGATGGTTGAATAGTCATTGCCATTGAAGATAATTTGCCCTGAGGTAGGGGAAAGTAATGAAGAGATGATCTTAAGTAGCGTGCTTTTACCGCATCCCGAAGGCCCCGTAATGAGTTTAAATTCACCAGCCGATAAATCAAACTGAACTTTATCTAGTATTGTTTTGTTATCAATAACATATCCAATATTTTCTAATTGCAATAAACCGCGGTTTTTATCCATTTTTACGCTTAGCCCATAGAGTTAATGTGACGTCATGCAGGCAATTTTATAATTGATCATTGATTTGCTCGCGACATGAAACGGAACAAGGAATTTACCTTGTATAGTAATCCAAAATATTATGCGCCATTCACGCTAAGATTGACATATTAAGCGGAGCAGGGATCAAATAAAGAAGATGATTAGGATTAAGAAAATACATCTATTGATGGTTTTTAAACCATATTACATGGCTTAATCAAATAACGATATGTAGCAATAGGAATGTCATTAATGGTAGTGCAAAGAAATTAACGTTACATTGTGTTTAACAAGAGAAATTCTTAAAGCTGGGGCTATTTACCTTGTTGTTAATTGCAGATATTCTAACAAAAGGAGATGGCATTCCTCCTGTTTAAAAACCGTCCAAATAAAGGGCTGATGATGCCTACGTTCACCTTTTTAAATGATAGGGTACAGGTATTATGTGCCCTGAATATTTGGGGTATAAATGAGAGAGATCCCGTTCATTTATCCCCTTAAGCGCGATAAGGGGCTTCGTATGTATGCATCACTTTTTTCTATCGCATTAGGCTCAATTTTAGGTGGCTGGCTAAGATGGTTTGTGGGGCTGAAGCTGAATAACTTATACCCAAATATTCCGATGGGAACTGTTTTTGTCAATCTTGTCGGGGGATTCGTTATCGGTTTTGCCATTTCTTATTTTGCCAATGCCAATATTAGCCCCAATTATAAACTATTTATTGTCACCGGCTTTTGTGGCGCGTTTACTACATTTTCCACTTTCTCTTTGGAAGTATTAACGTTGATCCAAGAAGGGAAGTTAATGGTTGCATTGAGCACAATCGCCATTCATGTCATAGGCGCACTCATTTTTACTTTTTTAGGCATGATGAGTCACCACTGGCTCACTCAGTCGTAATCAACGAGTAGGGTAGATAGATGTAGGTGAAAAATGTGGTTGTTAGGCATTCGATAATCATCTTCTGATATTGCTGTGTTGAGAGCGGCAATCGTAAAATATTTCCCCAATTGATCTGTAAAATCGAGATCAACAGCAATAAATAGTCTGTCGTTCCACGATGGTGTATTTTGAGGTGGTTATTTTTCCATTATGGCTAAAAGGATGACTAAAGAAATCTAACGCACTTTAGCTATGATATTATTAAAGACTATCTCGACAATAAATCCCCCATTATTTTTGGCTAAAATATCACCAGATAGTATGTGATCTTAGTGATGGTTAGTCGTCATTTTATGGTTATTGTGAGTAAAAAAACACGTTTCGAGGGTTAAATTTAACAAATTAGTAATAAAGTAGATTATTTGGAATAACTGCTTTTACTTGCCTACAAAATTATTCTTTTCTAAAAATAATAAGTATATTTTTTGCAAACTCTCCATCTGACAACAGAATATAATCCCGTTGATTAATAAATAAACTAAAGTGTTATTCATTGTTAATGAGCTTTAATTAGAACGATAACGCTGCTCTTTAGCTAAAAAACAGACTAATTCTAATGTTATATGACGCTATGGTGTCATTTGTCACTGCTAAGGGGATGAGTCTTCTATTTTGCTATTCGCCCATTCTTCTAGAACGTTATCTATACATATTGATTTTCGATGATATTATGATTTTTACTGCTGTTTTTTATTAATGGCAGCGAAATAATCTTAATTTTGGCTATATATCACACCATCACTAAAAACATATTTTGTATAAAAATAAATAATAAAATTTATCATCTAAAGAAAATTGAATTAGAAACAGATATTGACGGGGAAAAGTTATGTCACAGATGTTAGCACTGTTTATTATCGTTTTGATTTTATACATTGGGGATGCTATTGCAGTAAGAACCAAAGCGTGGATCCCTTCCGTATTTGTATGTGCTGTTTTATTCCTATTCGGTTATTGGACATTCTTCCCTAAAGATATCGTCAGCATTGCCGGAATACCGCAAGTCGTGGCGGTGATGTTGATGTATCTGTTAATTACTAATATGGGAACGCTGCTATCACTCAAAGAGCTGTTGCGGCAGTGGAAAACCATTTTAATTTCGTTATCAGGGATCTTGGGCATCATTGTTTTTATTTATGCTGTCGGAATGGTGTTATTTGACCTGAATACGGTATTAGTGGCGATCCCTCCATTAGTCGGTGGTATCGTGTCATCCTTGATCATGTCTAAAGGTGCTGCTGATGCGGGTCTTATTGACCTATCGGTTTTTGCCATCCTTATTTACGTTATGCAGGGGTTTGCGGGTTATCCATTGACAGCGGTAATGTTAAAACGTGAAGGGCGTCGAGTGCTTGAGCAATATCGTCATGGTCAGTGGAAGGCGTCATTATCGGTTGAAGGGGCCGATAATGTTGAAGTGAAAACGGTCGTTTCAGAAGATGAAATGCCGAGATTATTTAAAAAAATTCCTTCTCACTACAATACCAGTTACTTCAAGTTTTTGCGCTTAGCAGCGGTGGGGTACTTTGCTTATTTAGTTTCTACATGGGCAGCACCTATCGTGAGTATTAGCCCGTTTGTATTATGTTTACTATTTGGCGTTATTGCATCGTCACTGGGCTTTTTGGAAAGACAACCGCTACAAAAAGCGAATGGTTTTGGTTTTGCCATTATGGCGTTAATGCTATTTATTTTTGACACTCTGAATCATGCAACCCCAGACATGTTATTAAGGCTTGTCTACCCTATGTTGGTGCTGATCATTGCAGCCGTTATTGGGATGTATTTAGCTTCGTGGATTGTGGGAAAAATACTGGGTGTCTCTAAAGAGATGGCCTTTGCCGTGTCGTTAACCGCACTGTATGGCTTCCCTGCCGACTATATCATTACGAATGAAGCCATCAATGCGCTGACCAAAGATGAGAAAGAGCGTCAAATTTTGACCGGACATATGTTAGGGCCGATGTTAGTCGGTGGATTTATCTCAGTAACCATGGTTTCTGTGGTATTGGCTGGGATTATGGTTGGTTTTATTACACCGCTTGCAGGGTAAATGATGATGGAAACAAGTACATTAAGAATACAACGCCATTTAGAACAATTGGCTGAATTTACAGCAACGCCGGGTCAAGGAACGACACGAATGAGCTATAGCGAGCAAGATAAGCAAGCACGTGATTATATAAAACAGCAAATGCGAGCACTTGGCTTGCAAGTTCGAGAAGATGCCATCGGTAATATTTATGGTCGTTTAGAAGGCTCAGAGGAGGGATTGCCTGCTGTGATTATTGGTTCACACTTTGACTCTGTTCCCCATGGCGGCGCTTTTGATGGCCCGGCAGGAATTGTGACAGGGTTAGATGTGGTTGCGCGCATTCGTGAACAACAATTGCAACCCCGTTACCCTCTTGAAGTGATCGCATTAGTCGAAGAGGAAGGAACGAGTTTTGGTCGTGGCTTGATGGCATCAAGTGTTATTACTGGGCTTATCGGAACTCAAACGCTATATCAACTGAAAGATAGGCAGGGTGTTTCGGCAGCGCAACGCATGGCAGATGCGGGCTTTAATGCAGATAAGGCGGCAGAGGCAGTGCTGGCACCTTCATCAGTCAAAGCATTTTTAGAATTGCATATTGAACAAGGTCCAGTGCTAGAGCAGGCCAATGAAGATATTGGAATTGTAGATATTATTGTTGGTATTGCACAACTGGAAGTAAAGCTAAGCGGTAAGGCGGGACATGCAGGAACGACACCAATGGATATGCGCGCTGACGCATTAGTCAACGCTAGCCGTATCATTAGCCAAATTCCTGATATTGCTACTGCCGCTGGGGATAATACGGTTGCAACAGTAGGGCGATTAAACGTCTTACCAAATGGCGCAAATGTGATCCCAAGTGAAGTGACTTTTAGCGTCGACATTCGCTCAAGAAATGAATCCGCTTTGCGTAACACCATCGAGCAGATCATTGCATTGGTGAAACAAGAGAGTGCTAAAGGCAATATTCAAAGTGATATCGTTCAGCCTCTTTATGTGTCTCCTACCGAATTAGCCCCTGAAATCCATCAATTGATGGTACAACATGCACAAAAGCAAGGTTTGCGTTATCGCACTATGGTCAGTGGTGCAGGACATGACACGATGATTTTTGCCGGTATTACGCGCACGGGGCTAATTTTTGTGCCTAGCCGTAATGGGTTAAGTCATCACCCTGATGAATGGACGGATTATGCACAAATTGCGCTAGGGGCCGATGTAATGTTCGCGACGGTTCGTTCGCTAACAGAGTGTTAAAGTGAAGAGAAGTATTATGTGATTAAGCAGATGAAGGCGTCTGTGCATAAGAAGGTAAAGGTAGAAAAATGGTAAACACAACAATTACAGCAGCAATCAAAAAACATACCGCAGATATGATTGCATTTCGTCGAGACCTGCATTCACACCCTGAATTGCCATGGGAAGAAGTACGAACCACTAAACGGATTGCGGAAGAGTTAAGTAAAATCGGTATCGAATATCGTTTAACAGAGCCAACAGGCATTATCGCGGAAATTAAGGGCGGTAAACCGGGAAAAACCGTTGCATTACGAGCTGATATCGATGCGCTACCCGTACTTGAGCTGAATGATGCATTAGACTATAAGTCTCAAAATCAAGGAAAAATGCACGCTTGTGGTCATGATGCGCATACCTCTATGTTACTGACGGCGGCAAAAGCGTTGTATGAAATTCGTGAGGATTTGAAAGGCAATGTAAGGTTGATTTTCCAACCGGCGGAAGAGATTGCTCAAGGTGCACGTGAAATGGTCAAGCAAGGTGCAATTGACAATGTTGATAACGTTTTTGGGATGCATATTTGGTCTACAACCCCCTCTGGGAAAGTCTCTTGTAATGTGGGGGGAACCTTTGCGTCGGCGGATTTACTTGTCGTGAAGTTTAAAGGACGTGGCGGCCATGGTTCGATGCCTGAAGCAACGGTCGATGCGGCTGTTGTGGCTTCTTCTTTTGTGATGAACTTACAAGCTGTCATTTCACGGGAAACATCGGCACTTGAGTCTGCAGTGGTCAGTATCGGTAAAATGGACGTGGGAACGCGTTTTAATGTTATTGCGGAGAATGCAGTATTAGACGGAACGGTACGTTGTTTTAATATCGAAACTCGGGATCGTATTGAAGCGGCTATCAGACGTTATGCAGAACATACCGCAGCGATGTATGGGGCTACAGCAGAAGTTATTTATACGTATGGAACACTGCCTGTGATCAATGAAGAGCGTAGTGCGCTATTGGCGCAATCTGTCATTACACAAGCATTTGGTGAAGATGCGTTGATGTTTGAAAAACCAACGACAGGTGGCGAAGACTTTAGTTTTTATATCGAAAATATTCCAGGTTGTTTTGCTTTATTAGGTTCAGGAAACCCTGATAAAGATACACAGTGGGCGCACCATCATGGGCGTTTTAATATTGATGAAGACGCAATGGCAACGGGAGCTGAACTGTATGCACAATATGCATGGTCCTATTTACAACAGGATAATTTCTAGTTGATGGTTCACCTTGTCGCGATAATCGCGGCAAGGTTTTATTTGTATTCTTACCTGCCGATAGAATCGTTTTATCTCATCGTTAAATCACAAGATACCTTGATGGATATTGTGAACATCAAAAATAAATCTAGCCATAAATATCATCTCCCCTAAAAGAGACGCAATTTAAAATTTTTAGAATACGTGAAGTATTAAGATTAAAATTTAGCTATAAATATAAAGAGAGAGAACGTTTTTATTTTTATTCTATTAAAAATGGTGATTTTGCGACGAATAAATAAATTATTAATATAGTGTTTAAAATATTTTACCAAAATACGCATAGTCAAATATAAACAAATGATTGTATATTTCACTTAAGTGGCCTGTTTTATTGACATGCTTGTTTTCATTAATATAATTCGGTGAAGTTTTACTTATATTGTGATGAGTAACAATAATTGAAACTCATCACAATTAAGCTAAGACTCATGATGTTTAAATATCGCTTTTCTTAAACGTTGTTGCTGCTCGAAACGTTGCTCTTGTGTTAATTGAGCGTCGTGAGAAAGCTGTGCCAGTAATATATTCATATTTGAGATTGAGTTTTCTGCTAATAGTGCGTCAACGTGTTTAACAATATTGTCGTAGTGTTGCATAACTATCTCCAATAGACATGATTAAAAATTATAACACATGGAATGTGGGTAGTATTATTTATTGTGGCTGTCGATGATTTATTTTTTATTACATCTAGCATAGGAATAAGATATTGAAATTAACCGTTATACTGCTGTGTTTTCTACTGTGTGCTTGTACATCAAAATGGGAACCAATAGGCCCTGTGGAATGGACTTACCAAGAGGCAGATTCACAATGTGAATTTGATTCTTTTAAGCGATTTCCAGTTCGTAACGAAGTCGCCCAAAGAACGGTGTATGAAACAATTACGAAAAAATGCAAGAAAAACGATGAATGCGGTAAAGAGAAAACTTATGAGGAAAAAGTTCCCAAGACGGAAAGTTATGTTTTGGATGTGAATAAAGATAGCCGCCATCGCGAATATATGAGTTGTATGAAAAGAAAAGGGTGGCAAGAGAAAAATATCTATTTTTGGGAATAGGCGCTTGCTAGCGTTTAATTAGATAAAAACTCAGATAGAGCCTTATGTGATAACTGAGGCTCTATCTATTGAGTATGCGTCAAATGATAGACATCTAATTTTGTTTATCAATGATCATAACAGCCATGGTATTTGGCTCAAGTGCTCGCATAATATGCGGCTCATCACCGGGGTAGTGGATATAGTCACCGGGAAACAACTCTGTTGGGTTATCTAAAGGGCCAACCATGGCACGACCGCTCATCAAAATAATGTGTTCACTCACACCACGCATATGAGGTTCTGAAATACGATCTCGCCCAGGCTCAGCAACCACAGTATAGATATCACGTTGTGAGTTCGCGGGTGCTGCTGAAAGTAAAAAAGCGAGATAATTAGCATGTTCAGCACTGACTTGAATACCATCACCATGGCGAATGACGGTGACTGGCTCATGTCTATCTTCAATTAATCGAGAAAACGGCACATCTAAAGCGACACAGATAGCCCATAGAGTTTCAATACTTGGATTGCCATTTCCGGCCTCTAGTTGCGAGAGTGTCGATTTAGCAATGCCCGCCTGACGAGAGAGTTCGGAGAGTGACAGACCACTTTTTTGTCGTTCTCTGACTAATGCTTTGGCGATTAACTCAATAGGTGGAGTGAAGGAGCTCAAGTTTTAGTTTCCTATTTTGATTGCACTTTTAGATAACTACCGACATAATGAACGAACGTATTATATATCGAACGATTCATTATGCTAACCTCAACGCTTAATCATAGCACGGTAAAAAACATTGCACTGGTTTGTCTTGCGGATTTAATTGTCGGCATCTCATATGGGGCACTAGCGCATTCTCAAGGATTTGATTTTTGGGTTCCTTTGACTCTTTCTATTTTAGTGTTAGCAGGGGCGTCAGAATTTCTTTTTATTGGGGTCATTTTTTCAGGCGGAAGCCCTATTTCTGCTGCCTTGGCGGGGTTACTCGTGAATTCACGGCATATTCCATTTAGCTTTGCCGTCAGTGAGTTAGCGGGGAAAGGCCCAAAAGCGCTATTGGGCTATCATATTATGAATGATGAAAGTGTGGTATTTGGGTTATCTCAGGAAACTGAAAAAGAAAAAAGAGCGGCATTTTGGTTATGCGGATTAGGGATATTAATTTGTTGGCCAATAGGCGTATTAATTGGTGAAGGTGTAGGAAGCTTTATTCAAGATACTCATACACTTGGTATGGATGCGATGTTCCCCGCAATTATATTGGCGCTTTCATTACCCGCATTGAAAGATAAGCGATTGCGGTTAGCGGCAATCGTTGGTGCTGTGATTGCCGTGATCGCTACTCCCTTTTTACCAGCAGGGATCCCCGTATTACTGGCCTTATTAAGCTTAGTTATATATGTGAGAGGTTAATAATGATGGATAACCCATGGCTGATTTTGAGTGGAATTTTATTGCTGGCAGTGGGCACTTATCTAATGCGCTCATCGGGTGCCTTGCTCAAAGGAAAAATTATTTTATCAGATAATAGTAAGGCTCTGTTTTCAGCAGCAGCTATTGTGATCTTGTTTTCAGTTGCGATGACTTCGACAGTATTTGAAGGTGACCATTTTTCGGATATACCTAAAATAATTGGTGTGTGTGTAGCCGGATTGCTTACTTGGTATCAAAAACCTTTTATTGTCATTGTGTTATCTGCTTCTGTGGTGACCGCATTACTGCGCTTAATTTTTTGATATTAGCTTAAAACGCCCCGTTCAAACGGACAAGGGCGTTTAATTCACAATAATTTGATAAAACGAGAGGATGGAAATTAAACGGTAAGATCTTTGATTTCGTCCGTTGCTGCATTTTTTTGGACAGAAGCAATCCCTTTTAATGCCGCTTGTTTAGTTGAATACATCTCGCTACTGGCGATAATCTCATGATTGGCCGCTTTAAGAACAAAATAATAAGGCTGAGCGGTGTCTTTTGTTGATTTTTTCAGTTCAAAATAACCCATGATTGACTCCAAAAATGGTATAAAGTGGACACTCAGAATGTCGCAATACTCGCTATTGCCTCTTAAGATTAGAAATAAATAGGCAAATTTACTAGTTTCAGAGCCTATTTAATTTGAAAAAAAAGCCTCTATAACATAGAGGCAATCGTAGGATTAATAGAACTAATTATTGTTAGTTTAAGATAACGAATATGAAGAATAGATGCTATTTGATTCTGCATATTAATCTAAAAGGTCGCATCTATAGATATTTTATTTTAGCGTTTATTGTGCAGCAGGCTCTGGTGCTGGTGCACTCTTTGTTGGTTGTGATGTGGGTTTCTGTTTTGCTGGCACATATTCAGGCACTTCAACAATACTCATTTTAACAAGGTAACGTTTACCATCAGCCGCTTTTGGTGCGTCATTCGCTAATTTTTTCAATGTCTCATTCGGTGTCGTTGTTTGTTGAGCAACACTAAACAACACATTGTGGTGGTTCCCCATATGTGGGCGTGAAGAGCGGTTATCAGGGCCGTTGGCTGCTGCGGCAAATCCAACAGACATTAACATGAGAGCAAGTAAACCAGAATTTAGTTTGTTCATTGATATATCCTCTTATTTGTATTGATTCAGATAATCAATTAATTCATTTTTTGCCGCAATCGCTTTTACCTCCTTTGACCGAAGCTTCACAATTACTGCACTTTTTCCATATTTTCTACTTAATTAGCCCCGCTCGTATCGACAAGGACTATAAAAAAGCATCACTTGTGCGGTGTCTACTTGAGTGGCTGGAAGGCGGCATGATAATCGATTAGCATGGTAGTTAAATAACAAAATAGCAACAAAGTGAGCCGTTATGTCTGAGATACAAATTCCATTTTCAATATTAGATCTCGCACCTATTCCACAAGGCGCTTCTGCGAAGGAGGCTTTCTCTCACTCTTTAGATTTAGCCCAATTGGCCGAGAAACTTGGCTTCCAGCGTTATTGGCTTGCAGAGCATCATAATATGACGGGAATTGCCAGTGCCGCCACCTCGGTGTTGATTGGTTACCTTGCCGCCAATACCACAACACTGCATCTTGGCTCTGGGGGCGTGATGTTACCCAATCATTCACCGCTAGTGATCGCTGAGCAGTTTGGCACATTGAATACGTTATATCCTAATCGAATTGATTTAGGGATCGGTCGAGCGCCTGGGAGTGACCAACAAACCATGAAAGCGTTACGTCGCCATATGAGTCATGATATTGATAATTTCCCTCGCGATGTGGCTGAGTTGGTGAATTGGTTTGATGCAACAGATCCTAATCCTCCTGTCAGGCCAGTTCCCGGTTATGGTGAAAAGATACCTGTGTGGCTGCTAGGATCAAGTTTATACAGTGCGCAACTTGCAGCTCAAATGGGGTTACCTTTCGCCTTTGCCTCTCATTTTGCCCCTGATTTGTTATTACAGGCATTACAGACGTATCGGGAAAACTTTACGCCCTCATCTAGGCTCGCTAAGCCATATGCAATAGTTTGTATTAATATTATTGCTGCTGATACTGTTCGTGATGCGGAGTTTTTATTTACATCTATGCAGCAAGCTTTTGTGATGTTACGTAGAGGTCAGCCTGCACAATTACCACCTCCAGTGGAAGATATGGGGAAAATTTGGTCGCCTGCTGAACAATTTGGCGTGCAACAAGCACTCGGGATGTCATTAGTGGGGGATAAAGCCAAAATTCGCCATGGGCTAGCATCCGTATTACGTCAAACTCAAGCGGATGAAATCATGGTTAATGGGCAAATTTTTGATCATCAAGCCCGCTTATATTCATTTGAATTAGCGATGCAAGCAATGCAGGCGCTGAGAGAGCAGTAACGCTTATGAATAGCGGTAGCGACACTACCGCATTTTTATGGGCTACAGGCGATAACGAGAGGTATTGACCTGTGGCCCAAGCTTCCTCTGTTCGGCTAGATTGCATTCAAGACGCTGGTTTTTAAACGATGCTCTGTCAATTGAACACAATGAATCGGCCTATTTTCCCAATGCTAGAGGGCGACTCAAAATGGCAGAGTACGTTCAACGTGGTAGCATTTAGCTATTATTTTAGAGGATAAGTGAGATAACCCAGAATAATCTGGGTCATAGACGGCTAACAAGCGATTTGTGGCAGATGGGGTTCAAGAGGGGGCAGACCATGAGCCGCTCTAGCTCGGTCACAAGCTTCATTATGAACGCCATCAACCCATGATTGCTCGAATTCGCGGCAAGGGGTAGGCCTTTGACTATAGATAGCACAAGAGACACATTCACCAACCGTACCGGTTAATGCTGTGCAGCGTGTATTGTGTTTTTGATTGGTGCCCTTCATTGCACTCATAAATGGTGTTATTTGCTCAGTGAGATCTTGAGGAACCGTGCCACCACCACTTTCGCTTTCTGCCCAATAAAATGAGACGCGAAAATAAGCGCAACAAGCACCACAACTTACACAGGGATTATTTTCAGGATCAGTTTTTATTATATGAGTAATATTGGTCATATATAAAATCACTAAAAAATTTTGGAAATAATGACCCGCAGAAAACGGGCTGACGCAACATAGGCAGGAGGCCTAGAATCGTTGCTCAAACGCTATTATCTTACGTATTATTTCCGATTGGCAAGGTTTTTCAGTGTTTCATACTGATATTTCTCATTATCTATACGATAAATAAATTCGATTAGAATTTAAAAAAAACAAAAACTGCACCTTAATCAGTCGTGTTGCAACTTTTGGGGTGCAGTCAGTGGATAATTTTATCTTAAATTACGCTAATGTAAATTAGACGTGTTTTAGCTCACCATCATCCTCTTGGTTGTAGATGGTTTTGTCAGTTTCACCCATTAATTGGCTAGTGACCGTGCCCGCTGTCATAGAGCCGCTGACGTTGAGGGCGGTACGACCCATATCAATCAGAGGTTCGACGGAGATCAGTAAGGCAACCAGTGTGACAGGTAACCCCATAGCAGGGAGTACAATCAGCGCGGCAAATGTTGCACCACCACCAACACCAGCAACCCCTGCTGAGCTAACAGTAACAATCCCAACTAATGTCGCAATCCACAGTGGATCAAATGGGTTAATGCCCATGGTGGGGGCAACCATAACAGCTAACATAGCGGGATAGATACCAGCACAACCGTTTTGACCGATTGTCGCGCCAAATGAAGCCGAGAAGCTGGCGATAGATTCAGGAACACCAAAGCGACGAGTTTGAGTTTCAATATTCAGAGGAATACTGGCGGCACTCGAACGGCTTGTGAACGCGAATGTTAATACAGGGCCTGCTTTTTTGAAAAACTTAATAGGACTGAGGCCTGTTACCGCAATGAAAATACCGTGAACGATAAACATCAGTGCTAGTGCGACGTACGACGCTATCACGAATGTGCCTAGATTAATGATGTCTGATAGGTTAGAACTTGCAACAACCTTGATCATCAACGCCATGACACCATAAGGTGTTAAGCGCATAACTAGACGGACGAGTTTCATTGCCCAAGCTTGCAGCACATCGATAGCCGCGAGCGCTTTTTCACCACGTTGTTGGTCATCTTTGAGTAATTGCAGAGCAGCAACCCCCAAGAAGGCAGCAAAGATAACCACGCTGATAATAGATGTTGGGCTAGCTCCCGTCAGATCAGCAAATGGGTTTTTAGGAATAAATGATAAAATAAGTTGTGGAACAGTTAGATCAGACACTTTGCCCGCATAATTATTTTGAATTGCATCAAGGCGAGCAGTTTCTTGTTGACCTTGAACCAAACCTTCGGCAGTTAAGCCAAAAAGATTCGCAATCAAAATACCAATAAGTGCGGCTATTGCAGTGGTTAATAACAGTGTTCCGATAGTTAAGAAACTGATTTTACCTAACGATGATGCCTTGTGCAGACGTGCGACCGCGCTCAGTATCGATGCGAAAACTAATGGCATAATCACCATTTGCAATAGCTGTACATAGCCATTACCCACGATATTAAACCAGAGAATAGAGTCTTTCAGTGTTTGGTGATTAGTACCGTACACCAAATGGAGAGCGACGCCATATGCCACACCAAAAACCAGACCTAATAGAACTTTTTTCGACAGGCTCCAGCCTTTTGCCCCTAGTTTTGCCAGTAGTATGAGCAGTGCTACAAAGACAAGCACATTAATAATTAAAGGAATATTCATTCCGAACTCCAATCGCAGTTTTTTGAATTATGTTATTAGCGCTGTAAACCTTAAAGGTTATAAGGAATTAGCTCATCCTAACAACTGGTTATATGTTATCAGCAGATAAAAGACAATTCTTATACTGAAAAGTAATAACTTATGATGAATGATGCTTACAGTATATTACAAAATAGATGACTATGTAGACATGCGTATATCTATTTGATTATGAATATATTTTATTATGCTTTCAAATTGACTATGAAAATCAAAGCTATAACTAACGGGTATAAAGCAAGCACAAACAGCCAAAACGATCGCGATAAAACGTTCTGCACGTTTATTTGACTTGCTACGTAGTAACGGAAAACAAAAGCGAAAAGGCAGAGGCCATAAGAAGGGAACTCCTGAAGGGGTGAGTATATCAGCCACTAAATGGCTCATATAACCCAGTAAAAATGCTTGGATCAAATCATTAGGAATAGGCCAGTTGGCCGGTAGCCATTGGTAACAGGCGAGCACTAATAGTAGCCATGCGATTAAACTGTGTGTAAAACCTCGATGCCCACATAATTTGGAAATCGGCAGGGAAAGGATCCTTAACATCCGACCGGGTATCGATGAAGGGTGGTCGATATCGGGGAGTAATGCCCCCAATAGCGCACCTGGCACCATATGCAGCCAATCACCTTGAGCAAGCTCAGGTGTGATCTCTAGCTTATGTGCCATTATTAATGAGGCGACAGAAAATAGCAGGTGCCCTTCAGCGGTCATGGTGGATAAATTACCATCTGTTTATCTATACAGTTAGGAGGGCAGTATAAAGCGTTTAAAAAGAATATGATAGGGCTAGAAATGCAAAAAACTCTTAGTTATTAGCAAATAACATCAGAGTTTTATACTTTTATGTAATATCCCTATCAAAACGTGATAGGGACGGGCGAAAAAAGCGGCAATAGATAATTAACGCAAATATTTTTCGGTGAGTTCATTAAGTGATGCGAGTTTAACATCCGCTAATCCCCAACGCGGATCATGAAAATGCTGTTGGTCAGGAACAACGATTGAGCGCATTCTTGCCGCTTTTGCAGCAATCATACCGTTAAAGGAGTCTTCTAGTGATACGCAGTGGATGGGTTTTGTCTCCAGTAAAGCAGCTGCATTGAGATAAACTTCAGGGTGCGGTTTACTGTGAGGTAAATCAGCCGCCGAAACAACCGCCGAAAAATAATCACGGATCTCAAATAAGTTCAGTACTTTCTCTAACATGTATTGCGGCGAGGCAGACGCAAGGGCGATATTCAATCCCATTGAACGGCATAGTTCTAATGCGTGATGCACACCGGGAAGGAGGGGACGCTGCTCTTCAACTAAGCCAATAACACGATCAATAATCATCTGTTCGACTGCTTTTAGGCTATGTCCTTGCCACGGAGAAGCGTGATACCAAAGCTCTACGACATGGTCGATTCGTAAGCCTAGTGTATCGGGTAGTTTATCAGCGATGGATAGGTCGATGCCTAATTGAGTAAAAATTTCACGCTCCCCTTGCGCCCAAAAAGGCTCAGAGTCAATCAGCAAGCCATCCATATCAAAGATAACAGACTGGATGGATAAGTTGTGGTACATGTCAAAACTCCATTCATGTATGTGTGACCTTGCCATGTTTCAAGGTGTTGTATGCAGTAACAGGATTGACCCAATTAATTTGTCACCGTATCAATTCAAGGTATTGCATATCATCTGAAACTGATAGCCCTTTATTGCGATGAGTATTGTAGCAAGTCACTGACTGATTATATATATCGAAACGGTCATCTTTATCTTGAGTGTGAACGTTCCCCAAAAGTTGGATCTTTATGAAACTATTCAGTTATGGATTGAAAATGCTCGATAACATGGCTGAGATATCAACACAGCAATCCATATCCGACACACGGGAATATGGGAATGACAAGCCCCCTAAATCCGTCATATCGCGGTTGCGGTCTAAGAAGTGGGCAGCTTTGCCACTGACGACAATGGGCAGTCACGAAAGCGCAAGTTAAATAATCTGAAATTGCGAGTATCCGTATTATTCCTTGTGGTAAATTTGGTGGCTTTATAAAAATTCAGTTATGATTAGTTATAAAAAAATTTTTAGAGGGTCAATAATGAATTACCAGACTGCAAGTTATGTCGCAATCGGCAAGCGTATTATCGGTTGGATTGTTTTTCTTGTAGCATTGATTTCCACTTTAGCGTCATTAGTCAAATTGGCGGGTATGAAAGGGTTAGAAGGAGAGGGTATTAATGCAGTAGCCAATGATTTTATTAAATTAATGGCTGAAATGACGCGCCAAAGTACACCGTTTCTTAATGTCTTCTGGAACAACTCCCCAGTACCTCAAGTTGCCAATGGTTTTTCAGGCGCGAATATCGGCTTTATCATTATCTTTCTTTTTATCTTTGTTGGCTTAGCACTAAGCGCTTCTGGCTTACGCATGTATCGACAAATTAAATTTATTCGTGAAAGCCTCGAAGATCACGTGATATTGGAAAAAGCCAAAGGAAATGAAGTCTCGAAAGAAGAGCTTGAGGCTAAAGTGACGATCCCTCGACACACCATATTTACCCAATTCTTTATTCTTTATTTTTCGCCAATCGCATTCGGTATAGTTATCTATTTGGCATTAAAGTTGCTGAATTGGTAATTATCTGGCCCAGTCAGGCATCGCTGGGCCAACACCGTCATTATTTCTCGCCAATTAACTCATCGATAATGGTACGTGCGTGCAAATAGCTTTTTTCAAGGCCAAAAATATTGGATTGGCAAAGTAGATAATAAAGTTGATAAATAGGTTGCCTTTCGAGGAAGCCCGAAGGTAAAGGCCACACACTTTGGTATCCGTCAATAATTTGGATGGGTAACTCTGGGTATAAAGGCAACATTGCCATATCACATTCTCTATCCCCCCAATAGCAGGCGGGATCATATAAAATACCATTCTGCTCTTGTGTCATAGCGCAGTTGGCAGGCCACAAATCCCCATGAAGTAAGGAAGGTTGCGGTTGATGTCCTGTCAGGCGCTCTTTGACAATATCAACGATCTGCTGAATATCGCCAAAGACCATTCCTTTCTCAGCGGCAATTTGTAATTGCAAACCAATACGTTTTTCGGCGAAGAAAGAGTTCCACCGTTTTTCCCAACCATTTGGCTGAGTGATGGTGCCTAACATTGTATCAAAGTCAAAACCATAGCTCGGTTGCTCTTCCCATTGATGTAGGTGGGCTAATTGCTGGCCGAAACGCCATGCGTTAGTTGCATCAAAACTTTTTAAAGGAAAATATTCTAATAGCAGAAAGCTGTGGTGTTTATTACTCCCTACACCATACACTTTAGGCACGGTGATGGTTTTGCTTTTGGCAAGCATTTCAAGCTGTTCGGCTTCTTGTTTAAATAAAGGCAGAAATTCACGCAGATTCTGTTTGACGAAAATGGTATGGTCACCGTAATCGATTTTCATCGTGTGATGAATATCACCCCCAGAAAGTATTTCTTTGTTATGAAGTTCTGCTTCACCTAAGTGTTCGCTTAATAAACGGTACATTGCTTGCCACATGATACACCTCGCTTTGCTTTGGTCTTCACTAACACGATTCTATAGCGACAGTTTAGGAATTAACAGCAATAATTATTTAAAAAGAAGAGCCTATCACGAAATGGCTCAACTATAACATTATGTTGAATGGATTATTTTAGATATTCATTATTATCGATATATTGTTTTTAAATTAATAACTAGTCATAAATAAATATTGAAATAAGACTATGAATATATTTCAAATGTTATTTTTCTTTTTTAAAAAATAAAGCCTTATTGTAATGACTATTATTTGCTATATTTTCTAATGAATATAATAAAATTAATTTTATACATAATTAGATTGTAATTATTCGATGTTTATTTTTTGCAATATTTAAATTAAAAAGAGTAATGAAAATGAAAGAGAAAATTGAAAATTACACTGGTCCTGCCGCTGGCTGGGGCGCGGTAAAAGCCGTGGCTGAAGCTATTCGAGGCCAAATGGAAATTGGTCATGATGTGATTGCTATGTTTGAAATGAATAAGCCTCAGGGGTTTGATTGCCCTGGTTGTGCATGGCCTGATCCTAAACATTATGCCTCCTTCGATATATGTGAAAATGGCGCAAAAGCCATGTCATGGGAAGCAACATCGAAAAGAACCACACCTGAATTTTTTGCAAAACATTCAGTAACTGAATTATTAAAGTGGGATGATTACGATTTAGAAAATGAAGGTCGTTTAACGCATCCAATGAAATATAATCCGCAAACTGACCATTATGAAGTGATTGAATGGGAAGAAGCCTTTGCACAAATAGGTAAACATTTATCTGGCTATGCCGACCCTAATGTGGTCGAGTTTTATACCTCTGGGCGCACCTCAAACGAAGCTGCGTTTTTATATCAACTGTTTGCAAGAGAGTACGGAACGAATAATTTCCCTGATTGTTCCAATATGTGCCATGAACCAACGAGTGTTGGACTTGCTGCATCTATTGGGGTGGGTAAGGGCACTGTGTTATTGGAAGACTTTGATAAAGCCGATTTAGTGATCTGTATTGGTCATAACCCCGGCACTAACCACCCAAGAATGCTGAGCTCATTGCGTGAAGTGTCAAAACGTGGTGCAAAAATTATCGCGATCAATCCGTTAAAAGAACGTGGGTTGGAACGGTTTGAGTACCCACAAGATCCTGTTGAGATGCTGACTTTAGAGTCAACTCAATTAGCTCAACACTATTATAAAGTACGCATCGGTGGCGATACCGCATTAATAAAAGGCGTGATGCGTGTTGTTATTGAGCAGCATGAGGCTGCGGTCGCACAAGGTAAATCGCCTATATTAGATAATGAGTTTATTCAGTCTCACACTGCCGGTTTTGAGGCACTCAAACATGATGTGATGTCGACGCGTTGGGAAGATATATTACGTGTTAGCGGTCTAACTCGTGATGAAATCGAACAAATAGCCCAATTATATATTGAGGCGGATAGCACGATTATTTGTTATGGAATGGGGATCACTCAGCACCAGCACGGTACACAAAATATTCAGCAATTAGTGAATCTGCTGCTGCTCAAAGGGAACATTGGACGTGAAGGGGCCGGCATCTGTCCTTTACGTGGGCACTCCAATGTACAAGGAGACCGTACTGTTGGGATCACCGAAAAACCAAGCCAAGCTTTTCTCGATAAAATCGAACAACGGTTTGGTTTTAAACCCCCAGCTAAATTTGGCCATGCCGCTGTCGCGAGTATGCAAGCTATTTCTCAAGGAAGTGCGCGTGCATTGATCTGTATGGGCGGTAATTTAGCGGTTGCGATGCCGGATCAGGATGCCTGCTATAGCGGTATGAAAAAATTAGACTTAGCAGTGCATGCAGCGACTAAACTTAATCGCTCCCATCTGTTGACAGCCAAAAACACATTCCTATTCCCCGTATTAGGGCGTACTGAACGGGATGAACAAAAAACCGGACCACAAAGTATTACCGTTGAGGATTCTATGTCGATGGTACATGCCTCGCACGGTAAGCTAAAACCGGCTAGCCCTCACTTGAAATCAGAGTGTGCCATCGTAGCCGGTATGGCTAAGGCTACATTGCCAAATACTAAAGTGGAATGGGATGAGTTTATCGATGACTACGATAAAATTCGTGACGCGATGGAGGCGGTGTTACCGGGTTTTGAAGATTATAACGCGCGGATCCGTGTGCCCGGTGGTTTTCACTTAACCAATGCGGCTGCAGAGCGGCGCTGGTTGACGTCATCAGGAAAAGCAAACTTCATTACGACGCAAGGCGTTATTGAAGACCCTAAATCAGCGGTGAATAGTGAATTAGTCTTGGCGACAGTACGTAGCCATGACCAATATAACACCACTATCTATGGACTCAATGACCGCTATCGCGGTGTTTTTGGCCAACGTGATGTGATGTTTATTAGCGAAGCACAGGCTAAGAAACAGAACTTAGCCGCAGGCGATAGAGTCAATATTATTGCACTGGATAGTGAACAAAAGCGCACTCATCGCCGCTTAGATAACTTAAAAGTGGTTATCCATGATATGGCTGATCGCTGCGTGGCGACCTATTTTCCAGAAGCGAATAACTTAATTGCGTTGGATAATTTTGACCCGCAAAGTGGTATTCCGGCTTACAAAAACATTCCAGTGGTACTAGAAAAAGTGGATGTAGCGTCTTAACACCATCTCTTGATGACATAGAGACAAAAGCCACCCTTAGATGATTGGGTGGCTTTTTATTTTGCTTATTATCGCTAACAGCGCATTAGGCCGACTGTAACTTTTCTTGCGGCAATTTCGCTTTTTTACGCGCTAAGACCATTTTGCTATAGAGCAGGGCAATGATGAAGTAGATGGCTTGAGTAATAACAATACAAGGGCCTGTAGCACCGTCAATGTGGAAACTGACAATGGTTCCAATCACACTAGAGGTGACGGAGGCAATCACGGCCACAAAGAGCATCCACCCAAAGCTTCGACACAGGACAAAAGCGATGATGCCTGGGGAGATAAGCATCGCAATGACTAAGATGATCCCAACCGCTTGAAGCGAGGCGACAATGGTAAGGGCGAGCAATGAGAGCAGACCATAATGGATCAACTTCACAGGCAGGCCAATCACACGCGCTTGATTAGGATCAAAGCAATACAGCATAAAATCTTTACGTTTTAGTAAGATAATAGCGATGGTAATGCCTGCAAACCATAGGTTTTGCTTAAATTCGGCATCGGTAATACCAAGAATATCCCCAAATAGGATATGAGTAAGATGCTGCTCGGTATCGATTTTGGCAAACATCACTAAGCCGACGGCGAACATGCCTGAAAAGACAATTCCCATCACGGTATCTTCTTTGATACGACTATTCTCTTTGAGGTATCCGGTGGCAAATGCACAAAACAGGCCCGAAACAAATGCCCCAATAGCGAGTGGTATACCCGCAACAGAAGCAATAACAATCCCCGGTAATACAGCATGGGAGATGGCATCCCCCATTAATGACCAGCCTTTAAGCACTAAAAAGCAAGATAAAATCGCACAGACTGCACCTGTCACGATAGCCGTAATAATCGCTTTCTGCATAAACGGGAAAATAAACGGTGCCGTTAGTAAGTCAATAAAATCACTCATTAGAGGCTCCTTGTTGTTTTATTTTATGCAGGTTCTCGACTTCCTGTTTTGCCTTACGACGAGAAGCAAAAATGCCGTGTTTTGGCGCAAAGAAGAATGCCAACAAGAAAATAACCGTTTGAAGCGTCACAATTAAGCCGCCAGTTGCCCCATTGAGGAAATAGCTGGCATAAGCACCAATCGCGCTGGTGGCAGTACCAATAGCGACTGCAATGATTAATAAACGCTTAAATTGGTCAGTGAGTAGATAAGCTGTTGCCCCGGGAGTTACCACCATAGCAATAACTAAGATTGCACCAACCGTTTGTAATGCAGCTACCGTACAAGCACTTAGTAGAGTAAAAAAGATAATTTTTAAGCGCAATGGATTCAAGCCAATTGAACGAGCGTGGCTTTCATCAAAGAACACGGCGAGTAAATCCTTCCATAAAGCCAGTAGCACGATAAAGGAGATGGCGATAATAATTTCAACCTGCAATACATCGGCGTCGGCGATACCTAAAATATTACCGAAAATGATGGTTTGCACATTCACTGAGGTTGGGTTTAAAGAGACGATTAATAGCCCCGCGGCAAAGAAAGTTGAAAAGATAAAGCCGATAACGGCATCTTCACGTAACCGAGTAATATGCTTAATAAAGGTCATGGCTAGGGCCGCGAGGATCCCCGTAAAAAAGGCGCCGGCGGCATAGGGTAAGCCTAACGCATAAGCTCCGGCAACACCCGGTACAACGGAATGAGAGAGGGCATCGCCCATTAATGACCAACCTTTGAGCATTAGGTAAGCTGAAAGAAATGCACAAACGGCACCCACAATAGCGCTTACCCAAATGGCTTTAACCATATAGTTGTACTCGAAAGGTTGCAGTAACAACTCGATCATACTGGATCCTTAGGCTGGTTTGTTCTAACGGGGGCATTGTGGTCATGGCCATAGAAAACGGCGGCGCGTTCATCATCGGTAATCACCGTGACAGAGCGTGGATCGTCGTCGTCATGCAGCTCTTGACCTGAAAGATTGATATGGCGTAGCACACCACCAAAAGCCACTTGCAAATTCTTTTGGGTAAATGTGGTTTCAGTCGGACCACTTGCGAGTACGGTGCGATTAATCAAAATGACTTGGTCACAAAACTCAGGCACACTCCCTAAGTTGTGAGTAGACACCAAAATCAGGTGGCCTTCATCACGTAGGCTACGTAACAGGTCAATAATGGCGTTTTCTGTTTTAACATCGACCCCTGTAAAGGGTTCATCAAGTAGGAGCACTTTACCTTGTTGGGCTAGCGCACGAGCTAAAAAGACGCGTTTTTTCTGCCCGCCAGAAAGCTCGCCAATCTGGCGATGCTCTAACCCTGCCAAATCTACACGTTCAAGTGCTTTTTTTACCGCTTCTTTGTCTTCACTTTTAGGAATACGAAAAAAGCCCATTTTGCCGTAACGCCCCATCATCACCACATCGGAGACAAGCACAGGAAAGTTCCAATCCACTTCCTCTGTTTGAGGAACGTAGGCAATAATGTTTTCTTTGAGAGCCTCTTTGATTGGCTCACCATTGAGCGTGACACTGCCAGATGATGGGGTGACTAACCCCATGATCGTTTTAAATAAGGTGGATTTACCACTGCCGTTGACGCCAACCAATGCACATATTGATCCGCCTGTAATATCAAAACTTGCATCATAAATTGCAGTGTGACCGTTGTTGTAAGTGACAGTGGCATCATCCACAACCAAATTAGGGTGTTCAAAGCGTTTCGAGTTACTCATATTACTGATCAAATCCTTTCGCTATAGTGTCAACGGTTGTATTTAACAGTTCGATATAGGTTGGTACTGGGCCATCTGCGGTTGATAGTGAATCTACATAAAGGACTCCACCGTATTTTGCCCCAGTTTCTTTACTAACTTGGCGTGCTGGTTTGTCTGAAATTGTACTTTCGCTAAATACCACAGGGATATTATATTTACGTACAGTATCAATCACATTTTTAACTTGTTGTGGCGTTCCTTGTTCTTCCGCATTAATTGGCCAGAGATAAGCTTCTTTAAAGCCATAATCTTTTGTTAAGTAGCTGAAAGCGCCTTCACTTGAGACTAACCAACGTTTCTCTTCAGGGATACGGTTGAGTCGCTCACGCAGTGGAGCATCAAGTTGTGCAATCTGTTCAGCATATTTTTTCGCATTTTGGTTGTAGATTTCTGCGTTTTCTGGATCATACTTAACCAATGCTTTGCGAATATTTTCGATATAAATTTGGGCGTTTGCAGGTGACATCCATGCGTGTGGGTTCGGATTCCCCTTATATTCGCCTTCACGAATTGGCATAGGGTCAATCCCCTCAGTGACGACAACAGCAGGAACATTTTGGAAATTTTCAAAGAAGCGTTGGAACCAGACTTCAAGGTTTAAGCCATTCCATAAGATCAGGTCGGCATCATAGGCCTTCATGATATCTTTTGGTGTTGGTTGGTAGCCGTGGATTTCAGCGCCAGGCTTGGTTATCGATTCCACAACGGCGGCATCCCCTGCGACGTTTTGTGCGATATCTTGAATAATGGTAAAAGTTGTGACGACCTTAAACTTTTTAGCTAATGCAGGTTGACTGATTAGTAAAATAGTAGATAAAGCAAAGACAGCAGAAAGTAGTGGTTTAGACAGTAGAGATAGTGTTTTCTTCATTATTCAGACCCTGACATCATTGGCTTAGTGGATTTTTTAATTACCCTGTTACGCATAAAAAGAATAGCAGGAGCAAAATTCAATTGATAATGATTATCAATATCAATTGGATAAAGTCAAGACAAAAAGTGTGTGATTTTTCTATTATTGTGATTACTTTTTTCAATGACTAAAACATGTCTTGAAGTAAAAGTTAAGTAAAAATTATTTTATTTTTCTTACTATTAGTTATTCTTCCGTCAGTTTTATTAGCAGAGGATATCTCGGTGAAAAAAAATATCAGTGGCGCATTGGTATTTCTGTTGCTAGCGGGTTGCTCTAGTGAACCAGAAAAACAAGTATCAACACAACGGATGTTAAATAAAAGTAGCAATTTATCAACAGTGCAGCAAAATATTTCCTTTCCTCGTACGCCATTTGATGAGTTCATTCGAGAGTCTGCGAGTCGTTATAATGTCGATGAAACCTTAATTCGGGCCATCATTGAGGTTGAATCAAA
The DNA here is from genome assembly GCF_028477945.1 of Providencia sp. PROV261. Classification (NCBI taxonomy): domain Bacteria; kingdom Pseudomonadati; phylum Pseudomonadota; class Gammaproteobacteria; order Enterobacterales; family Morganellaceae; genus Providencia; species Providencia sp. PROV261. The sequence continues at coordinate 57,994 of NZ_JAMPMC010000005.1, read as the reverse complement.
TTTCCGGCCGGATGTCGTCAGTAAGTCGAATGCGATTGGTTTAATGCAAATCAAAGCTTCAACTGCGGGGCGTGATGCATATCGTTACCAAGGGAAATCAGGGGAGCCTTCAACGCGAGATTTAAAAGATCCGAGAAAAAATATTGATATTGGCACAGCTTATATTCGGATATTAAAAGAGCAACACCTTGCTGGGATTAACAATCCCCAAACGATGTACTATGCGACTGTCGTGGCTTACGTCAATGGTGCTGGCGCCTTGTTAAGGACATTTGATAATGATAAAGGCAGAGCTATCGCGATGATTAATCGATTGACACCTGAAGAGTTTTATCAACACGTTCAAACGAAACACCCAGCGCCTCAAGCTCCGCGTTATTTATGGAAAGTCAAAAATGCCTATAATTCATTAGCCATGAATTAATGATGTGCCGCCACTAAATGTGGGAGTTGCGCGACAATCTCAACGATACCGTTGATAACAAACTGCACTCCCATACAAATTAATAAGAACCCCATTACCCTTGATATCGCATCAATTCCACCATTACCTAACCATTTCATGATAGAAGTGGCACCTCGTAATGCTAACCAAACAATTAAGCTAACAATGAAAAAGGTGATTACCGGAGCGACTTTTAATACCCAAGGGGCAAAGCCAACATCACCTTGTAAAGAGGCCGCTGAGCTAATGATAATAGCGATGGTACCTGGCCCGGCAGTACTCGGCATGGCAAGGGGAACAAACGCAATATTAGGTGATTTTTGACGTTTTTTAGAGACGGTTGTGTCATCAGGTGTTAAGGCACTGGTATCATCGTTATTCTCACCGCTAGGGAATAGCATACCAAAACCAATAAATGCCACAATTAACCCACCAGCAATGCGTAATCCGGGAATCGAAATACCAAATGTACTCATCACTAATTGCCCTGCGTAGAAGGCAATAGTCATGATCGCGAAAATATAAATAGAAGCCAAAAGTGATTGATGGTTTCGCTGCTCTTTGGTCATGTTGCCAGACAAACTCAGCATCACTGCAATTGTTGTCAATGGGTTGGCAAGAGGAAGTATTAAAACCAATCCAATACCGATGGCCTGAAATAGCTGAAGAAAATCATTCATAATAGGCAAATTAAGCTCTTAATGGAGGTTAAAATTCAGTGCGAATTGGCACTATAGCAAAAATTATGCACAGATGCCCCGTAAAACCGCTTATCTCGCTACACAATCTCTGATATATCACGCGATAAAGTTACCAATCTTATTGCGATGATTTTTTTAAGATTTAAAAAGAAGTAGTTGTACACATTAACTGTGGATAACATTCGCATTCTATTGTGAATAAGTTGATTTACTCTTTTTATAACAGTGAGATATAACAGTGAGCTAAAAAATGTTCAATTTTTAAGATAAAAAAAACCCTTTTTATGGGGGACATAAAAAGGGAAAGGGCATCTATTAGTAGGTTGTCAAAATTTCGATATGGTTAAGTTATACCGTTAATTTTGTTATTTACTTACTGGTTATGTAAATTCATTAAAAGAATACGTGTACAATTATTTATTAGTGAGCGTGGGAGAAAAAATGCTAATTGGAATCAATCATTTAACTCTAGCCGTTAGTGACATACAAAAAAGTATTTCTTTTTATCAGACGGTATTAGGAATGCAGTTACATGCAAGTTGGGAGCGAGGGGCTTATTTAACCTGTGGTGCACTATGGGTATGCCTTTCTTATGATCCGATGAGACAAGAGGTTGCTGCTGCAAAGCGTCGTGATTACACCCATTATGCTTTTACGGTGTTAGCTGAGGATTTTTCGGATATCGTTGAAAAATTGCATCAAGCCGGCGTGACTGTCTGGAAAGATAACCGCAGTGAAGGTGACTCCTTCTATTTTTTAGATCCAGATGGTCATCAATTAGAAATTCATGTTGGTTCATTAATAGATAGATTAAAGAGTTGCCGCAAAAAGCCGTACGACGGAATGGTATTTTATTCATAGTCAATACACCGCGGCGAATAGGTGATAACACAGGTGAAAGTTATAGGGAAACATTATGTCTATTCAAAGTGTAGCGACTGTTGGTGGATTGGAACAACAATTAGATTGGTTATTAATCGACTGTGTGAACAGTGGGGCTTCGATTGGATTTATTGCTCCAATAACACAGGTTGAAGCGCGCAATTATTGGCAAACAGTTGATCAAGGCTTGCAAACCGGTGAACGTTTATTACTCGTAAAATTAGTCGACAAACAGTTAGCTGGGGCAATTCAACTTTCATTTTGCGCAAAGGCAAATGGTCGCCATCGGGCAGAAGTTGAAAAACTCATGGTACACACAGCTTTTCGTCAGCAAGGCATAGCTAAACAGTTACTTCTCGCTGTGGAGCAGGTAGCGCTAAGCCATCAACGAACATTACTTGTATTAGATACTCGTACAGGTGATGTTGCTGCACATCTGTATCGCCAACAAGATTATATCGAGGTGGGCGAAATTCCTCATTTTGTATCGAATGCTCAACAGGAGTTTGAGAGTACAACTATTTTCTATAAGCACTTAAGCGTAAACGTATCATCTTAATTTGCTTGCTTTTATTAGCCTATTAATATTGCTAGAGTTTTCTTTACAAACTATTTTTTATTATAAATATTGCTTTACGCCCTATGCACTATGCTAACTAAAGTCAAACAGGTAAGTTTTGGGGTTGTAAATGAAAAATGTAATGACGGCTCTGACGGCATTCGTCATGCTAATGGGAGTCGCAATAGCTGCACTGCTTATTGTTTTTCCGCAGCAATGGAAGCAGGACATCTATCCTAGTGTAGCAAGTATTTTGCCTGAATCTATTAATGCGCTAATGCCAAGCTGGGGTGCGGATTATAATGCATGTGACAGTTTAGAAAGTAATTTGCAAACCTTTGCCGAATATTTAAAGACAAATGAAGATGTTGTCAACGTTAAAGGTATGAATGGACTGGACGACCAATTGAATGCCATACGCTCACGGGTTGAGAGTATGCCAGTACAAGTACGGAAATTAGTTTGCCAACAAGAATATGCACGCTTAGAAGGGTTAAAAAGTGTGTTCTTTTTGGGAAATAATTAGCGTTAACTTAATCAAAATAGTGCAGAAAATATCGCAGGGATAGAAAGCAAAATTTGTTATTTAAAACATCTTACATGATCTGTGTTAGTCTAAGTATGCCGTGTTGATTTAGGGAGCGTATCATGCGCATATTTAGACTTCCTTTCTTAAATTGGCTAATTTTCAACGCCATCGCCTTCTATTATCTTGATACGAAAAATAGCCTGTCTTGGAATTTCTCTGGTTGGATGGGAATATTGGCGATACTGGTTGCGTTGGAAAGCTTTGGGTGGATAGCCGCCAGTTTATATTATTTTTATCGTTACAAGACATCCCCTAATCCCATCGTTCAGGCAACAGCGTTGATCACGGAGGGGCCATTTAAATTCTCTCGTAATCCACTCTATTTGGCGTTTACATCCTTGTGTGTCAGTTTGGCACTGTTTACCCAATCACCGTATTTTCTTGTATCAGGCCTTGTATTTTGGCTGGTGACCGATCTGTATACTATCCCTCAAGAAGAAAAGTTCCTATCAGCACGTTTTCAAGAGGAGTGGCAACGTTATAGCCAACAAACACGACGCTGGCTGTAACTTAAGAATACGGTGTGTATTTTAAAATAACCGTTAAATATGCATTTTGTTCTTAACAACTAGCGCAAAATATCGTTGTTTATCATATTGTCTTGTTTATTTATCAGCGGAGCGTATCACGACTAGAGGTATCTATTTACTGGTTGATGACGTAAAACGAGGCATGCGCACGCAGAGATAAAAAAAGTGAATTCAGATCACTTTACACTGCTCTTCACTCAGTATTCAGCGGCCTGAAGGCCAATGCATTGAGTAAACAATCCATTGCTATTTTTTATTAACCATTTGCTCAATAGATGCACACACTATGAATATTGAAACTTTCATTTCGTTATCGATGTTTTCTTTTGTCACGTCCATTACCCCAGGCCCCAATAACATCATGTTACTTGCATCGGGGATGAATTTTGGACTAAAGCGAACTATGCCACACGCATTAGGGGTCTCAATAGGCTTTTTGGTGATGTTAATTGCAGTGGGAATGGGAGTGGGGGCTTTAATTAAGTCGTCAGAGATCGTTTATAATATTTTGAAGTATCTAGGGATAGCCTATTTATTATGGCTAGCTTGGAAGACGACAATCAGCCGTTCAGTTGGATCAGCAAAAAACAGTAATGAAAAACCGCTAACGTTGTTAGAAGCAGCGCTGTTTCAATGGGTAAACCCAAAAGCATGGATGATGGCGATATCGGGTATGGCCCTCTACACAGACTCAACGAACCCTTATAGCTCAATGTTGCTTGTGGCGGTTATTTTTAGCCTAATTAATTTTCCATCTGTCACGATTTGGGCTATGTTTGGTAGTGAGTTGCGCGAACGATTGAAGAACCCTAATGTTTTGAAAAAGTTTAATTTAATTATGGGGCTATTGCTTGCGGCAAGTGCGATATCAGTGATATTCCAATAATATCTTATCGCCTCAACAGTAAGGCAAAAAGGGAAATATTGGGTTATCGGATAAGTGATAGTGGATATACAGCATTATGGTGTATATGGGGAGTGTAGGCAGGCTGGTGGAAAGACGCATACCAGCTATACATTCCGCTATATACCTCCACGCGCACAATTGAGTTAATTAAACCAATCGAAACGGGAATGAATATTGAGCAAACCTACGATTAAATAAATCGGATAGAAAGTCAGCATTAGTGAAACGGGGGCTGACTGAATTGTGATTATCATTGCGCTAATATATAGGCTCAGTTTTTCACTCGTCATTTTGAAAAATAGGCGGCCTTAAATGGGAAGCAGCTATTAGCAACCTGTGGTGACAACCCAAATATTTTTCCAGTTGAGCAAAGCCAAAGGTTGATTATTTTAGTATTTATACCTATTTATATTGTTGTGGCAATGCGGCATATCTTGTTTTAATTGTAGAAAATAGACTCAGTATTTTTATTGCGCTCATTTTCGTATTGATTGGTACTTCATATAAACTCACCATTTTCTATGTTGCACTATTCAAATTGTGTCCATCGCTCTATTTGAGCAAGCTTGAACTATTCGGCGATAATAACCACTCATCTATCGCGAATAAATCAGTCTGTGTTATCATTGTCAATGAGTTACTTTTAATGTGCATAGTCAGTTAGTCATTTGTGTACATATCTCGCATAGTGAAGTGAGGAATTAATCGTAACGTATTGTTTTATAAACTTGGAATAATCAAGCAAGTGATCTTTCGTGTGGGTCACCACTGCTGATAAGGATTTATTAATGCCTGTTATTACTCTTCCTGATGGAAGTCAGCGTCAGTTCGACCATGCCGTTTCTGTGATGGATGTTGCGCGTGATATTGGAGCAGGTCTCGCAAAAGCGTGTATTGCGGGCCGTGTAAACGGTGAATTGGTTGATGCCTGTGAACTGATCGAGCATGATGCCAATTTGGCTATCATTACCAGCAAAGATGATGAAGGGTTAGAAATCATTCGTCACTCTTGTGCTCACTTGCTAGGTCATGCAATCAAACAATTGTGGCCAAACACCAAAATGGCAATTGGTCCAGTTATCGATAATGGTTTTTATTATGATATTGACCTAGATTATGCGCTGACGCAGGAAGACTTGGAAAAGCTTGAAAAGCGTATGCTTGAGCTTGCCAAAACAGATTATGATGTAATTAAAAAACGTGTTTCTTGGGCCGAAGCTCGCGAAACCTTTGTTGCCCGTGGCGAAGATTATAAAGTTGAAATTCTTGATCAAAATATTAGTCAAGACGACCGCCCAGGCTTATATCATCATCAAGAATATATTGATATGTGTCGCGGTCCGCACGTACCTAATATGCGTTTCTGTCACCACTTTAAATTACAGAAAGTGGCGGGCGCATACTGGCGTGGTAACAGCGATAATAAAATGCTGCAACGTATTTACGGTACCGCTTGGGCAGATAAAAAGCAGCTAAATGCCTATCTATTACGCCTTGAAGAGGCGGCTAAGCGTGACCACCGTAAAATTGGTAAGCAATTAGATTTATACCATATGCAGGAAGAAGCGCCGGGTATGGCGTTCTGGCACAATGATGGCTGGACAATCTTCCGTGAATTAGAAACTTTTGTACGTACTAAACTGAAAGCCTATAACTATCAAGAAGTAAAAGGTCCATTTATGATGGATCGGGTACTTTGGGAAAGAACTGGGCACTGGGAAAACTACAAAGACGCGATGTTCACAACGTCTTCTGAGAACCGTGAATATTGTGTGAAACCAATGAACTGCCCAGGTCACGTACAAATTTTCAACCAAGGTTTGAAATCATACCGTGATCTGCCATTAAGAATGGCTGAGTTTGGTAGCTGCCATCGTAATGAACCATCCGGCGCGTTACACGGTTTAATGCGTGTACGTGGCTTTACACAAGATGATGCTCATATCTTCTGTACTGAAGATCAAATCTTAAGTGAAGTCACCGACTGTATTAAAATGATTTATGACGTTTATGCAACATTTGGTTTTGAAAAAATTGTTGTTAAATTGTCTACACGTCCTGAAAAACGTATCGGTACTGACGATATGTGGGATACCGCAGAAGCGGATCTGGCTCAGGCGTTAAAAGATCAAGGTATTGAGTTTGAATACCAGCCAGGCGAAGGGGCATTCTATGGTCCTAAAATTGAATTTACACTGTATGACTGTCTAGACCGCGCATGGCAGTGTGGTACTGTACAGTTAGACTTCTTCTTGCCAGGCCGCCTCAATGCATCTTATGTTGGTGAAAACAACGAACGTATTGTGCCTGTGATGATCCACCGTGCGGTATTAGGTTCACTTGAGCGCTTTATCGGTATTTTGACAGAAGAATATGCAGGCTTCTTCCCAACATGGTTGGCGCCACAACAAGTGGTTGTGATGAACATCACTGATACTCAGGCGGATTATGTTCAAGAATTAGTCAGCAAGCTACAAAGTGTTGGCATTCGTGCGAAAGCGGACTTACGTAACGAGAAAATCGGCTTTAAGATCCGCGAACACACCTTGCGTCGTGTTCCTTACATGTTAGTTTGCGGCGATAAAGAAGTTGAATCAGGTAAAGTCTCTGTACGTACCCGTCGCGGTAAAGATTTAGGCAGCCTAGATGTCAATGAATTTACAAACAAACTGCTAGAAGAAATTCGCAGTCGTCAGCTTAATCAGATGGAGGAATAAGGTATTAAAGGCGGAAAAAAACTCCCAACAGCACGTCCAAATCGTATTAACGAAGAAATCCGTGCAACTGAAATTCGAGTTACCGGTTTTGACGGTGAGCAACTCGGTGTCATGAGTGTGCGTGAAGCACTTGCGAAAGCGGAAGAGGCTGGTGTTGACCTAGTTGAAATTAGCCCTAATGCTGAGCCACCTGTTTGCCGGATCATGGATTACGGCAAATATCTTTATGAGAAGAGTAAGTCTCAGAAAGAGCAAAAGAAAAAACAAAAAGTTGTTCAAGTGAAGGAAATTAAATTCCGTCCAGGAACAGATGAAGGCGACTATCAAGTTAAACTACGTAGTCTGATTCGCTTTTTGGAAGATGGTGATAAAGCCAAAGTTACCTTGCGTTTTCGCGGTCGTGAAATGGCTCACCAACAGATCGGTATGGAAGTGCTTAACCGCATTAAAGCCGATCTGGATGAACTGGCGTCTGTGGAGTCATTCCCTTCAAGAATTGAAGGTCGCCAGATGATCATGGTCTTAGCACCAAAGAAAAAGTAAGTTTATCATTATGAACAGCACCCGCATAAAAGCGGGTGCTATATCCTGTTGAACCAATCATTGAAAATATCTAACAACCTATATTGGATGCGCTGAATATAGGCTTGATAATATGAAAAGACATGGGTTTGTGCGAAAAAATTGATTATCTACTTGAGTAATCGGGCAATAAGCATTAAAATCCGCGGTCGAATCGCCTTATCATTCGGTAATTACCCGAGGTGACGTAGGCAAAGAATATGGCACTTTAGTTATCAACATATTGAATCTATTAGATTAAACGGTAACTAGGGTGTATGCTTTAGAGAATATAAGCAAATCTCTTTATCCAGTTGGAGGAATAAAGTATTAAAGGCGGAAAAAGAATCCCAACAGCACGTCCAAATCGTATTAACGATGAAATTCGTGTGAATGAAGTCCGTTTAACCGGTTTAGACGGCGAACAGCTCGGCATTATGAGCCTGCGTGATGCACTAGAAAAAGCCGAAGAAGCAGGGGTAGACCTTGTTGAAATCAGCCCAAATGCCGAACCGCCAGTTTGTCGTATCATGGATTACGGCAAATTCCTTTATGAGAAGAGCAAGTCTCAAAAAGAACAGAAGAAGAAGCAAAAAGTTGTTCAGGTGAAGGAAATTAAATTCCGCCCTGGTACAGATGAAGGTGATTATCAGGTCAAACTACGCAACCTGATTCGCTTTCTCGAAGATGGTGACAAAGCCAAAGTTACACTGCGTTTTCGTGGTCGTGAAATGGCTCACCAACAAATCGGTATGGATGTACTTAACCGTATTAAGTCCGATTTGGATGAGCTGGCGTCTGTGGAGTCATTCCCTTCAAAAATTGAAGGGCGTCAGATGATCATGGTGCTGGCACCTAAGAAGAAATAATTAGGCCATCAAGTAATTGTGTTTACAGTAATGTAGATGCTATTCGCCTAATTAATTCGTAGTTTATCACAATGCGAAGTTGGAAATTAAAGAAATGCCAAAGATTAAAACTGTACGTGGCGCAGCAAAGCGCTTTAAAAAAACTGCAGGCGGTGGCTTTAAGCGCAAGCATGCAAACCTTCGTCACATTCTGACTAAAAAGTCTACTAAGCGTAAACGCCATTTACGTCCGAAAGGAATGGTATCTAAGGGCGATCTGGGTCTGGTAGTTGCCTGCCTGCCTTACGCATAAGTAAACATTGGTTAATAAGATTAAAGACGATAGGAGATAGCTATGGCTCGCGCAAAACGTGGTGTAATCGCCCGTGCACGTCACAAAAAAATTCTGAAGCAGGCGAAAGGTTACTATGGTGCACGTTCTCGTGTTTACCGCGTAGCGTTTCAGGCGGTAATCAAAGCTGGTCAATACGCTTACCGTGACCGCCGTCAACGTAAACGTCAGTTCCGTCAACTGTGGATCGCGCGTATCAACGCAGCGGCTCGCCAAAACGGTCTGTCTTACAGCCGTTTCATCAATGGCTTGAAAAAAGCTTCAATTGAAATCGACCGTAAGATCCTGGCAGACATCGCCGTATTCGACAAAGCAGCATTCACTGCTTTAGTTGAAAAAGCGAAAGGCGCTTTAGCTTAATGTTTGCTTGAAAAGAGGAAGGAGACTTCCTCTTTTCATTTATGTGGTTTTATGTTAATACTTAAGTAATACAGTCTGTTTAGTGAATTAATTATATGCAAATCGTCGCTTTTCGTTTCTTCTTTTACTTTAGCACCTGAGTTTCGGGGGCTTGCGCGCGTAAGAAAAGAAACGAAAAGTTACGCTAAAGCCTCCGTCAGGAGGCTTTTTTGTTTTTGATTGAAGAAAAATACAGTAAAATCAGTTAAGTGCTTATCCATTCAATAAATGGCAAGTGAGAACTTAATAAATCGGTGAATAACTAGCAAAACGACCGTAAGGTCATAAAGGGGAAATAATGCCACATCTCGCTGAGTTGGTTGCACAGGCAAAAGCAGCCATTGAACAGGCCCAAGATGTTGCTACGTTAGAGTCAGTTCGTGTTGAATATTTAGGCAAAAGTGGCCACTTCACACTACAGATGAAAACGTTGCGTGATCTGCCTGCTGATGAACGTCCAGCAGCAGGGGCTGTGATTAATGAAGCCAAAGTACAGGTTCAAGATGCACTGAATATGCGTAAAGCAGCCATGCAGGCTGAAATACTGAATGCACGTTTAGCATCGGAGAAAATTGATGTCTCATTACCTGGGCGTCGTATGGAAAATGGGGGATTACACCCAGTTACCCGTACCATTCAGCGAATTGAAGAGTTTTTTGGTGAGTTAGGCTTTAGTGTTGAGACAGGGCCTGAAATCGAAGATGACTACCATAACTTTGATGCATTAAATATTCCTGCCCACCACCCAGCTCGTGCCGATCATGATACTTTCTGGTTTGATGCGAAGCGTTTGCTGCGTACCCAAACTTCCGGTGTGCAAATTCGTACCATGAATGGGCAACAACCGCCAATCCGTATTATCGCACCTGGTCGTGTTTACCGTAACGATTACGACCAAACACACACGCCAATGTTCCATCAAACAGAAGGGTTGATTGTTGATAAAGATATCAGCTTTACTAACCTAAAAGGCACATTGCATGATTTCCTAAATAATTTCTTTGAAGAAGAAGTCCAAGTCCGCTTCCGTCCATCTTATTTCCCATTCACAGAGCCTTCTGCTGAAGTGGATGTTATGGGGAAAAATGGTAAGTGGTTAGAAGTGTTAGGCTGCGGCATGGTTCATCCAAATGTACTACGCAATGTGGGTATTGATCCAGAAATCTACTCAGGCTTTGCATTTGGCATGGGAATGGAGCGCCTTACAATGTTGCGCTACGGTGTTTCTGATTTGCGCGCATTCTTCGAAAATGATCTTCGTTTCCTCAAACAGTTTAAATAAGGCGGGACTTTCTCATGAAATTCAGTGAACTTTGGTTACGTGAATGGGTGAACCCAGCCATTAGCAGTGAAGCATTATCCGAACAAATCACGATGGCCGGTTTGGAAGTTGATGGTGTTGAACCGGTGGCGGGGCAATTTACAGGTGTTGTCGTTGGTGAAGTGGTCGAATGTGGTCAGCATCCAAATGCAGATAAACTACGAGTCACAAAAGTCAATGTTGGCGGCGATCGCCTGCTTGATATCGTGTGTGGGGCACCTAACTGCCGTCAAGGCTTGAAAGTAGCTGTCGCAACGGTTGGTGCAGTTCTACCCGGCGATTTTAAAATCAAAGCAGCAAAACTCCGTGGCGAGCCGTCAGAAGGGATGCTTTGTTCATTCTCTGAGTTAGGTATTTCTGATGATCATAGCGGTATTATTGAGCTGCCATTAGACGCGCCAATTGGTACTGATTTACGTGATTATTTGAAATTTGATGACAGCATCATCGAAATTAGCATTACGCCAAACCGTGCGGACTGTTTAAGCATTCTTGGTGTAGCACGTGATGTGGCTGTAATCAATAAACAAGCACTGACAGCGCCTAAGATTGAGGCGGTGAAAGCCACTACAACCGATACCTTCCCAATCCGCGTTGAAGCACCTGAAGCATGTCCGCGTTTTCTTGGTCGAGTTATCAAAAATATTGATGTCTCTGCACCAACCCCAATGTGGATGAAAGAGAAATTGCGCCGTGGTGGCGTGCGTTCAATCGATGCTGTTGTTGATATCACAAACTATGTATTACTTGAACTGGGTCAACCTCAGCATGCCTATGACCTCGATCGCCTAAATGGCGCTATCGTGGTGCGTATGGCAAAACAAGATGAAAAGCTGGTTCTGTTAGATGGTAGCGAAGCGACGCTGAACGCTGATACGCTAGTGATTGCTGATGAGAAAAATCCACTCGGTATTGCGGGTATTTTTGGTGGTGAGCATTCAGGTGTTAACAGCGAAACCAAAAACATCCTTCTAGAATGTGCGTTTTTTAATCCACTAGCGATTACAGGCCGTGCACGTAATTATGGTTTGCACACTGATGCTTCTCACCGTTTTGAGCGTGGTGTTGATCCTGAATTACAGTTCAAAGCCATTGAACGTGCGACACAATTGATTCTGGATATTTGTGGTGGTGAAGTTGGTGACATTATTGATGTCACAAGCTCAGCTCATTTACCGAAAGTCGCTCATATTACTCTGACTCGCAATAAACTCGATCGATTGATTGGTTATGCGATTGCGGATGATGTTGTGACAGATATTTTGACCCGTTTAGGTTGCCAAGTGAAAGCTTCTGAAGGGCGTTGGGATGTGGTTGCACCAAGCTGGCGTTTCGATATGCAGATCGAAGAAGATCTGGTTGAAGAAGTTGCACGGGTTTATGGTTATAACAACATTCCAGATGTACCGCTGCGTGCAGATTTAGTCATGACTAAGCACAAAGAAGCTAATCTGCCGCTTAAGCGTATTAAGGCGATGTTAGTTGATAAAGGCTACCAAGAAGCAATTACTTACAGCTTTGTCGACCCGAAAGTGCAAGCTTTGCTTCACCCAGAGCAGGAAGCATTAGTGTTACCAAACCCAATTTCTGCTGATATGTCGGCGATGCGTTTGTCACTTTTAACAGGTCTTTTGACTACGGTAGTCTATAATCAAAATCGTCAACAAAATAGAATTCGATTATTTGAGACAGGTTTGCGCTTTATCCCTGATAATCAAGCAGAATATCAAATCCGTCAGGAAACCATGCTGGCTGGCGTGATTGCGGGTAACCGATTCGATGAACATTGGTCATTAGATAAACAAGTTGTGGACTTCTTTGATTTAAAAGGTGATCTTGAAGCTGTTTTGGAATTGACTGGCAAACTGAATCAAATTACATTTAAACCTGAAGTACATCCGGCATTGCACCCTGGTCAAAGTGCTGGGATTTATCTGGAAAATGAACATATTGGTATTATTGGTGTTGTTCATCCAGAACTAGAACGTAAACTCGATTTAAATGGTCGAACTGTGGTATTTGAGGTTCGTTGTGATGCGATAGCACACCGTGCAATCCCTGATGCGAAGGCGATTTCACGCTATCCATCGAACCGTCGCGACATTGCGATTGTTGTGCCAGAAAACGTTGCCGCCGCAGATGTTTTGGCAGAATGTAAAAAAGTTGGCATAAATCATATAGTTGGCATAAACTTGTTTGATGTGTATTGTGGTGAAGGGATAGCAGACGGTTATAAGAGTCTCGCTATCAGTCTCGTCTTCCAAGATACAACGCGTACCATGGAAGAAGAAGAGATAACCGCGACCGTTGATCTGTGTATTGCTGCATTAAAACAGCGATTCCAAGCCTCCTTGAGGGACTAAAACTATGGCGCTTACTAAAGCTGAAATGTCAGAAAATTTGTTTGAAAAACTGGGTGTTAGCAAACGTGATGCTAAAGACCTTGTGGAATCTTTCTTTGAGGAGGTTCGCCTCTCCTTAGAAAATGGTGAGCAAGTGAAATTATCTGGATTCGGTAACTTTGATTTACGTGATAAAAATCAACGTCCCGGTCGTAACCCAAAAACTGGGGAAGATATTCCAATTACTGCACGCCGTGTTGTCACTTTCCGTCCTGGCCAAAAATTGAAGAGCCGCGTCGAAAAAGCGACACCAAAAGAGTGATAGTAGACTTGCATTGCGAGTAAAAGACCGCCGTTTAGGCGGTCTTTTGTTTTTCATGGCACAGCATTATTTCAATATATTTTATGCTATCTATCTGGATGCAGAATAGGGTTTCCACACTATCAGCTAGAAAATATTTAGAGGGTATTGAGGATTGATCACACTGATGTATTTATCGATATTTTAAATAGCTACCTATGGTATCGGTAGCTATAGATTTTAAGGCGGAAAAATTTATATTCGGTCGCTTATCTTTGCAACAATGCGGTAAAATAATTAATAGGTAATTGTGCAAGTCCTATTTGTTTGAGTTGATCAAGAGGATTTCCCGCCGTTTTAGAATAATCGGTTCTATCGAGAGTCGGGGCAAAGGCGATCGATAAATTTTCTGGGGTCATCTGGTGTTTTTCTGCATGACGGCTGATTTCGGTAAGTAGGGGCACCGCTATTTGCAATATCAATGGCAGTTTTTTTAGCGGTGGCAGTGAGTCTAAAATTTTTGTATCAGAAACGGCTAAAATATTATTTTCGCTCGTTGCCAATGTTGGGTTTGTTTCAATAGCACGTTTCACTGTAGCTTTGTTTCCGATTGCATCATGATATTTTGTGAAGAGAGTCGATAATGTTTTTTGTTCACTCGATGAACTATCTAAAACGTTGCCAACTAATCTTTTATATGCTGATGTTAGATCAGATACGTCAATGTTATTTTTTTGAATAAAAAAGATATCAATAGATTTATTGCTAGCGAGATGCTCTAATATTATTTCAACTCTCTGTTTGTTGCCTGATATTCGAAATGGTCCTGTTTCATGTAAGTAATTTGGATGAGATAAGATAGCAGTACCAATCTCATTAATTTGCTGGTATTTAAGGCGATCTTCATAAGCGATACCAATATACTCATTGATAGCATCTATATTCTGTTTTTCAATGAGTTTTGCTGTTTGTTGTTGCGCTATCCGCATTTGCATTGCGTTTAATTCAGCCGGGGTTTTGTATTGAGAAGGGGGGAGCGCATTTTCTTGATCGCTATCGCTTAATTTTTTGTAATTTAATACATCAATATTTTTGTTTTTTATTTCAATAGATTCATGTTGGTGTTGCGAAGGTAACCCTAAAAATTTTTTTAAAACATTAGTCACTCGTTGGATTGATGCAGCAAAGAGGCTTGTTTTGGGTTGATTGATAGGCTTAAGGGGTGTATCGGTTATTTTAGTTGTGGAAGTGAAGTCGGGCGTTGATGTTGATAAAGTCGATTTCATATTGTCCCTTCAAATGCTCAAATAAAAATGGATGTGCAGTATAAATTTGCTGCATTGGTATCGCTTGCACAAAAAGCTATAATTGGGCAATACTGTTAATATTTAAGACATTTTCTACTTAATGAATAATCAATTGCTTACCCTTCAAAAACGTCAGAGGCACGCCGATATACGGCTACTGTGTGTATTGGTCTGTTTTTTAATCGTTGTCAGTGTCTTGGCTTTGAGTGTCGGCGAAATAGGGTTATGGCCTAACCAATGGGCGAGCGAATCGGCACAATTATTTATTTGGCAAATTCGTTTTCCTCGATTATTGGCAGTCATTACCATTGGTGCAGCCCTTGCGGTAACAGGGGCTATCATGCAAGCCTTATTCGAAAACCCACTGGCTGAACCTGGGTTATTGGGGATCAGCAATGGTGCTGGTGTCGCCGTCGTTCTGATTGTTTTGCTCTCTCATGGGGTAACTCAGTATTGGCTAATAAGTTCAGGTGCAATTGTTGGTGCATTATTATTAACCGCGATACTGCTGTTTTTTGCCAAACGAAAGCATTTTAATAACACGAGCTTACTGCTAGTTGGCGTGGCGCTTGGTGTGATTTGTGGTGCGATAATGACTTGGATGGTCTATATGAGTAGCAGCCTAGACCTACGTCAACTCCTCTATTGGATGATGGGAAGCTTTAGCGGTATTGATTGGCGTCAATTTGCTCTAGTCATTGCTTGTATTCCTTTTTTATTGTGGGCAATTTGCCAAGGTAATACACTCAATTACTTATCACTTGGATCATTGCAAGCTTATCAACTCGGTTTTTCTCACCATCGCTGGCGTCTTGCTCTGATTATCGTGACGGGGGTGCTAATTGGTTTGAGCGTTGCTATTGCGGGTGCTATTAGTTTCGTTGGGTTAGTCATTCCCCATATTTTACGGTTGGCAGGATTGACCGACCACCGAACATTATTGCCGGGGTGTGCTATCACAGGAGCGGGAGGGTTATTATTAGCCGATATGCTTTCACGCACACTGATTGCTAATGCTGAGGTACCTATTGGTGTGATAACCGCGACATTAGGGGCACCTATCTTTATTTGGCTATTAGCGCGTAACAATCAATGGCGATAAAATAAAATGATGAATAGACAACCTATCATTGAGCTAATTCAGTTTTCCATTGATAGCCGACTTATCAATATTAATGAAACTGTGTTTGCGGGAGAGCAAATTCATTTACTTGGTGCAAATGGGGCGGGGAAAAGTACTTTGTTCAGTGGAATGAGTGGTTTTTTAGCTTTTCAAGGACAATTAAATATTAATGGTCGGGCGCTCAACGAGTATCGGGTGCAAGCTTTGCGTCAGCAGAGAGCCTATTTTCCTCAGCAAGTATCAACGCAACCTATTTTAAAAGTCTTTCAATATCTGGCGCTGTTTTATTCATCAAATGAGTATCAAATAGCGTTATTTAACCAATTAACTGAAGATTTCCAATTAGCGTGCTTGTTAATGAAACCTATTACACAACTTTCGGGTGGTGAATGGCAGCGAGTCCGTATTATTGCAACTTTTTTGCAAGTTTGGGATCGTCAAGATTTAAGTGGAAAATTTATTCTATTTGATGAACCAACAAACAATTTAGATATTATTCAACAATCCAAGCTTGATAAATGGGTGAAATATTTTTGTGATTGCCAAGGAACGGTTATAATGAGTGGGCATAACTTGAGTCATTCATATCGACATGCAAGTCGTATATGGATGTTAAAAAAAGGTGAAATTATTTTTTCAGGTAAACCTGAGCAAGTGATGACTGACTTTAATTTATCTGAGATATTTGCAAGTAAAATTATTTCAAGTACAGATAGCGAAACGAAAACTTGGCAAGTAATTAGTTTTGACGAGTAGCAGAAAAATTGTTTTAATCGTCGGTTTCATTATGCTTTACGATATAAGAAATGTTTTCAGGTGTTGATGTTCGGTTAAAGTAACTTTAACTAGAATACTCTCTTCTTAATAAAAAATTAGGCTACAGATTATATGAGCAATTTCCTTCCGTTTTCAAAACCGGCAATCGGTGACGAAGAGGTTAAGGCAGTAGAGAAAGTTCTACGTTCAGGCTGGATTACGACAGGGCCTCAGAACCATCAGTTGGAACAAGATTTTTGTGAACGTTATGGTTGTAAGCATGCAATAGCGCTAAGTTCAGCCACTGCGGGTATGCATGTTGTTTTAATGGCATTGGGTATCGGCCCAGGCGATGAGGTGATCACCCCGTCGCAGACATGGGTATCCACCATTAATATGATTGAGTTATTAGGCGCGACACCCGTTATGATTGATGTCGACCGTGATACATTAATGGTACAACCCGATGCGGTAGAAAAAGCGCTTACTGTGAAAACGAAAGCGATAATTCCTGTACATTACGCAGGTGCTCCTTGTGATCTTGACGCTTTGCGTGCTATCGCGCAAAAAGCGGGAGTGGCGTTGATTGAAGATGCGGCTCATGCGGTGGGAACACGCTATAAAGAAGAATGGATTGGTCAGCAGGGAACCGCTATTTTCTCTTTTCATGCAATTAAAAATGTGACGTGTGCGGAAGGTGGATTAGTCGTCACTGATGATGATGAATTAGCACAGCGCGTTCGTACCTTAAAATTCCATGGTCTCGGGGTTGACGCCTTTGATAGACAAATGCAAGGTCGAAAACCACAAGCAGAAGTGGTTGAACCTGGTTTAAAATATAATTTATCTGATATTCATGCAGCGATTGCTGTTGTTCAGTTGTCTCGTGTTGAAGAAATGAATCAACGTCGTGCACAATTGGTAGCGCGTTATCGTGCCGCACTGAAAGACTCCCCATTACAAATGCTTTCAGTTCCTGAATATTCACATTTGCATGCTAACCACTTATTTATGGTGCGTGTCGATAAAAGTGTATGCGGTATTGATCGTGATAGCTTTATGGAAAAACTAAAAGCGTATGATATCGGTACAGGTTTACATTTCCGTGCCGCACATACACAGAAATATTACCGTGAGAAATACCCAGAGCTCTCACTCGTAGAGTCAGAATGGAACACCGCGACCCTTTGTTCCCTGCCTCTCTTCCCTGATATGTCTGATGCAGATGTTGATCGGGTTGTTAAAGCGATAAATGAAATCCTTTTGGAGTCAAAATAGTGTCATTTGTAGATGAATTTGAAGAGATAAAAAAAGTCTCTGTTGTAATCCCTGTTTATAATGAAGAGCAAAGTCTACCTCAGTTACTTGAGCGTACAATTAAAGCGTGTAAACAACTTACGCAAGAGTATGAGTTGATTTTAGTGGATGATGGGAGTAGTGACCGTTCCGCTAAAATGTTGACTGAGGCAGCAGAAAATCCTGATAACCATGTTATCGCGATTATTTTGAATCGTAATTATGGGCAGCATTCTGCAATTATGGCTGGTTTCAATCAAGCGGATGGTGATTTGGTGATTACACTGGATGCTGATTTACAAAACCCTCCAGAAGAGATCCCTCGCTTAGTGCAAACGGCGGCACAAGGCTATGATGTTGTTGGCACGCGTCGTGCTAACCGTCAAGATTCTTGGTTCCGTAAAACGGCATCTAAAATGATTAATGCGATGATCACAAAAGCGACCGGTCGTTCTATGGGCGATTATGGTTGTATGTTGCGTGCTTATCGCCGTCATATTATTGATGCGATGTTACAATGCCATGAAAGAAGTACATTTATTCCAATTTTAGCCAACACGTTTGCTCGTAGAACCATTGAAATTGATGTAGCGCATGCTGAACGTGAGTTTGGCGATTCTAAATACAGCTTTATGAAGCTGATTAATTTAATGTATGACCTGTTGACGTGTTTAACAACAGCACCTTTGCGTTTGTTAAGTGTTGTTGGGAGTATTATTGCAGCAGGCGGTTTCTTGCTTGCAGTGTTGTTAATCGTATTACGTTTGCTCTTTGGTGCAACATGGGCCGCTGACGGCGTATTCACACTGTTTGCAATACTCTTTATGTTTATCGGTGCACAATTTGTTGCTATGGGCTTGCTTGGTGAATATATCGGCAGGATTTATAATGATGTGCGCGCGAGACCCCGTTATTTTATTCAAAAAGTCG
Organism: Providencia sp. PROV261; assembly: GCF_028477945.1. Classification (NCBI taxonomy): domain Bacteria; kingdom Pseudomonadati; phylum Pseudomonadota; class Gammaproteobacteria; order Enterobacterales; family Morganellaceae; genus Providencia; species Providencia sp. PROV261. The sequence goes on along the minus strand of NZ_JAMPMC010000005.1, from coordinate 39,128 downwards.
TCGGTGCTAAGGCTAAGACTGACAAAAACCAGGAAGAAAACTAATGAAAGCTATTGTTTTTGCCTATCATGATATTGGCTGTGTAGGGCTGAAAGCGCTAAAAAAAGCAGGTTTCGATATTCAAGCAGTATTTACTCATACTGATGATCCTAACGAAAACCACTTTTTCTCTTCAGTAGCGCGTGTCAGCGCGGACATGGAACTTCCTGTTTACGCGCCAGAAAACGTAAACCATCCGCTATGGATTGAACGTATTCGCGAATTAAAACCTGATGTAATTTTCTCATTCTATTACCGCGATATGCTCAGTGAAGAATTGCTGGCATTGGCCCCTAAAGGTGCATTTAACCTGCATGGCTCTTTACTGCCTAAATACCGCGGTCGTGCGCCAATTAACTGGGCATTGCTGAACGGCGAGAAAGAAACAGGCGTGACGTTGCACAAAATGGTCACTAAAGCCGACGCTGGTGACATTGTTGCACAAGAAAAAGTCACAATCACCGATACTGATACTGCATTAACGTTACACGCAAAAGTTCGTGAAGCGGCTGAAGTACTGTTAGATAAAACACTGCCATTGATTGAAGCGGGTAGCTATAAAACAGTGGCGCAAGATGAGAGCCAAGCAAGCTATTTCGGTCGTCGTACCGCTCAAGATGGCTTGATCGACTGGAACCGTTCTGCAAAAGAAATTGATTGCTTAATTCGTGCTGTTACTGAGCCATACCCAGGCGCATTTACCTATTTAGGTGAGCGTAAAATGGTAATTTGGCGTGCACGTGTGCTCGATGATAATCAAGGTAAACGCGCGGGTACAGTATTATCAAGTGACCCTCTGCGTATTGCTTGTGGCGAAGGGGCTATTGAAGTTGTTAGTGGTCAGGGTGACTCCGGTTTATATATGCAAGGCAACCGTCTAGCAAATGAAATGGGTATCGTGACTGATGTTCGTGTAGGGCCAAAACCGACTGCACAAATTAAACGTCGTAAGCGTGTTCTGATCTTAGGTGTTAACGGTTTTATCGGTAACCATTTAACAGAGCGTTTATTGCAAGATGATAATTATGATATCTATGGTATGGATATCAGCTCATCGGCGATTGACCGCTTTATTGGTAACCCACGTTTCCACTTTATCGAAGGTGACGTCAGTATTCATACCGAATGGATCGAATACCACATTAAGAAATGTGACGTTATTCTGCCATTAGTGGCGATTGCAACACCAATCGAATATACCCGTAACCCACTGCGTGTCTTTGAATTAGACTTTGAAGAAAACCTGAAAATCGTGCGTTACTGCGTGAAATATAACAAACGTATTATCTTCCCATCGACTTCTGAAGTTTATGGTATGTGTGATGATAAAGAGTTTGATGAAGATGAGTCACGTTTGATTGTTGGTCCTATCAATAAACAGCGCTGGATCTACTCTGTGTCTAAACAGCTGTTAGACCGAGTAATTTGGGCATATGGCGCGAAAGAAGGCTTGAAATTTACGTTATTCCGTCCGTTTAACTGGATGGGGCCACGTTTGGATAGCCTGAACTCAGCACGTATTGGTAGCTCTCGTGCGATCACTCAGTTAATCTTGAATTTAGTTGAAGGTTCGCCAATTAAATTGGTTGATGGTGGTGAGCAAAAACGCTGTTTCACTGATATTAAAGATGGTATCGAAGCACTGTTCCGTATTATTGAAAACAAAGACGGCAAATGCGACGGTCAGATCATCAATATCGGTAACCCAACAAACGAAGCAAGCATTCGCCAATTAGCTGAAATGTTACTTGAAAGTTTCGAAAAACACCCTCTACGCGGCCATTTCCCTCCGTTTGCAGGTTTCCGTGAAATCGAAAGTAGCAGCTACTATGGTAAAGGTTATCAAGATGTTGAGCACCGTAAACCAAGTGTGGAAAATGCACGTCGTCTGCTTGATTGGGTTCCAACAATCGATATGAAAGATACTATTGAAGAGACACTGGATTTCTTCTTGCAAGGTGCGGTAGAAGAATTAGGTAAGAACTAATGAAAAAAGTTGGCTTGAGAATTGATGTGGATACCTATCGAGGCACATTAGAAGGTGTACCACAACTACTCAACGTGCTGAAACAGCATGACATTCAGGCCAGCTTTTTCTTCAGTGTAGGACCCGATAACATGGGGCGCCATTTATGGCGCCTTTTGCGTCCTAAATTCCTGTGGAAAATGCTGAGGTCAAATGCCGCCTCCCTATATGGGCTAGATATTTTATTGGCGGGTACAGCGTGGCCAGGTAAAAAAATAGCCAAAGATTTAGGCTATTTGATGAAACAAACGCTAGATGCAGGTCATGAAGTAGGGTTGCATGCTTGGGATCACCAAGGTTGGCAAGCCAAAGTGGCTAAATGGAGCGAAGCCCAATTAACGGAGCAGGTTAAATTGGGAGTTGATGCTTTGCAGCAAGCCATCGGTCAGCCTGTTACGTGTTCGGCAGTTGCTGGCTGGCGAGGCGATGAACGTGTGCTTGAGGTTAAACAAAAGTTTGGTTTTAACTACAACAGCGATTGTCGCGGTAAGTATCCATTTAGACCCATTTTACGTGATGGTTCAATAGGCACGGTACAAATTCCAGTCACATTACCGACTTATGATGAAGTCGTTGGCACCGTTGTCAGTGATGAAAATTATAATGATTTTATCCTTCAAGCGATAAAAGAGGATCAAGGTGTTCCCGTTTACACCATTCATACTGAAGTTGAAGGTATGTCTAAATCAGAACAATTTTCACAATTATTGGAACGAATTGCCCAAGAAGAAATCCAATTCTGTACATTGAGTGATTTGCTGCCAGAAGACATTAGCACTTTACCTAAAGGGAAAGTCGTGAGAGCGCCATTCCCAGGGCGTGAGGGTTGGCTTGGCTGCCAAGAAGAGGGATAGTATAAGCATGTTGAATAATCGAGCGAGCAAAGTAGGAGCCTCTCTGCTGGCTCTTTTTTTTATCTTAACTTATCTGCTACCGTTAAATAGCCGTTTACTCTGGCAACCTGACGAAACACGATATGCAGAAATCAGCCGTGAAATGTTACAACGCGGTGATTGGATCGTGCCATATATGCTGGATATACGCTATTTTGAAAAGCCAGTAGCAGGCTATTGGATCAACAATATTAGCCAAATGATTTTTGGCGATACTAACTTTGCAGTTCGTTTTGGTTCGGTATTTTGTATTTTGCTCAGTGCATTACTTGTTTACCGAATGGCAAAAATGATGTGGCGTAACAACCATGTCGCTTATGTCGCAAGTTTTATTTATGTGTCGATGTTCTTGGTATTTGCTGTCGGCACCTATAGTGTACTTGACCCTATGCTATCACTCTGGATAGCAGCCAGTATGTATTGTTGCCTATGGGCGATGAAGGCGCGTGGCGTAAAAGAAAAACTTGCTGCATGGATATGTCTTGGTTTAGCGTGTGGGATGGCCTTTATGACCAAAGGGTTCCTTGCGCTTGCCATTCCTGTGATTGTAATGTTACCTATCACAATCTACCAAAAGCGCTTTCTTGAGATGGTGAAGTATGGGCCATTGGCGATTATATCAGCGGTTATCATTAGTTTACCTTGGGCACTAGCCATCGCTAAACAGGAGCCTGACTATTGGAATTACTTCTTCTGGATAGAGCACATTAAACGTTTTACCGCCGATGATGCGCAACACATTGCTCCTTTTTGGTATTACATTCCGATTATTTTATTAGGCAGTATACCTTGGGTTGGGTTATTACCTGGCTCTTTGCTGAAAGGTTGGAGAGAGCGCAAATCAAGTCCAGATATGTTTTTCTTACTCTGTTGGTTTATTGTGCCCGTGATCTTCTTCAGCATTTCACGCGGCAAATTGCCAACATATATGCTGCCATTTATGGCTCCACTAGCACTGCTCATGGCTAAATATGGGGTGGATTGTGTACGCAGTGGGAAGATGAAAGCATTAAAGGCCAATGGCATGATCAACGTTGCGATTGGGGTGCTCGCCGTAATCGCTGTCATTGTTGTCAGTACGGTGATTAAGCGTCCGTTATACGAAGCCGACGAATGGTCAAAAATGGTTCTTGGTATCGTTGCTTTTTCGATTTGGGGTATCATCGGTTACCTATGTACCGTGTTAAATGCCAAATATTGGCTATGGGCCGCCTCTTGCTCGTTGGCGGTGAGCCTGTGTATCGGTAGTGCATTGCCAAATAACACGATAAATTCCAAACTGCCACAGAGCTTTATCCACCAAAACCATGACTTGTTGATGGATAGCAAATATCTTATGGCGAGTAATGTGGGCATTGCAGCCGGGTTAGCGTGGGAAACGAAAAACGCTAATATCTACCTGTATAATAGCAGCGGTGAGCTGACTTATGGTTTGGAATACCCGGATAGCCAACACCGTTTAGTGAAGCCTGATCAATTTGCGGCTTGGTTGGCAAAAGCTCGCCAAGAAGGCCAAGTGACAGTGGTTTTCTTACTTGGACGTAAAGAAGGATTACCGGATATTCCTAAGCCAGATGAGGTGATCAGTAATTCGCGAATTGCGATAGTGGTGTATCACAAACAATGATTGCTCAATTATTATTACTGCTTTTAGTTAGTGTACTCACTTGCCTTGGGCAAATAGCGCAAAAGCAAGCGGTGGTATGCTGGCAGGGTGATAAACATAATAAAACGGCATCAGCCATTCGTTGGCTGGTGCTGGCATTGCTAATGCTTGGGTTAGGTATGCTGTTTTGGCTTAAATTGCTCGAAAGCATGCCGCTTAGCATTGCGTATCCAATGCTTAGTATTAATTTTGTGTTGGTTACTTTGATTGGTCAGTTTGTCTACCATGAGCAGACAGGGCTTAATCATTGGTTAGGTGTGGCGGCAATTATGTTTGGTATTTTCTTGATGAGTATAAGCGGATGAACAAAGGCTATTTTTGGGTAATAGGAAGTGCGCTATTAGTCACCATTGCACAATTAAGCTTAAAAGCAGGTGTAGTGGGGTTGCCTTCGTTTACATTAGGATGGCATTGGTTACAATCTGAATGGCTACTCGCAAATCTGGCAAATCTTAGCATAGTGTTTGTGGGGTTAGTCTGCTATGCCTTATCAATGTTATGTTGGTTGTTTGCACTAAAATCCATCCCGCTTAATAAAGCCTATCCGCTGATTAGTTTAAGCTATGTATTTGTTTATCTATTGGCGGTTATTTTACCTTGGTATCATGAACCCGCGACTTGGCTAAAAGCAGGGGGCGTTGCATTTATTATCCTTGGTGTTTGGTTAATTAGCCGTCCAACAAAAGGACAATCTCAAAAGTAGAATAATTTGGTTGCGTGATAATTTATTTTTCATATTTGAGCAACTATGATAATAAATTAAGCGTGTCGATTGTTTATTTAAGGGTGCAACATGATAATAAAATGGCAACACCTACCATTATTGCTTTCATTAGTGTTGATTGGCTGCTCTTCCACGTCGGTAAAAAGAACGCCACCACCGCCACTAAAAACGCAATTATCTGACCCTATAATGACCATTGCACAACTTAAAGAACAGTTAGAACAATGGTATGGTACGCCATATAATTATGGTGGGATGAGTCAAAGCGGTATTGATTGCTCTGGGTTTGTTTACCGTACATTTAGCGACCGTTTTGCTATCCAATTGCCGCGTACAACGATAGATCAAACACGATTGGGAACGCGTATTGATAAATCCGATCTGATGCCGGGTGATCTCGTCTTCTTTAAAACGGGGTCCGGTGAAAATGGTTTACATGTCGGAATTTATGATACAGATAATACCTTTATTCATGCATCGACCAGTAAGGGTGTGATCCGTTCGTCAATGGATAATGTGTATTGGCGAAAAGTGTTTTGGCAAGCGCGGCGTATCTGATTTCCCGTGTGATCCCCTCATTTTTGTCTTCAATTATGCTATCTTAGTTGCAACTTTTGTTTCTAGGATAGCTTAATGTCTCGCTTACGTTTACTGATTTCAGAATCTTTCGACCCTTGGTTTAACCTTGCGGTTGAAGAGACGATTTTTCGTCAAATGCCCGCCGATCAACGTGTTATGTTTTTATGGCGTAACGCTGACACGGTCGTTATTGGGCGAGCACAGAACCCATGGAAAGAGTGTAATACGCGTCGTATGGAAGAGGATAATGTACGCTTAGCTCGCCGTAGTAGCGGGGGCGGTGCCGTTTTTCAAGATCTCGGCAATACGTGTTTTACCTTCATGGCGGGCAAACCAGAATATGATAAAAGTATTTCGACAAAAATTATTGTGGATGGCTTAGCAAGGGTGGGGATCAATGCTGAGGTTTCTGGTCGCAATGATTTGGTATTAAACACCGATGATGGGCCAAGGAAAATATCAGGATCTGCTTACCGAGAAACCCGTGACAGAGGATTCCATCATGGTACTTTACTTATCAATTCTGATTTAAATCGGCTTGCAGATTATCTTAACCCTGACCCTAAAAAATTACAGGCTAAAGGGATCACTTCAGTTCGCTCAAGAGTCACGAATTTATGTGAACTGGTATCAGATATCAGTCATGAAAAAGTGTGCGAGGGTATCGTAAAAAGCTTTTTCGATTATTATGGTGAAACCGTTGAGGCTGAATTTATCTCACCTGAGAAATTACCGGACTTACCGCATTTTCGTGAAACTTTTGCGAAGCAAAGTAGTTGGGAATGGAATTTCGGTCAAGCACCTGCTTTTACCCATTATAGTGATACACGTTTCCCATGGGGAGGTATCGAATTTCATTTTGATATCGAAAAAGGGGTTATTAAACGTTGCCAATTTTTTACGGACAGTCTTGACCCATCCCCATTAGAATGGTTAAGCCAGAAACTTACCGATCAAGTTTACCAAACAGAAACCATTCGTAAATTAATATTAGAAATGCATCAAATATGGCCTGAATTAACCGAACAGTTATCTGATCTTGAAAGCTGGCTAGTGCATGAGTTAAGCTAAATACGCTTTGTTTCTATGCTGCTTAAATGTTACCTAACCCGAAATAAAAATAGGTAAGGGGTAGGTAACATTAAGCGTTATTTACCATGAATATTAATAGCGTCATCCGGTTTGTCTTCTATTTTTTCACTCAAACCAAAATCTTCTATATAATTTTCTGAATTAAATAAATGATAATTTTCATTTAGAAGTGGATTAGAAACGCCTAACCAATTAGCAATACCATCAATAAACATCATCCCAGATTTGTTAGCAACAATATATTGAGTTGATTGGTGATCGGAAGAGAGCTGGATTAATGGAACACGGTACGCATATTTTGTTTTTCCGTGTAGGAGCTTTATTTGGTCTCCCTCTTCTTGATGGGAAAGACCATGATCAGCAAAGTAAATCATTGAGAATTTACGTTCTTTTTGTTGGTATTGCGTCTCTAACAATGAATAAATTGACTCAAGGATCTCATCTGTTTTATTAATGCTTGCAACATAGCAGGAGATATTATGATATTGCCTATCTTGGGTAATAAAATGATTTTCATAATCCTGAATTCTACCGCATGGGTTCGGGTGTGAACCATAAAGATGTATAATAAATAATCTTTTCTGTTTCTTTTGGATAGGGGCATTTAATTCTTTTTGAAAGATAGGAATAAGGGAAAAATCACTTTCATCATTAGAATTGAAGGCACCGAGTTTATTGAATTTTTTCACATCAGCATGCTTTGCTATAAAGGTAATTGGAGTGTCGTGTTTACCGATATAACCTTGATTCGATATCCAGTATGTTTTGAAACCGGCTGATTTGGCGAGTCCAACTAGATTTAAGCCATAATTAGGTTCTAATTTTTCTTTATCTGACTGTGTTAACATTAATCTTAATGAGCCAATAGTGTTATTTCCAGCACTGTTTAACCCATCAATAATGGTACTGTTCACACGGCTTAAGAAGGGGGTGTTATTTATAGGGTATCCATAGACACCCATATAATCACGGCGAACACTCTCTCCGATCACTAATACATAGTCATCATAACGGCTGTTGTTATTTAACGTTGATTTTCCCCATTCGCTGGGTTTGGTAAAATCATGTAGTGCGCTAACTTCACCCTTAACCTTAGATACGGATTCATAAATATTGTAGAAATAATCAAATGGCGATTGATTAATCAAGGCAATTATCACCAGAATTATCATCAGTGTTTTGTTTCGATAATAATTAATATTTAATTTTGTACATAATTTTTGGAAGGCGAATATTCCAACAATAATGAGGACGGCATAAAGATAATGAGTAAATGGAATTTGTGTGAAAAACTCAATGCCTTCAATAGCATCAGTTGCAATAACCGAAGCAAAATATTGGTAGGTTGGTTTATCAAAGGTCAGTCCAATAGGCGTATAAATAGCATACAATATTGCTATTGGTACACCTATCCAATAATAAGCTTTTTTTGAAGCGTAAAGGATAATATAAAGAGCACAGACGAGCGTAATGTCTCTCGGAGTTGGATGAGCATACCCAGAACCTTTCAACATTAATTTTGATGAAACGATAAGAATGATGAGTGGTATAATGTATACAAAATAGTGTTTTATTTTTAAGATTTTATTTTGCATTCTATTTTTATACCATGCAAATAATCTGGAATGTCCCACAAAAACAGCCTTTATAACAATAAGAAAATAATATTAATAATAATTTAACTATAACACTCATAAATGAGTTGCCGCAGATTATGTTTTTTTTCAATAAATGTCAAAAAAATACACATTGGACGTGTGTGCTTTAAAGGCATGACATCACTCTATTATCCGTTCTGAAATGATCTTTTAAGAGAAGATAGCTTTCTTTTGTTGCTATATAAGGCGGTATTGAGGATAAACTTGTTAGCGATATGGGCAAATTTCAAAAAAAGAGCCGGTATTTACCGGCTCGGACATAGACTTCAATGTTTAGGGAATGAAAAAATAATTAAGGGGACTATTAATACTCAACTATACAACTGAAATTTATTTAGTTGTTGCAGTTGCAAGACATAAATGTTTTACATTCAGGCAACTGACCACTTTGACGAAATTTTGCTGGGGTAATGTCAAAGTGTTTTTTAAAGATACGTGTAAAAGTGGCTTGTGAGCTAAAACCATATTGCAGAGCGATATCTAAAATTGGCAGGTTACCATTGCGTAATGATTTAGCAGCTTCTAATAAACGGCGTTTACGAACGTATTCGCCAAGCGTGCAACCTTTCATTTCTTTGAAAACACGCTGTAAATGCCACTTTGAATAACCACTTTTATCGGCAATTGTGTCGATTTTGATGCCTTCATTGCGCTGTAACTGACTTTCCAGCCATTTAACAATATCGTTGACTACACTCTCAGACATATTTACCTCCCACTTCTATGGGTTATTGTTCATTAATAACTAATAATAACTAAAGAAATTACTGTCTATTCTTCCCATTTTTCCGATATATCGATAGGCATAACGTGCTTTTTTTTAATGAGAATAGTTATTGATACGATAGATTTTATTAATAACTCAAACTTATACATACAAGAGTGTATGTTATTTACCTATTAAAATCAAATAGCTGAGTGTAAATGGTAGGGGTTGATATATCAAAAAATCAGTCGGATATATCAAGTTCAATTTTTTTGTTGGATGTATTCGAAATTATTAACCAAGTAAAATATTGAAAAATTAATTTAACTTAAGTTGTGACAGGTGTGCTGATTTTTACCATCAATACTTAGGAAATACCGAGGTAATAGTGACGGGGGTTAATGCTCAATAATCTGTGATTTTTGATGCTAATGGTTGATTGTTTAACTTTAGTTGAACTATCAAATAAGTCAATTTACTTAACGTATCTTTAACAATTTAAAAAAATCACTTGACTCAACATGGTATAAGCAAGAAATACATGGTGTGGCATTCATGTCCTGTTTTGGCAAAGAGGTTAGCTGGAGATGAAATTATGCAAAGGGAAGACTATTAGGTTTCTTGAGAAGACCCAAGAAACCTAATAGGTGATTAACGACGCAAGTAGATGTGTGGGGTGGCTGTTTCAGGATGTGAGATCACATCTAAATCTGCTTTATACCAACGAGTTAGATTTTCTGTCGTCAGAACTTCTTCAGGCGTACCTGCCGCCGCAAGTTGGCCTTGGTGAATTAAGTACACGCGATCAGCATACAGTGAGGTAAGGTTAAGATCGTGTAAGACGCAACACACGCCAAAAGGCCGCTCACGTGTTAATTGGTGTAATAACCGTAGGCTATGTTGTTGATGGTAAAGATCAAGAGCTGAAGTTGGTTCATCAAGAAAAAGACAAGCAGGGCTATGGTTGGGTTGCCAGACTTGAGCAAGTACTCGTGCTAACTGAACGCGTTGTTGTTCACCACCAGAAAGCTGACGGAAATCGCGTTGGCGTAATTCCAAACAATCTGTTTGTGCTAACGCCTCTTCAATGGCTTGTTGCTTATGCTCAGCGCCATACGGGCTACGCCCCATCGCCACGACATCTTCAACAGTAAAGGCAAATGATAAGCTACTTTGTTGCTTCATCACCGCACGTTTTTTCGCCAATGCATTATGTTGCCATTTGCGTAAATCTAAACCTTCTAACAGACACTCCCCGTGAGTGGGAGAGTGAAAACCAGTCAGTAGTTTTAATAAACTGGATTTTCCTGCACCGTTTGGACCAATAATGACGACCATTTCATGTTGCTGTATGGATAAACTGATATCTTTTATTAATACCTTATCGGCAACGTGAAAACTGAGGTTACGTGCTTCAAGTAGAGTTTGTGTATTCATGATGTTTAAACTCTCCCTGCTGGTTGACGTAAAATTAGCCATAAAAAGTAAGGCCCGCCAATGAGCCCTGTTAGTAATCCAACAGGAATTTCAGCAGGAGAAACCGCAGTTCGAGCAATGGTATCGGCAATTAAAAGTAAGGTCGCTCCAACAATCGCAGAGCCAGGTATTAGCCAGCGGTGATCAGGGCCTAGCGTCATACGGATTAAATGGGGCACCACGAGGCCGACGAAACCAATCACGCCACTCATTGCAACAGCACAACCTACCAGTAAGGCGCTAAGGAATAGTAAAATAAATTTTGTTCGCTCCACATTTAACCCGAGATAGTGAGCGTCTTCATCACCTAGTTGCAGTAGATTAAGTCTATTACCTTGCCAAAGGCAGACAAAGCAGGTCGGTAAGATAACACTGGCGGCAATCGTTAAGGAAGTCCAGTCGACATTCGCAAGTGTTCCCATCATCCATAAGCTAAAAGTACGCAGCTGTTGGTCATCGCTGATATAGCTTAGTACGCCGATGAATGACATACACAAGGCATTGATCGCAATCCCAGCGAGAAGTAAGCGTGCTAAATTCCCATTTGAGTAGCGATTTAAGCTAAAAATAATAATTGAAACAATAAGGCTGCCGACGAAAGCGGCGCCAATATGCCCATAGTTAAGTAGGGCGGTAGGTAATGAAAAAGAGAATACAATAAATGCAGCGACACATAAGGCCGCGCCACTGCTGATCCCTAATAAGCTGGGATCAGCAAGCGGGTTACGAAATAACCCCTGCATGATGGCACCTGAAACAGCAAGAGCAAGACCGACTAAAATCGCTAGCAAAATACGTGGTAGCCGGATATTGAGCCAGATCTGCCAAAGAGGGTCTGTGGCAGGCGTCTGCCACAGAGTTTTAAACGATACATTCATTGCGCCAGCGTTGGAGGCAAGTAAGGCAATCGCCATCAAAACGAACAATAACGCAATGATAGCGAACAGAGGGTATTTAATTCGACTCATTGAAACTTCTCTAATGCCTCGCGTATCTGTTGCATGACTTTAGGGGTACCAAGGCTAAATCCAAGCATTCCCATATCATCAACAACGATTAGTGCCTTATTTTTTGCGGCAGGTGTCATTGCCAGGCCTGGCAATTTCCAGACTTTATCTTCACCACCTAATGATTTGATGCCTTCATGGGTGACGATAATCAAATCAGGTTGACTTGCAATCACACCTTCTTGTGATAATGGGCGGTAACTATTAAACCCGTTCATGGCGTTTTTAGCTCCCGCCGCTTTGATAAGACTATCCGCAGCGGTTTGCTGCCCCGCAGCAAGCGGCATTACGCCACCATGACTCATGATAAACAGAATTTTTTTATCTATGGGTGAGGTATTTACTTTGGCAATCTGTTGATTAAATTGCTCAACTAACCGTTTACCTTGTTCTGTTTTACCGACAGCATTAGCCACCGTTGTAATTTTTTCTGGAATGGCTTCTAATGCAGGCTTACCAGTCACCTTGATGACTTTTACACCACTTTTTTCTATCTGGGAAAGTGCCATTGAGGGTTTTGCTAGTTCACTGGCAAGCACAAGCGTTGGGCGCATAGAAAGCACACCTTCAGCGTTGAGCATTCGCATATAACCGACATCGGGTAGCTTAACAGCTTGAGCAGGATGAAGGCTGGTGCTATCTCGAGCAACCACTTGAGAGCCTGCATCAAGTTCAAAAACAATCTCCGTAACATCACCACCTAACGTGATGATCCGTTCGGCTGATTGAGCGGAAAAGCTCATGATTAATGTCACTGCAATTAGAAGCCATTGTTTCATTTTTATTTACCTAACGATTAAATGTGCGGTAGCGCCATAACCTGATTACGCCATTGTTCTTGCTCTGGAGTACCTTCAGTACGTTGCCCGTACATTTGTACGATTTGATTACCGTCTTTATCGAAGACTTCAAGGCTTGTGACGAAACCATCTTGAGTAGGTTTACGTGTTACCCAACACTCTGAAACGCCGTTTTCAATCATATGCAACGTAAAGTCTGGATTAAAAATGTTGAGCCATTTAATGTCCGAACCTTCTGCTTGGTATGGCATAAGGCGTTTTAATTGACCAGTAAAAATCTGCACGCAGCCACGATTACCAACAAAAATCATGATTTCATTTTGGTCATTAAACGCGGTATTGACTAATTGATTGAATGAATCAACAGGAACTTGCCATGCTAAATCATCACTAACGGCACGGAAGACTTGTTGGCGACTAAGATTATTTTTTTTCAATAAAATAAAGAACTGGTGGACATCGGTCATGTTGCGCCACTCTTGTTCTAGCTGCTGTTTCAATTCATCACTGATTGGCTGCTCAGAGAATGGCACAGCGGCTTCAATAGCAAGAGGTGGATTGTCTGACGTTGCATATTGTGCAATGAGAGAGTTCCATGCCGCCATATCAGTCTCATCTGTAGTATAGACTTTATGCAGCGCATCGCCTTGTTTATCGAAAAATTGAATACTATGGCGTTCACCATTTTTTGAATCTTCAGTCAGCGTGAAAATGGCATCCCAATGAGAGAAGAACATGCGTAAGTCTAAGGCGCGTGGATTTAAAATTAACCCTGCATGGTCGCTAAATTTTGCATTGTCATAGCGACCAACTTGCTCATGAACAACATACTCATTGCGGGTGATGGCCTTAACTTTACCGACAGATGCTAGCGCTTTCAGCAGTGTTGGGGCATCAACATTCAGTCTTTGTGCTTTGTCATGACCTACACGACAATGCAATAGTTCACCTTCTGAAACATTAAGGTAGGCAGCCAGATCACGAGCGTATTTTGCTTTGTTTTCTGCTTTTGCTTGTTGGTAACGCTCGAAAAGTGTTGAACTCACAGTGTATCTCCTTAATTAACTATAAATTACCATTGGAAGCTGACGAGCAGCTTGGCATTACGCCCATCCTGAGGGACGCCTTGTGACGAGTAGTATTCTTTATCGAAGGCATTGCCTAAAACGACACTGGTTCCTAGGCCTTTTAATTGGCCTTCACCTTGGTAGCTAACGTAAAAATCATGAACAGCGTAGCCTGCTTGGCGCGGTGCTTTGGATGCATCGTTGAAATCGGTATGACGAGTAAATTCACCTAACCAACCCACAGAAAAACCACTGTCTGAAATTGGTACGTTAAGGTTGCTGGTTATCGAGTCAGGTTTAATGGAGGTAATTGATTTACCATTTGATTCATCTTTACCTTCGGTGTGGTTATAAGCTAAATTCCAACCCAAATAGTCGTTTTTATAGTCCATTGAAGCATCCCAACCCCAAATTTTAGCTCGTTTTGTATTGATGGAGGTTGTGTAGTTATTCTGAGGATTTCTAAAGTCAACGTTCACATAGGTATTGATATAGTCTTTTGCTTTAGTGTCAAAATAACTTGCTTTAAATTGTAGATTGTCACGTTCAGTGAATAGATCATCAAACCGTAGCCCAACCCCATATTCAGCAGTACGTGTAGACTCTGGTTTGAGATTCGGATTTGGTCGCCATTTATTTACTATTGGGCCCATTTGGAAATGAATTTCATCGTTATACATTTCCATCATAGAAGGTGCTCGGAAAGCTTCTGAATAAGAGGCAAATAGCATTGACCAGTCTGTTGGTGTAATGCTAACGGCGCCTTTAGAAGACCATTTGCCTTCTTTCACGTCCTCATTATCTTTAGCGGTTGCTTTATAATGGTCATAGCGAGTGCCAACAATAAACGATACAGGTAAATCTTTTAAGGCGATTTCATCTTGCAAGAAACCTGAAGCAAAGGTGATATCAGCATCAGGGAATTGCGTTGTTGAAGCGTAAGGTGTTTGATTTTGTTTGTATGTTTCGCCGCCATAAGTAAAGTTATGGGCTGCGATAGGTAAATCATACAAGTGTGTTTTATTATCAACTTTCAGACCATAAGTTTTTTGGGTACGGCCTTCATAGTGAGTATTTTTACCTTTAGCGGTAATATTAACGTCAGAATAGTAAGTGGTTGCTTTAAGATTTAACCAATCGTTTGATTCTGGGTTTAACTGGTAAGTCGCTTGGGCATCACGTTGACGTGTAGTGCGGTTAACCTTTAGATTATCCTTAGTAATATCGATTTGTTGTGGGTCTTTGGGTTCATATGCATTGTTATTGTAATAGCGCAGTTGCCCTGATAGCTTTTGCTTATCATCAAACTGCCATGTCCCTTTGGCGAGTAGGTTTGAGATGGTTTCTTTGTTTTCCATATCATCGCCATTGCTTAAGCGAACATCTCCGACTTGTTTGGTAACAAAACTAAACAAACCATCAAATTGCTCAGTACGCCCAAAAGATGTACCGCCAAAACCAAAGCTATGATCCCCTGTAGCAGCTTGGCTAAAGACACGAAAGCCACTGTTTTGACCCTCACGTAATAGATCTTTAGCATCTACGGTTTCCCAAGCGATCACACCTCCCATCGCGCCGCTACCATACAGTAGAGCTGAAGGGCCACGAACAATTTCGACTTGTTTTATCAGTGCAGGATCAATAAATGTGCCGTTAACGTGACCAGTATCAGTACCTTGGCGTACATTATCGACGAGGGTTAAAATACCGCGACGGTCAAAACCACGCATGTAGATATCTTGACCATTAGTGCGACTAGTACCAGTAACACCGATCCCCGGAATTTTACGCAAGATATCGTTGACCGTACTTGCCGTTTTTGTTTCAGGTGAGTCATTTTTGATCACAGTGACCATCATTGGGGCATCGAAGCTATCTCTTTCAGTACCTGTTGCATAGACGGTCATCACATCATTGCGATTTGATGGTGTTGTTTCTGCATGAGCGCTTGCCATAACGGAAAGTATTGCGCTTGTCAGAACGGATAAACGTAAAACATGAGACATATTGTTATACTCCATAAAGTGTTACCGGTTTGCTCCCTAAGTTTCGATTTTGCCTAAATCTGTATGCAGGGAAACAAACCGGCGAGTATTATTTATTTTATAATTATTAAATGGTTACCATTGATAACTCACATTGAAATAGAAATTACGGCCTTCTTGGGGAACCCCCATCGAAGAGACATATTGACGATCAAAGGCGTTTTTCATCGTTAATGTCGTATTCAACCCTTTTATAAATTGGTCAGCTTGATAGTTCACATAAAAGTCATGAAGGCTATAGCCTGCATACTGGATGACTTCTTTATGGTAACGATCGAGTCCATGCTGAGATTTATGTTGTTTTAATTGGTACTTAGCATTGCCTTGGAACTGTGTTTTAGCCGCAAATTCACCTACCCAGCCAAGACTAAGGCCAGTAGTTGCAATGGGGGCATTGAAGCGAATGAGTAGCGTTTCAGGGCGAATGGAAGAGAGAGAATAGCCTGTGCCGTCCTCTTTACCTGTTGTTTTGTTATGACTGATATTTAAATCAAACCAGTGGGTTTTGTAGCGAATAAAGCTATCAATACCTCGAATGGTGGCGGAAGGAACATTGCTAAAATAAATTTCATTAGGGAACCATTGATATTGCCCTTTCATGAAATGGTATTTTTTGGTGTAACGACCTTCAACGGCAATATGGTTTTTCGCTTTGGTATCAAAATACGTTGACCCAAATTGCAGTTCATCGCCATTTGATAACAGATCATCAAAACTTGCTTTTAAACCAACTTCTACTGTTTTATTTGTCTCAGGTTGTAAGTCAGGCGTAGGTCTAAAATCGGAAGTTAGCCAGCCGCCCATCACCGAAAAGTGATTAGAATTGTTATACAGCTCTGCCATACGAGGCGTCCGATAACCTTCGGAGTAAGAGGAGTATAGGTTTAACCAATGTGCCGGCGTGATACTGACCGCAAAACGTGATGACCAATTCGTGTCTCTATTCTTTGCAAACCCTTGACGTGAAGCTTCATAGCTTGTGAAACGGGTTCCTGCTGAGAGTGTAATAGGCAGGTGGTGTAACGTCATATCATTGTTAACCCAGCCCGAAATATTAGCTAGTCGAGCAGGGGGGTAGCTGATCGCGTGTTTATTGGGTTTTTGCTGTTGTTGATAATACTCGATACCACTTTCTATTTGGTTATTCACCCAGCCCTCAATAGGAACAATAAAGTGATTAGTCAATTTGGTACCATAGGTATATTGCGTACGCTTTTCGCGTTGATATTGATTATCAGCCTTAGCTTTTTCTCTATCTAATTGACTCAAAGATAGGTCGGTATAGTACAGATCCCAATTTGCTTGCCAGTTAGGGAAACGGTTTGAGGTAATATATTGACTAATTGAAACATCCCGCTGGTGGCTATCGCGCTCGTGGGGCGTGTTTTTAAAACGCGTATCAGCGGAGTTGTTTACTGTAGGTTGTTTGAGACCTAACCCATCATTACGATAATCACGTAGCTGTAAGGCTAAATGATAATTAGGGTGTGCATACCAAGTGGTTTTTAATAACCAATTATGCACTTTCTCATGATTATCTTGAGTTGGAAAATCCGCAGATGCGAGTGAATATTTTTTACGTTGGCTATAACTTAATAGCATATCCAGAGGGCCAGTATGTCCATATACCGATGCCCCGGCAAGGTAGCTGTGGTCATTGCGGTTGACCCCACTGAAAACGCGGCCTCCTAATGCCTGCCCTTGCTTTAATAAATCCTTTGCATTCACGGTTTTCATCGCTACGACACCCGCTAGCGCGCCACTTCCATGAGCAACGGATGAAGCACCTTTATGGACAAAGACTTTTTTTACCAGTGACGGGTCAATAAATGTCGCATTGTATAACCCAGAATTAAAATCTTGAGTGACGTTATCCACTGTGATTTTTACACCACGAGAATCATAGCCACGTAGATGAACCTCTTGACCGTAGGTTCCACCAGTACCAGAAACAAAAATACCGGGTTGGCCTTTTAATAAATCTAAGGCAGAGCTTACTGATTGATATTCAGGGGATTGAGCATCAATGACATCGACTTGCTCGGCCACCGCAATATTTTCGTGATGAAAAGGGTGGGTCGTAACATGAACAGTATCACCTATCGTCTTTTTTGCTGTTGCAACCGCGCTAAATCCTGAAATAGCGAGTGTTGTCGCAAGTGCGGAAACGGTTATTTTTGATCCATTTAACGATATGGTGGGTGTAACAGACATCAGTTTAAACTCCATAGGAAATCCTTTCCTTATGTGGTGAATATCGCTGGCTGCCTTGATACAAGATCTGGGTGGCTTGCTGTGAATAAATTTTGAATAAAAACTATTTGGTTAAAATCAGTTTACCAGCACGAGTCTGCCTTAACTGGTATATCTCGCCGCGATGTTGGATCGCTAATTTACCTTCAGAGCCTAATAATTGATGACTATCTATAACGTCAACTTTTACGGGCGGAAGGGTTGAGTTGGCGATATTTTCAATAGGTGGTTTAGTGATGTTATCAGTCATATTTGGCCCAATTGATAATAAAACTAAGAGTGAGAATCATTATCTTTAAGTTGCTAAGTAACATCAAGGGGTTTTTACATTTAGATGACAAAATCACTACAATGCATGAGTTGCTTATCGATTTAGGTCAATATTTGGTGAATATTTATGCGGAAAGGAACTCGACTCTTTCCTATCAGAGAGAGTGAAAGAGTCGGTGGGGGAATAAAATGTCAGCTTATTTAAAGCGGCTTTCTACTGCTTGGACCAAGATATCAATGAGTTGCTCGGTATCATCCCAGCCTAAACAGGGGTCTGTGATGGATTGCCCGTAAGTTAGAGGTTGACCTGCAATAATTTTTTGAGTGCCTTCAAGTAAGAAGCTTTCAGCCATTACACCACTAATTGCGGTCGAACCGCCTTTGATTTGCTCGGCAATATCGCGGGCGACTTCAAGTTGGCGACGGTGGATTTTTTGGCAGTTACCATGGCTAAAATCAACGACTAAATGTTCAGCTAATTCAAATTCACGTAGCTTATCACAAGCCGCTGCAATATCTCCGGCAGAGTAGTTAGGCTGCTTTCCACCACGCATAATAATATGACCATGTGGGTTACCACTGGTTTGGTAGATGGTCATTTGGCCACTTTTATCGGGCGATAAAAACATATGTTGGGCGCTGGCTGCGCGGATGGCATCGATAGCAATGCGGATATTGCCATCAGTACCATTTTTAAAACCAACAGGGCAAGAGAGTGCCGATGCCATTTCTCGATGGATTTGGCTTTCTGTTGTTCTTGCGCCAATCGCTCCCCAACTGATCAAATCAGCAATATATTGCCCTGTGACCATATCGAGAAATTCTGTTGCGGTAGGTAGCCCAAGCTGATTGACATCAATAAGTAATTTGCGGGCGAGCCGTATCCCCGTATTGACTTGGCAAGAGTTATCTAAATTAGGATCGGAGATCAGGCCTTTCCAACCTACAACGGTACGGGGTTTTTCAAAGTAGGTACGCATAACGATTTCAAGACGGTCTTGATAGCGTTCACGTAAGACATTCAGCCGATTAGCATATTCCAGAGCCGCATCAATATCATGAATAGAGCATGGGCCAACAATAACCAATAAACGGGGATCTTCCCCCGATAAAATTTTCTCTATCCGTTTACGTGACGCTGTCACGTTTTCAGCCACTTTCTCAGAAATAGGAAATTCGTCAGCGAGTGTCTGTGGGGTAATTAAGCTATCCACACGCTGAGTACGTAGTTCGTCAGTTTTTTGCATTCTTTCTTCTCAAAAGCTTTAATAGGCAGAGCCGTATCAGTGATTAGGATCACAATAAACGAAAATGGCTCGAATTCAACCTACAACGTGAGATTGAATGAAAGATTTTTTAAAAAATACATTTCGACTAAAAGATACGCCGTTTTAGCCCCATCGTGTCAATGACTTTGGCAGAAATTTCCTCTACTGAGTAATTGGTTGTATTGAGATAGTTGATCTTGTTTTGTCTAAATAGTGCCTCGACCTCAGCAATTTCAATGCGGCATTGACGTAATGATGCATAGCGGCTGTTTTCACGTCGCTCTTCACGAATAGCGGCTAGTCTTTCCGGGCTTATCGTCAAACCAAATAATTTATGCGTATAAGGGCGTAGTGCAGCGGGTAACTGCAAGTTATCCATATCGTCTGCCGTAAATGGATAGTTAGCGGCTTGAATACCAAATTGCATGGCTAAATAGAGGCTGGTAGGGGTTTTACCACAACGGGAGACGCCTAACAAAATCACTTGTGCTTGGTCTAGATTGCGCAAGGAAATACCGTCATCATGGGCTAATGTGTATTCGATAGCAGCAATGCGAGCATCATATTGATTGATATTCTGTAGCGATAAGCCATGGGTACGGTTGAGTTTAGGCTCAGGCTCTAACCCCACTTCTTGCTGAATAGGGGCAACCAAGGTTTGCACAATATCCTGACAAAAACCGGCGCTGTCGGTAATAATTTTTTTTACGGAGGGGGAAATGATGGAATAGAACACCAGTGGACGGTTTTGAGTCTCTTGATAAATCGTATCAATTTTCTGTTTTATTTCCTGCGCACGTGCTTCTGTGGTGACAAAAGGTAGCGTATAGGAATTGAAAACTAAGGGAAATTGCGACAAAACAGCATGTCCTAGCGTTTCTGCGGTTATTGCGGTTCCATCTGAAATAAAAAAAACAGTTCGTTCTGTGAGGTTTGTTTTATGATTAGTTGCGGTTATTTCGCTCATATATAGTGTCTTTTGTTGTATTTTTCGTTGGTTTTAGAGAGATATTATATTTGATTAAAGTTTAAAAAATAGTTTATAGGGGAAAGTATAGCCAATATTTGAACAATTTTTAGAACAAAAATTTTTTCTTGCTAGTTGGAACGATTCACCAGTCTATATTCAGATATTGTCTGTGCTAGTCTATTTCGTGAGGCGAATTATCGCCAATGAGATTTTTTACGATTTGTACCTTGTCACTAAATTGCTAGATAAAGATAAAGGATCGCTTTCAATGTCCACAAATGGCCTCACTCCGTGTAATGTACTTTGGTATAACCAATTAGGGATGAATGATGTTGACCGTGTTGGCGGCAAAAATGCCTCGCTCGGTGAAATGATTACCAACCTGTCCGATCTTGGTGTATCCGTACCTAACGGATTTGCGACAACCGCACAGGCGTTTAATGATTTTCTTGAGCAGAGCGGCGTGAATCAGCGCATTTATCAGCTGCTAGATGAAACGGATATTGATGATGTTAATCAACTCGCTGCGGCGGGGGAAAAGATCCGTCAATGGGTTATCGACACCCCTTTTACACCACAGTTAGAAAGTGATATTCGTGCGGCATACCAAACACTGTCTGAAGGTGAAAAAGATGCCTCGTTTGCTGTACGTTCATCTGCAACAGCAGAGGACATGCCTGATGCTTCATTCGCAGGGCAGCAAGAGACTTTCTTGAACGTTCAAGGCATCGATGCTGTATTGGTTGCTATTAAACACGTATTCGCTTCCTTATTTAATGACCGCGCGATTTCATATCGTGTCCACCAAGGCTATGACCACCGTGGAGTGGCACTCTCCGCGGGTGTTCAAAGAATGGTGCGCTCAGATTTAGCATCTTCTGGCGTGATGTTCACCATTGATACTGAATCAGGGTTCGACCAAGTCGTCTTCATCACCTCAGCTTATGGCTTAGGCGAGATGGTTGTGCAAGGGGCAGTAAACCCAGATGAGTTTTATGTGCATAAACCCACCTTGCTGAATAATCGTCCAGCTATTGTGCGTCGTACTCTTGGCTCGAAAAAATTACAAATGGTTTATGCGAACAGTCAAGAGCACGGTAAGCAAGTACAGATTGAAGATGTGCCAGAAGCACTACGCAATCGTTTCTCTTTGACTGATCACGAAGTTGAAGAGCTGGCGCGCCAAGCATTACAGATTGAAAAACATTATGGTCGCCCAATGGATATCGAATGGGCTAAAGATGGTCATAATGGGCGTCTGTACATTGTTCAGGCTCGCCCAGAAACCGTTCGCTCGAATCAACAAGTGATGGAACGTTACCAATTAAAACAACAAGGGAATGTGTTGGTTGAAGGGCGTGCTATCGGGCATCGTATCGGTTCAGGCCATGTTAAAGTGATCCATAACTTAAATGAGATGGATAGGATCCAAGCTGGCGACGTACTCGTTACTGATATGACAGACCCAGATTGGGAGCCTATCATGAAAAAAGCGGCTGCGATTGTGACCAATCGTGGCGGTCGTACCTGCCATGCGGCGATTATTGCCCGCGAATTGGGTATCCCCGCTGTGGTCGGTTGCGGTGATGCGACAGAGCGCCTGCTGGAAAATAGTCAGGTGACTGTTTCCTGTGCTGAAGGGGATACAGGGTTTGTCTATGAAGGTGAGCTAGGATTTGAAATTCATAGCTCCGCCGTTGACGAAATGCCAGCGCTTGATGTCAAGATCATGATGAACGTGGGTAACCCAGATCGTGCATTTGATTTTGCCTGTTTACCAAACGAAGGGGTTGGCTTAGCGAGGTTAGAATTCATTATTAACCGAATGATTGGTGTTCACCCAAGAGCTTTACTGGAGTTCGATTCACAAACTCCTGAGCTACAAAATGAAATTCGCACCATGATGGCAGGTTATGATGATCCCATTGAATTCTATGTTGGTAAGTTGACTGAAGGGATTTCGACGTTAGCGGCAGCATTCTGGCCAAAACGGGTTATCGTGCGTCTTTCTGACTTTAAATCTAATGAGTATGCCAACCTTGTCGGTGGGGATATTTATGAGCCGGAAGAAGAGAACCCAATGTTAGGTTTCCGTGGAGCAGGGCGCTATGTCTCAGATAGCTTCCGAGATTGTTTCGCTCTTGAGTGTGAAGCCGTTAAGCGGGTACGTAATGAGATGGGGCTAACAAACGTTGAAGTGATGATCCCATTTGTGCGGACTGTCGCTCAGGCGGAAGCCGTAGTGGCTGAATTAGCGAAGCATGACCTCAAACGTGGTGAAAACGGCTTGAAAGTCATTATGATGTGTGAGATCCCATCAAACGCATTACTGGCAGACCAATTCCTTGAACATTTTGATGGCTTCTCTATTGGTTCTAACGATATGACCCAATTGACCTTAGGTTTAGATAGGGATTCTGGAGTCGTTTCTGAACTATTTGATGAACGCAATGATGCCGTAAAAGCCATGTTATCGATGGCGATTCAAGCGGCTAAACGTCAAAACAAATATGTCGGTATTTGTGGTCAAGGCCCATCGGATCATCAAGATTTTGCGCAATGGTTAGTTGAAGAGGGAATAGATAGTCTTTCTCTTAACCCAGATACCGTTGTACAAACTTGGTTAAAATTAGCTGATTCATAATGAATTAATCTATTATTTAAGACGAGAGTCTCAAGCCGACAATTATAATTGTCGGCTTTTTTTATAAATCAAATTGAATATACCGATTGTCAACTTCAATAGAAGCTATCAGTTATTAATTAATATCTAATATAAGTAAATTTAAATACTGGATGAGAATTAATAGGTGTTTACACGGATTAAGTAATATTAGAAAGTTAATAAACCGATCCATTAGTGTTAATCATTTTGAGTTAAATCAATAAGTGATGCTATATAAATAACTATATAAAGAATTATAAGGTGATATTACTTACTCAAAATGGGAGTAATAAAAGATGAAGTCATTGCCTTAGTTGCAGGCCAGCCGGCGAGGCCTAGGATGATGAACAAAATTCATGTTGAGAAAAAAATAAAAAAAAAAAGCCTATCATGGGCTGACAGGCAAAGACTACACACAGCAATTCTATTGGGATAATCACGCATTAAATTAAATAAGCATGATATTGAGATTCGTATTAATCAAAACGTAATTCGATGTGAAGATAATAAATTAATTAAAAATTATAATCACTAAGAACACTCTTAATATATTTATTAGTCGCTGTATCATAAAGAGAATTCGTTTCAACGAAAAAGATAATATCACAAATGAGCTTGAATACTAACATTAGTCTGTTAAATATTGTTTCTAAATATTAATGAACATAATCGATAATCCAACAGTATGCTTAATAGAGAGCATACTGTTGGTTAGTTTAAAGTAAATTTATTTTTTACTCATAAACTCTTCTTCGAGAAACTTTTCTGTTTCTTCAAGGTTTTCATTTGGTATGGCGACCTCATTCATCCAGGCTTTTAATAGACTGTATGACACCGCAAGTACGACCGGACCTATAAACAAACCAATCATACCAAAGGAGAGGATACCACCGATAACCCCAACAAGTATGAGCACCATCGGCAAGTCAGCCCCCATTTTGATCAGCCATGGACGTAAAACGCCATCCATAGTTGCGACAACAGCAGCCCAAACAGCGAGGATGATTGCCCATGTTGTATCCCCTGTCCAGAATAGCCAAATGACGGATGGTACCATAATCAGTAGCGGGCCAAGCTGAGCAACGCAGCAGATAAAGAGGAGAACGGTTAAGATAGCCGCATAGCTGATACCCGATAAGGCAAGCCCTACACCGCCAACAATAGCTTGAATAAGGGCGGTGACGACGACACCTAATGCAACGGCGCGGATTGACTGTGCGGCTAAGACTACCGCTGCATCGCCACGTATCCCTGCTAATCGAACGGCAAAATGACGGATACCTAACATCACAGATTCGCCTTTAAGGTAGAGTAAACCGCTAAATAGCAACATTAAGGCGAGATGGAACATAAAACGGCCGGCATTGATGGCTTGTGCGAGGAACCAACCAGCAGCTTGTCCTAAATAGGGTTGGACTTTGGCTAACAGTGCATTACCGCCACTGGCAACCAAACTATGCCAAGCGTAATAAATTTTTTCACCAACGAAAGGGACGCTGTTAAGCCATTCTAGATCAGGCAAGCGCAAACTGTTAGGTGACTTAGCGAGTTCAATTAGCGGAGTGCTATTTTGAATAATACTGCCAATAAGAATACCCAGCGGTATAACGAATAGTAAAAGTATTAAGGAGACCATGACTAAAGCCGCCAACCAACGCTTGTTCCACAACCTTGCTTCAAGGCGTAGGAGTAGTGGCCATGTTGCTATCACCATCATACCAGCCCATACAAAACCAAGAATAAACGGGTTCAGTACCCAAAAACAGGCCGCTATCATTAAAATGATAAATGCGAAGCCAAAAATAAGTTTGGGTAAGTCGAGACGTTTTTGCGATTTTTCCATTAATGCCTAATCCTTAACAAATAAAAACACTGCAAGTGAGCCATTTTTTCAGGTGAAAATAACGTAATTTCTTTTTCACGATCAAAAAAAACAATATTGTGATATGGTTCCATCACTGACAATGTCATCAGCGGTTGTACCTTCTTTAAGGAAAACGGGTTTTGCAGGGGGAAGCTCCGTAAACCAATCAGGCACTATTGTGCTACTTAAAATAAAGATAGTACATAACGAGTAATGCGAACACTAAACAACAAGAGTCATCGTTAATAATGATCCCGCGTATAACTGAAGCACCTCATTTAAGTAAACTAGTTATTGAATTTCTGCACCAACTACAGGCACATGGCTTTACAGGCGATAATGGCACTAGCTATGCGGAACGCTTATCGATGGCGACCGATAATAGCATTTATCAATTATTACCTCAGGCGGTGGTATTTCCTCGTTCGAGTGCGGATGTCCAAATTATAACCCGTGTTGCCGGGTTAGAAAAATTCAGAGAATTAACCTTCACCCCACGAGGTGGTGGCACAGGAACGAATGGTCAATCATTGACCGAAGGGATTGTGGTTGATATGTCACGTTATATGAACCGCATTCTAGAAATTAACCCTGAACAGGGCTGGGTTAAAGTAGAAGCGGGTGTGGTGAAAGATCAACTAAACCAATTTCTCAAACCCTATGGCTATTTTTTCTCACCTGAGTTGTCCACCAGTAACCGAGCCACATTAGGGGGGATGATCAATACCGATGCATCGGGGCAAGGCTCTTTGGTGTACGGTAAAACCTCAGATCACGTGCTGGGTGTTAAAGCGGTTTTGCTGGGAGGGGAATGCCTTGAAACACGCGCTATGCCTATCGCACTCGCCCAAACGATTGCGTCAGAGGATTCTGTCACAGGGCGTATCTACAAAACCGTACTTGAACGCTGTTTAGAGCAGCGCCCTTTGATTGAAGAAAAGTTTCCAAAATTGAACCGTTTTTTAACGGGCTATGATTTACGTCATGTGTTTAATGATGACCTTAGTGAATTCGACCTGACGCGTATTTTAACGGGGTCGGAAGGTTCACTGGCTTTTATTACCGAAGCCACGTTGGATATCACCCCTTTACCAAAAGTACGCCGTTTGGTGAACGTTAAATATGACTCTTTTGAATCTGCACTACGTAATGCGCCGTTTATGGTGCAGGCAAAAGCTCTGTCTGTCGAAACCGTCGATTCAAAAGTACTGAATTTAGCACGGGAAGATATCGTTTGGCATTCCGTGAAAGCATTAATCACCGATGTACCAAACAAAGAGATGCTGGGCCTTAATATTGTTGAATTTAGTGGGGATGATGAGGACGAAATCAATCACTTAACCACGAGCCTGTGCCAGCGTTTAGATGAGTTAATGGCAAGTCATCAAGCGGGTGTGATTGGCTATCAAGTCTGTCATGATTTGGATGACATCAACCGTATTTACAATATGCGTAAAAAAGCGGTTGGTTTATTAGGAAATAGTAAAGGGGCTGCTAAACCGATCCCATTTGTTGAAGATACCTGCGTACCACCTGAACACCTAGCGGATTACATAGTAGAGTTTAGAGCACTGCTGGATAGCCACAATCTGAATTACGGGATGTTTGGGCATGTGGATGCGGGGGTTTTACACGTACGTCCTGCTTTAGATATGTGTGACCCGCAACAAGAAGTGTTGATGAAGCAAATTTCAGATGACATTGTCGCGCTGACTGCCAAATATGGCGGGTTATTATGGGGGGAGCACGGTAAAGGGTTCCGCGCTCAATATAGCCCGGCGTTTTTCGGTGAAGTGTTGTATAACGAGTTACGGAATATCAAAGCCGCTTTTGACCCTGATAACCGTCTGAATCCAGGTAAAATCTGTCCGCCAGCCGGTATTGATGCGCCAATGAAACAGGTGGATGCAGTTAAGCGAGGCACCTATGATCGCCAAATACCTGTACAGGTACGCCAAACGTTCCGTGGGGCGATGGAGTGTAACGGTAATGGGCTATGTTTTAACTTTGATGTGAAAAGCCCTATGTGTCCATCAATGAAAATAAGTGGACAGCGGATCCATTCGCCAAAAGGGCGTGCGACCCTCGTTCGTGAATGGTTACGGCTTCTTTCTAACCAAGGCGTCACGCCAGAAAGCTTAGAAAAAGGAATACAAGAAAACCGTCCATCACTACGCGGCTTGATTGAGAAAACACGCAATACATGGCAGGCGAAAAAAGGGGATTATGACTTTTCTCATGAAGTTAAAGCCGCGATGTCTGGGTGCTTAGCTTGTAAAGCTTGCTCAACACAATGCCCGATCAAAATCGATGTGCCTTCATTTAGAGCCAAATTTTTAGCGCTATATCACAGCCGATATTTAAGGCCTGTGCGGGATCATATTGTGGCGGGAGTGGAAAATAGCGCCCCCTTGATGTCGAAAGCGCCGGGTGTATTTAACTTTTTCTTACGTCAGCCATGGGTACAGAAATTAAGTGAGCAGACGATTGGAATGGTCGATCTCCCGCTGTTTTCTCAACCTACCTTAAAGCAAGAGCTATCAGGGCATGCGGCGATGACAGTGACGCTGGAGCAGTTAGAGTCGATGTCTCCTGCACAACGTGAAAACCATGTGTTGGTAGTACAGGACCCATTCACCAGTTATTACGATGCAAAAGTCGTGGCGGATTTTGTCAAATTAATCGAAAAATTGGGCTTTAAACCTGTTTTATTACCATTTTCACCGAATGGTAAGGCGCAACATGTCAAAGGGTTCCTTGCTCGCTTTGCCAAAACAGCGCAGAAAACCGCTGATTTTCTAAATCGGGTCGCCAAATTAGAGTTACCTATGGTTGGTGTCGATCCTGCATTAGTGTTGTGTTATCGCGATGAATACCGTGAGATTTTAGGGGTGCAGCAGTGCCGTTTTACCGTACAACTTGCTCATGAGTGGCTAGTGACATTGCCTGAGCCTACCGAGCATCGTCAGGTGTCGTCTGCCCCATGGTATTTCTTTGGTCATTGCACGGAAACAACCGCATTGCCAAATAGTGCGACTCAGTGGGCAAATTTGTTTAAACGTTATGGTCAAGAGCTTAAAAACATCAGTGTAGGGTGTTGTGGTATGGCTGGGACTTATGGTCATGAAGTGGCGAATATCAAAAACTCGAAAGGTATCTATAATTTATCGTGGAAACCCGCGATAGAGAAATTACCCAAAGAGCGTTGTTTAAGCACAGGGTATTCATGTCGCAGCCAAGTAAAACGTATGGAAAATACACAAATAAAACACCCTATACAGGCGTTATTGGAGATAGTTGAATGATTTGGAGACGTAAATTTACGCTTGACCACATGGCAGAAATGGCCAAAGGCTGTATGTTAGGCCATCTAGGTATTGAGATCACGGGGTATGGTGATGATTACCTTGAAGGCACTATGCCAGTCGACCAACGAACAAAACAGCCATTTGGTTTATTACATGGGGGCGCTTCTGTTGTGCTGGCGGAATCATTAGGCTCAATAGCAGGTTACCTATGCAGTGAAGGGGAACAACGTGTTGTTGGCCTTGAAATTAATGCTAATCACATTCGTTCGGCAACCCAAGGTGTAGTGAAAGGCGTTTGTAAGCCTGTTCACCTAGGGCGCCGCCAGCAGGTATGGAATATTGATATTTTCAATGAGAAAGGGCAACTGTGTTGTACTTCTCGTTTAACGACCGCGGTACTCTCCGATTGATACCCATTAACCTCAACTCGAATAGGGTTGAGGTTCCTTCAACAATTTCATCAGAATTTCAATTTTTGTCTTGCCGATTAAGTTGTATAATAAATGTATCTTTATTAATTTGTGCCATTTAAGTGTATTGATGAGTACATAATATTAAAAAAAATGTAACTTTTTTTAATCGTTATATTTTAATGAGTTAGTGTACATTTTTACACGCGATGGCGTATAAATAAGCGCAAAATGCGTAAAAAATGAGCTAGAATAGGTATAACCTTTCAAAACAAATGGTTGAAGTGACAAAGGTTATCGTTACCATAGGATAAACGGAGTTAATCTCCTGATAACTGGCTGAAAAGCCATGAGAATTGTGGGGTCAATATGACTGCAAATGTGAATGACAGCGTAGAAACTTTTTCTATAGACGAAACGAATTGGCAAGGTGTCAGCCTAACTGATAGCGCGGCGAAACAAATCAAAAAATTGATGGAGCAAAATCCTGAAACTAAAGGGCTTTCGCTGGGTGTTAAACAGTCTGGATGCGCTGGCTTTGGCTATGTTTTCGAGATGATCGAGAACCCAACAGAGGATCATTTACTCTTTGAACATGATGGTGCACGTCTGTATGTACCTAAAGAAGCCATGCCATTTATCGATGGTACAGTTGTCGATTATGTCCAAGAAGGGCTTAATCGGATATTTAAATTCAATAATCCGAAAGCGCAACATGCCTGTGGGTGTGGTGAAAGCTTCGGTGTTTAATATGTGAAGTCAGATTATGTCTCAGAGCAATGTAGAAATTGGCGATGAAGTTCAAAGCTGGCTAAATGACCAGCGTTATAAAGAAGGCTTTTTTACGAATGTCGCCACAGATGAAATGGCTAAAGGGATCAACGAAGATGTTGTCCGAGCGATTTCTGCAAAACGTAATGAGCCAGAGTGGATGCTAAAATTCCGCCTTGATGCCTATCATCACTGGAAAGGAATGGAAGAGCCACACTGGTTAAAAGCCCATTATCCAAATTTAGATTATCAAGACTACAGCTATTACTCAGCGCCATCTTGTGGTTCTTGTGATGACAGTTGCGGGTCACAATCCGGTGCGAAGCAAGGAACTGGTGTTACAGAAACCAATAATTATCTAACGGCTGAAGTTGAAGAGGCCTTCAACCAACTCGGTGTTCCTGTTCGTGAAGGGAAGGCCGTGGCGGTCGATGCTATTTTTGACTCAGTATCTGTTTCTACAACATATCGTGATGATCTTGCTAAACACGGCATTATTTTCTGTTCATTCAGTGAAGCTATCCAAGAGTACCCTGAGTTGGTGCAAAAATACCTTGGCACTGTCGTTTCTAGTCACGATAACTTCTTTGCTGCGCTCAATGCGGCGGTGGCATCGGATGGCACTTTTGTGTATATCCCGAAAGGGGTACGTTGTCCGATGGAGCTTTCCACTTACTTCCGTATTAATGCTGCAAAAACAGGGCAATTTGAACGGACGATTTTGATCGCCGACGAAGGAAGCTATGTCAGCTACATTGAGGGCTGTTCAGCACCTGTCCGTGATAGCTATCAGTTACATGCTGCGGTCGTCGAAGTCATCATCCATAAAGATGCAGAAGTGAAATATTCAACGGTTCAAAACTGGTTCTCCGGTGGCGACAGTGAAGCAGGTGGTATTCTTAACTTTGTGACTAAGCGTGCGCTGTGCGAAGGTGAGAATTCGAAAATGTCATGGACTCAATCTGAAACGGGTTCTGCGATCACCTGGAAATACCCAAGTGTTATCTTAAAAGGGGATAACTCGGTTGGTGAGTTTTTCTCTGTGGCACTGACAAACGGTAACCAGCAAGCCGATACCGGCACTAAAATGATCCATATTGGTAAAAATACGCGTTCGACGATCATCTCTAAAGGTATCTCAGCGGGTAAAAGCCAAAATAGCTATCGCGGCTTAGTGAAAATCTTACCAAGCGCACATAATGCACGCAATTTCACTCAATGTGACTCGATGCTTATTGGTACTCAGTGTGGAGCACACACATTCCCTTACGTTGAAGTCAAAAATAACACCGCTCAGCTAGAACATGAGGCGACCACTTCTCGCATTGGCGAAGATCAGCTTTTTTACTGCTTACAGCGTGGAATTAGTGAAGATGATGCGATTTCAATGATCGTAAATGGTTTCTGTAAAGACGTTTTCTCGGAACTTCCGTTAGAGTTTGCGGTAGAAGCACAGAAATTGCTGGCAATCAGCCTAGAGCACAGTGTGGGCTGATCACAATCAGGTTTATATGCGCAAAAGCGCTAAAGGCATGTTGATATGTTAAGTGTTAAAAATTTACATGTAAGTGTAGAAGGCAATGAAATATTAAAGGGCTTATCATTGGAAGTGAAACCGGGTGAGGTTCACGCCATTATGGGTCCGAATGGTTCAGGTAAAAGTACGTTATCTGCAACACTCGCTGGTCGTGAAGAGTATGACATCGACAGTGGCGAAGTCATTTTCAAAGGTAAAGATTTGCTAGAGTTGGACCCAGAAGAGCGAGCTGGTGAGGGTATCTTCTTAGCCTTCCAATACCCAGTAGAAATTCCAGGGGTGAGTAACCAATTCTTCCTCCAAACGGCCGTCAATGCGGTTCGTGAATATCGTCAGCAAGAACCTTTAGATCGTTTTGATTTCCAAGATTTTATTGAAGATAAAATTAACTTACTGGAGATGCCTCAAGATTTATTGACACGCTCTGTTAACGTGGGCTTCTCCGGCGGTGAAAAAAAACGTAATGATATTCTGCAAATGGCTGCTCTTGAGCCAGAACTCTGCATCTTAGATGAAACTGACTCAGGGTTAGATATTGATGCACTGAAAACCGTTGCCAATGGTGTCAATTCACTGCGCTCTCCAGACCGTTCATTTATCATTGTGACGCATTACCAGCGCATTCTGGATTACGTCAAACCTGATTTTGTGCATGTGCTGTATCAGGGGAAAATCATCAAATCAGGTGATTTCAGCTTGGCGAAAAAACTGGAGGAGCAAGGTTATGGCTGGCTTATTGACCAACAGTGAAAGAGCAGGAAAACGTGCTCAGGTAGCTGCATTAAATGAGCAAGCGATGGCGCGTTTTGCAACACTTTTTGAGCAACGCTCTGGGGCGAAATCGCATCATGCGGCGGCACATTGGGAAAAAGCTAAACAAGTCGGTTTACCGGTTTTTCGTCATGAAGATTGGCACTATACGCCGTTGCATTCGGTATTGAATACACATTATCGTTTTGCAGAACAAGATCTTGACGAAAAAGCGTGTGAAGCTTTAGCGCTTCCGATTGATGCCTATCGAATCGTACTTGTTGATGGCCGCTATAGCTCAACACTTAGCTCTATCGATATGGGGCCATTTCAAGTTGCGCTATTAGATAGCCAAGATATGCTGCCCGATGCGGTTAATAGTGAGATCTTTTTGCATTTAACGGAAAGTCTTGCTCAACAGCCAATTGTTATTCACCTAGGTGCAAATCAAATTGCACAAAAGCCCCTTTATCTACTGAATATATCCAGCGGTAGTGATGGCGATACGGTGAATACTAGCCAATATCGCTATCACATCACGTTAGATGCAAACAGCAAAGCGCAAGTGATCGAGCATTTTGTCAGTTTTAACGATAAAGCCCATTTTACTGGGGGCCGTTTAACAGTTGAAGTGGGGGATAATGCGCAATATCAGCACTTCAAACTGAATAACGAAAACAATGTGGCTCAGCATTTTGCTCATAATGACATCGTGGTTGGTCGCGATAGCCAAGTATTAAGCAGCAGCTTTTTGCTGGGTGGAGCACTAACGCGCCATCATACGAGCGCACAACTGATGGGTGAAAATGGGTATTTTTCACTCAATAGCTTGTTATTGCCAAAAGACAGTGAAATTGTCGATACTCGGACTTACCTTGAACACAATGTAGGTCAGTGTGAAAGCCGGCAATTACATAAAGTCATTGCCATGGACGGAAGTAAAGCCGTGTTCAATGGCATGATCAAAGTGGCGCCAAATGCCTTAAAAACAGACGGTCAAATGAGCAATCACACGTTATTATTGGGTGATAAAGCCGAAGTTGACACTAAGCCTCAGCTAGAAATTTATGCTGATGATGTGAAGTGTGGGCATGGTGCAACGGTAGGCCGTATTGATGATGAGCAGTTATTTTACCTGCGCTCCAGAGGGATTGATGGCAAAGCCGCAAAACATATGATTATCATTGCTTTTGCAGCGGAGTTGACTGAGTCGATTGAAAATGAAGAACTCAAACAAGCCGTCATGGCGAATATTCGCCAACGCTTAGCAGAGGTCTAATACGCGTATGACATACAACGTAACAGCAGTTAGGCAGGATTTTCCTGCCTTATCCCAAAGTGTGAATAATCATCCTTTGGTCTATCTTGATAGTGCAGCAAGCGCACAGAAGCCTCTGCAAGTGATTGAAAAAGAGAGCGAGTTTACGTTGCATCAATATGCTGCGGTACATCGTGGGATACATACCCTCAGCGCGCAAGCGACAAGCATGATGGAAGAGGTACGCCAAAAAGCGGCCGATTTTATTCATGCCTCTTCAGCAGAAGAAATAGTTTTTGTTAAAGGCACAACCGAAGCAATCAACCTTGTTGCCAATACCTTCGGGCGAACATTTATCGGTAAAGGCGATAATATTGTCATTACTGAGATGGAACACCACGCCAACATCGTACCTTGGTACATATTAGCCGAATCTATAGGCTTTGAAATTCGGGTCATTCCTGTTAGTGATGATGGGCGGTTACTGTTAACGCAACTTGGTGAACTCATTGATGCCAAAACACGGTTATTGAGCTTTACTCACATCTCTAATGTGCTAGGCACCGTTAACCCCGTTAAAGAGATTATTCAGCAAGCGAGGGCTTTAGCGGCTAATTGTGGGGCTGAGTTGTATGTGCTAGTCGATGGCGCTCAAGGTGCGATGCACAGTGTTGTTGATGTGCAAGAGTTAGACTGTGATTTTTATACTTTCTCAGGGCATAAACTGTATGGGCCGACAGGGATTGGCATTCTGTATGGCAAAAAATCACTTTTAGATAAGATGCCTCCGTGGGAAGGGGGGGGAGCAATGATCCGCCATGTCAGTCTTAAAAACGGGATCACTTATGCGGATGCGCCATGGCGTTTTGAAGCAGGAACCCCCAATGTTAGCGCCATTATTGGCTTAGGGGCGGCCTTTGATTATCTCAATGCGTTAGGGAGAGCAGAAGCCTTTGCTTATGAAAAGGAAGTGATGTCCTATGCTTCTAAAAAATTAAAAGAAATTCCCTCATTAACCCTATACGGTAACGATCAACGTGAAGGGGTGATCGCATTTAACCTCGGCACACATCATGCTTACGATGTTGGCTCTTTTTTAGATCAATATGGTATTGCTATCCGTACTGGGCACCATTGTGCATTACCATTGATGGACCGCTATAATGTTCCTGCAATGTGTCGCGCTTCGGTAGGTATCTATACGACCAAAGAAGAGATAGATTCCTTATTCAATGCATTACAGCGCATTAAAAAATTGTTAGGCTAGGCGTTAAAGCCTGATTGTTTTTGTTATCATTGACTGAAAAAGCCAATATGTTATTGGCTTTTTCATTTATTAACCCTGCTCCTATTAACTGAACGATTTGCTAATCAGCAGAGAAAACGAATCAGGTTGACTAACCTTAGAGACATTTGTGATTAATTAAGGAAAGAAGTATGCCAGCTTTACCCGATGAACATAAATTGCTACGGAATTTTGCACGTTGCCAAGACTGGGAAGAGCGTTATCTATACATGATAGAGCTTGGTGGGCGCTTAACGCCATTAACAGAGCAACAACGTAGCGATAGTAACTTGATTGCAGGTTGTCAAAGCCAAGTCTGGATAGATATGCAAAAACAGCCAGATGGTAGCATTTGTTTTGCTGGTGATAGTGACGCGGCGATCGTGAAAGGGTTAGTTGCAATAGTCATTATTCTTTTTCAGGGGAAAACGGCTGAGCAGATCTTGTCAGTAGATGTCAAATCATTTTTCGCTCAACTTGCTTTGGAGCAGCATTTGACGCCGTCGCGTACTCAGGGCCTTAATGCGATGATCCGGACAATCCTTTCCCGAGCAACACAGCTACAATAATTATCTCGCGGGGAATACTATTTCCCTGCTTGTTTTTTTGAACTGTTCTGAGCAGCCATCCCTTGTATTCATGATTAACTCTTCGATTTAGCTTAACTCATTGTTTCATCAATGATATAACGATTACTACTTACAAAATATTCAACGGGTATTAAAGATAAGCAATATAGTTGCTATTATGTACATCTTGAATGAGAAGCGATGTCTATCCGCTTCGAATCGTCGAGTTGTGGCTAAGCTCCATTTGAATTTCTCGTGGCTGCTTTTTTGCTGCCTAGCTACCCCTCAAGTTATTAGAGCATAGTTTGGTATTCCCTGGAGTCGGTATGAAGAAAGCGTTAACTGTGGCAAGTTTGTTTGTGGCAAGTGTATTGCTATCGCCAGTACAAGCGAAGGATTATCCATTACCAGATAGCAATACGCGCCTTATCGGGGAAAATACACACTATGTTGTTCCCAATGATGGTCGTTCATTAGAAATGATTGCCAGCGAATATCAAATTGGTTTACTGGCGATGCTAGAAGCGAACCCCGGTACGGATCCTTATTTACCCGAAGCTGGCAAAGAGTTGATTATTCCGACGCAAATGTTATTGCCAGCAACACCTCGGACGGGGATTATTATTAACCTCGCCGAATTAAGACTGTATTACTATCCTGAAGGTAGTAAAGAAGTGGTGGTCTATCCTATCGGAATTGGTCAATTAGGGCGTGATACACCGGAAATGGTGACATCTGTGAGCCAATCCATTAAAGATCCCACATGGACGCCAACGGCGAATATTCGTAAAAATTATGCCAAAGAAGGGATCACTTTGCCTGCGGTGGTACCCGCAGGACCAGACAACCCAATGGGGCTTTATGCGTTACGTTTAGCATATGGCAGAGGTGAATATTTAATTCACGGCACGAATGCTGATTTTGGTATTGGTATGCGTGTTAGCTCAGGCTGTATTCGTCTACGCCCAGATGATATTGAAGCTCTGTTTAAAACGGTTCCTAAAGGAACGCGAGTGCAAGTGATCAATCAACCGGTTAAATATTCAAAAGAAGCCGATGGTAGCTATTACATCGAAGTACACCAACCTCTTTCCAAGAAAGCCTCAGATGATCCACAAACAATGCCGATACCGCTCTCTGATGATTTTAAACGTTTCCTTGAAAATGAAGAGATTGATAAAGCATTAGTGGAAAAAGAGCTGGCAAGGCGTTCAGGGTTGCCTGTGAGGGTTAACAAGGAGCAGGGGGTTGAAAGGCAATATGAACCGGAGTACAGCGTGAGTGGCAGTCAAACCGATGAAGTCATCAATGAACAGGGTAAATATCCAGCGTTGAATCCGATTGATGAGTTTACTATTTCACAGCCTCAACCTGTCTATCAGGGATCTGAAAACGAATAACAGGTAAAAAATAAGGGCCTAATATCTAGGCCCTCTACATATAAGATTATGCGGTATAAAACAGTAGACTGTTATACCGTTGCTAATTCAAACTTACTTTTTGTAAGAACGAACTTGGTTATCAAGACGTTGGTTAGCACGAGCTGCTTCTTGTTGTGCAGCTTGAACTTCAGCGCGAATAGTCTGGACATCGTTGCTCAGTTGATCAACTTTACCATTCAGAGTTTGCACGTCTGAAGAGAGTTTTTGCACTTCAGTGCTGTTAGAACAACCCGCCAGTAATGCTGAAGCTAGAACGATAGAGCCCAGAACAATTTTAGTACGAATCATTATTTTACCCTCTAGATAGATTTATCTTGAAAATACCAAAGTAAGCGACCAGTAAAATAGATATCAGATTGTTTCTACATCTACTTATTCCATATGAACAACGCAATGTGTTCAGGAATGGTACTTACTTTTTCTTATGCTAGTACTTAATTTCCAGTTTTGCTAGAAATACTTTTAGCCAGACAGTAGGAAAAATAAGAAAAAATGTATTCTCAACTCTCAAGGCTATTATTCAATCAAATCAAACTCTCTTTGAGATATTAGTCTAATATAGCAAATGAATAATAGATTGCAATAACGCCATAAATCAAAATATTCTCTACCGGAAGCATTTTATGTTAAAACAAAACATCCTACCTTATTCGACTAATAGTATAAGTGTTGGATGAGCGAAAATGGCAACCATTTATTGTGCTCAGGCAGAATGACAAACATTCATTTATTGAAACATGACTTAAAAAAACAAAAACGGGAAAAACAAAGTTCTCCCCGTTTTAATTACGCCCTAAACGATGTCTTAAGACGTTATGGATTTTAAGCTATTGCTAATTACAGCACGTGTACGGAAGATGTATTGGTTGTTCCGCTTGGAACTAATGCACCAGATACCATCACAATAGCATCACCTTCTTTCGCCAAGCCGCTATTTAAAGCTGCACGTTTACCTTCGCGGTAAAAATCATCTGTTGATGTGAAACCACCAACCATCATTGGTACTACACCTTTTACCAATAACAACTGACGAGCGGTTTCTTCGTTAGTGGTTAGCGCTAAAATAGGCGCGGTAGGGAAGTATTTACGGACTGATTTGGCTGATTTACCGCCGAAAGTAGCAACGACAATCAGTGGAACGTCTAACTTCTCAGACATCTCAACGGCGCCACGGCAAACCGCTTCGGTGACACGTAGGCGTTGGCCTGGTTTTTGGTTATCAATACGGGTTGGCATGATGCGATCTGTGCGCTCACAAATCGTTGCCATGATAGTAACGGCTTCAACAGGGTATTTGCCTTTAGCACTTTCACCTGAAAGCATCACAGCATCCGTACCATCAAGGATGGCGTTTGCCACGTCGCCTGCTTCAGCGCGAGTAGGGCGTGGGTTTTTGATCATTGAATCTAACATTTGCGTTGCGGTGATCACGACTTTACGTGCAGCAACACATTTCTCAATCATCATTTTTTGGGCGAAAATAACTTCTTCTACAGGGATCTCAACACCCAAGTCACCAC
The DNA here is from genome assembly GCF_028477945.1 of Providencia sp. PROV261. NCBI lineage: Bacteria > Pseudomonadati > Pseudomonadota > Gammaproteobacteria > Enterobacterales > Morganellaceae > Providencia > Providencia sp. PROV261. The sequence continues at coordinate 1,210 of NZ_JAMPMC010000005.1, read as the reverse complement.
GGGCAACCATGATACCATCAGACGCTTCTAGGATATCATCAAAGTTATTCAAACCTTCTTGGTTTTCAATTTTGGAGATGATCTGAATATTTTCGCCACCGTGTTTTTTCAGGTGAGCACGGATTTCTTCCACATCAGAACGTTTACGGATAAACGACGCGGCGACAAAATCGACGCCTTGCTCACAACCAAAAATCAGGTCTTCTTTATCTTTTTCAGCGAGAGCAGGTAAACCAATAGAGACGCCGGGTAGGTTAACGCCTTTTTTCTCACCTAAATCACCATTATTCAAGACTTCACAGATCACTTCTGTCGCGGTGACATCTTTCACTTTCATGCCAATTAAACCGTCGTCGACTAAAACGGTATCACCCGCGTTAAGATCTGCGGTCAAACCGGCATAAGTTACAGCAACTCTGTCTTTATTACCGATAACTGAGGTATCTGTAGTGAATGTAAAAGTTTGACCAGCAACGAGAGAAACATCGTTACCGCCCTCAAGTTTCATAGTGCGGATTTCAGGCCCTTTAGTATCAAGCAGGATAGCGGCTTGTTTGCCAGTTCTCGCACAGACTGCACGTAGATTTTTGATACGTTGACCATGCTCTTCATAGTCGCCGTGAGAGAAGTTGAGACGCATGACATTCATGCCTGCATCAAGAAGTTGGTTCAATTTTTCTTCTGATTCGGTTTTTGGACCGATGGTACAAACAATTTTCGTTTTTTTCATGGCAGTCTATCTAAAGGTTATAAAGGAAATCGGTATTGTCGTCGATTCATGAATACGTTTTGTTGCGCAACGCATTGTATTAAGAATAGGCGACAGTCTGGTGTTCAATGCAATTATGTTGTGGATTAGATCACATTTTTTATGCTAATTATTATGATTGTAACCTAATGCACTAAAGCTAACTTACTGATTTATTTTTGATGAAACCTTTCAGCTTGTGCGATTATTATAGACAACAAAAAACTGTGAGACAAATCAAATTTTGCAAAATTGAGTGAAGAGATATTTCAGATCAAAATAATTGAAGATTTTATCGGTGCTGTTGCGCAACACGAGAAGGTGGTCACAAAAACGGTGGAGCAGATAAGAAAACAAGGGAGAAACAGTGAATAACATCGTTGAATGGTGCGTCCGAGTAGACTCGAACTACCGACCCCCACCATGTCAAGGTGGTGCTCTAACCAACTGAGCTACGGACGC